>JAUNFZ010000053.1 GCA_030524785.1 Eubacteriales bacterium
ATGCAGGAGATGGGACTTGAACCCACACGATCTTAACGACCACAGGCACCTGAAGCCTGCGCGTCTGCCAATTCCGCCACTCCTGCATTTTCCATATGAAGTGCTTTCGCACAAGCAATAATATACAATACTTTCTTTGAAAAGTCAATTACTTTTTTAATCTTTTTGAAAATATTTTCGTCAAATTTTTCCAGGAAATCTAAGCATTAAATCGCCTGCTGAACTACCCTTCAAACTAAAAAAGGATATCCCTTAAAATCATTTTATGATCTCAGGGAAACCCTTCTTCAAAATGCGGGAGATGGGACTTGAACCCACACGACCTTGCGACCACTAGATCCTTAGTCTAGCCTGTCTGCCAATTCCAGCACTCCCGCAAACAAATAAGATTATATCATTCGTCTCGTCATTCGTCAATCATTTTTTTCGATTTATTCAACTTTTATTAAACTGCCGAAGTGAACGAGTTATTTCCACTTCTGTTCAGCTTTATTCAGATTTATTCTGAAAACAGTTTCGAAGATATACACCGGGCGGACGTAATCTTATATCCCGATTTTGCCCAGGGCGTATCTTTTTTCAGGCAGAACGACGCTTCCAACACATATTCCCCCGGTTCACCCGGTTCCTCCAGAGGAAAATCCAGGTAAAGAGCCGTTCCGGGAGGCGTATCCGCCTGTATTGTCTTTTCACTGAGCAGGTCGCCGTCTTTGTACACACTGCAGTGCAGACTATACTGTGCCGTATTTGAAAAAATCTTTCTGTTTTCAATCAGAATCCCGCGGGACACCACCTGCAGTTCAATATCGGGATCTGCCGTGCCGCCGCTGCAGAAATTTTCCATGCTGCCGCCGTCTGCCTGCCACTGGCGCTCCGGCAGGCCATAAATTCCACATTTCAGACAGAGCGTCCGAAATTCTTCTTCCTCTGCCCCATCCGTCAGAAGAATATTAAAATTATTTCTTCTGATTTCCCGTACGTCTTCCCCGGCATACTCTTTTACCCGGGGAATCATCTTTCTGCCATTCAGCCAGCAGACGCCGTTTTCCATTTTCCAAAGAAAAAAGGCCGCCTTCTTCACCGTAGTACCCAGCAGGCGGGCGTCCTTATCCCGCAGCTCCAGTACCAGATCGTACAGATGCGGCTGTTCTGTGTTCCAGAGCCGCACCTGGGGCACCTCCATGCGAAACGACGTCTCCGCCTCCAGTGCTACCGGGAAAATGCGGTCCGCTTCCCGGCCATCGCTGTCCAGAAGCTGTGCCCACAGGAAAACCTCCTGCCCGGCTTCAGCCCGTATCAAAGCTTCCAGGCAGCCTGTTTCACAACCGTTTTCCACACTTGTTTTTATCTGAATATCCTTTACGCAAATATTCATCCCATAATCCCTCATAAATCTCAAAGCACCATGGAAACCACGGCGGACAACGCCGCATCTCCCGCCGCCCAAATTCTCAAAAAAGCGATATAAAAACATGCCCCGGCACAATCTGCGCCAGGACATTTTTCTTTTTAAACAAACGCCGGTAAAGACATTCTCTTAAGCAACCTTGCTTTTTGCCAGCTCTGCCAGTGTTGCAAAGCCCTCTGCATCGTTGATTGCCATATCTGCCAGAATCTTGCGGTTAATCTCTACTCCCGCCTGCTTCAGTCCATACATGAATTTGCTGTAGGACAGACCGTTCAGTCTTGCAGCAGCGTTGATACGGGCAATCCAGAGCTGTCTCATCTGACGCTTTCTCTGCTTTCTTCCCGCATAAGCGCTTGCCAGCGCACGCATTACGGACTGTTTTGCAATCTTATACTGTTTGGAACGGGCGCCTCTGTAGCCCTTCGCCAGTTTCAGTGTTCTATTATGTTTCTTTTTTGCGTTCATGCCGCCTTTTACTCTTGCCATGTCTTACTATCTCCTTCCATTCGCCTTATAAATACGGTAAAATCTTCTTCATATTCTTGAAGTTTGTCGCATCTGTCATCGTTGCTTTTCTCAGATTTCTCTTTCTCTTGGTAGACTTCTTGGTTAAGATATGGCTCTTGTAAGCTTTATTTCTTTTTAATTTACCTGTACCTGTCAATTTGAAACGTTTTGCAGCCGCTCTGCTTGTCTTAATTTTTGGCATGTTAAAATTTCCTCCTTAAAATAGTTTCATTTATTTAACCTGATAAACTAACGTTTTTCAGTTAAAAACATCGTCATACTGCGTCCCTCCACCTTGGGAGCCTTATCCACGGAAGCCACGTCTGAGAGCTCCTTTGCAAAATCATCCAGAATATGCCGGCTGCTCTGCATATGAGCCATCTCACGTCCGCGAAACCGCAGCGTTACCTTCACCTTGTTTCCCTTGGACAAAAACTTTCGCGCTGCGCCAATTTTGGTATTCAAGTCATTCACATCAATGTTCGGTGACAAACGAACTTCTTTAACCTCTATAGTCTTTTGTTTTCTCTTTGCTTCCTTCTCTTTTCTTGCCATTTCATACCGGTATTTGCCGTAATCAATAATCTTGCATACCGGCGGCTTTGCAGTCGGCGCCACTTTCACCAGATCCAGTTCTGCCTCTCTTGCCAGCTTCATGGCATCTCTCGCAGACATAATGCCTAACTGCTCCCCATGTTCCCCAATCAGACGGACTTCCCTGTCTCTGATCTGTTCGTTAATCATTAACTCGCTAATTGTTGTACACCTCCATAAAATGTGCTACACCTGATACGATAAAAAGCGCGCAGACAAACTATCCACGCGCAATACACCCATAGCAAACTATGAACTATATTAACCGGCAGTCACGCACTTGTGCTGCGGTGAGAGTGGATACTCTGCTTCCTTTTCATACCCTGATATGTTAGCACAGCCGCAAGCGGCTGTCAAGTATTTATTTTCCTGTGAGCTGCAAGTAGGCTGCACATGAAAAGCTATGGCGATTTTTATACTTAATCCAACATAAGGTGGTAGCTTTTTCTTCTACGCTAAGTTTATCTTGCATAAAAGCAGAGAGCCGAACAAAAATTCAACTCTCTGCTTTGCCCGTTCGTTTATGTACGACGAACGCAGATCTTTATTTTACCGTCACCTTGCAGGTCACTCTCTTGCTCCCGCTCTTGACCGTAATCACCGCTGTTCCTTTCTTAACCCCCTTGATTACGCCCTTTGACGTCACCGTCGCCACTTTCTTATTCGAAGTTGCGTAGGTAATCTTCTCATCGCTGTTGGAAGGCGTCAGCTTCGGCTTCAGCGTCAGCTTCTTTCCTTTTTTCAGCGTTACGCTTGCTTTCACTCCCGTTATATTTGTGGTCTTTGTCGCGGGTACCGTCACCGTGCACACAAATTTCTTGCTGCCCGATTTCACCGTGATCCTGGCCGTTCCGGCTTTGATCCCCTTAATTACACCCTTCGAGCTTACTGTCGCCACTTTCTTGTTCGACGTGCTGTAGGTAATCTTATCCTGGCTCGTCACCGGAGAAAGCACCGGTTTCAGCGTGGCTGTTTTTCCTTTCGCCAGCTTCAGGCTCTTTGCCACTCCGCCGATGGCCGTCGTTTTTACATTCTTCTTCTGTACCGTCACCTTCACTATCTTTGTCAGACCGCTGGCAAGCCTGATCGTCAGGTTCGCGCTTCCCGCTGTCTTCTGGGCCGTCAGTTTAAAGGTGCCGTTTCGATTTACATTCGTTACTCTCAATATCTTCGTATTGCTGGAAACCACAGACTGCAGGTAATCTCCCTTTGCAAAGCCCGAGGCCTTAAAAGCAGCCGTCGTCTGCTTCGTTTTCATTACCAGACTGGAGGCCGTCAGGGTAACTGTCGCCTTCAGCTTGCTTCCGTAATTCCTGCTCTCACTCAGCCCGCAGCCGGAACATCTTCTTACCTGCTTCTGGGGTGCGAATACGGTCGCTGCCGCAGTGGTCGTCCATGCACCCCACCGGTGGCCGGCAGCTGCAACCGTCAGGCTGGAGGCTGCAAGTGCTTTCGTTCCCGCTGCGTCACTGAAATATTTTTTGCAGCGGCTGCAGCTATAGTATGCCACATTGCCCGCTGTAGTGCAGGTGGCTGCGACAGCCTTATGATAGGTCATGCTGTGACCGAGGGCTTTCGTCGTCAAACTGGAGGCTGCAAGTTCCTTCGTTCCCGCTGCGTCGCTGAAGTATTTTTTGCAGCGGCTGCAGCTATAGTACGCTACATTGCCCGCTGTGGTGCAGGTAGCTGCGACAGCAGCATGGTAAGTCGGGCTGTGGCCAAGTGCCGCCGTCGTCAGATCGGAGGCTGCAAGTTCCTTCGTTCCCGCTGCGTCGCTAAAGTATTTTTTGCAGCGGCTGCAGCCGTAGTATGCTGCACTGCCCGCTGTGGTGCAGGTGGCTGCAACAGCTTCATGATGGGTCAGGCTGTGGCCCAACGCTTCAAGCGTCTCTGTCTTTGAAGCGCCGCAGATTTCACAAATGTAATCTGCCTGGCCTGCTTCTGTACAGGTCGCCTCCAGCCGGGAGGTTTCCTTCCACTCATGCTCGCAGCGATATACCATCACATGCGTCCAGGTAGCGCCGATTTCTTTTCCATTGTATCTCACAACAGCCGTAATATCCGCCCACTCGCCCTCATAATCGGCATTTCCGCTAAGGCTGATAGAGCGTCCATCCTCGGCAATTTCATAGGTCACGTGATCCGTCGGCACCTGATTTCCCGCTTCGTCGTACCAGTGTACATTCCATTCCACTTCATATCCGCTCAGTGTTTCCAGATTTGAGGTATCCAGAGACAGCACCAGCGGGATGTCCGTCAGCACCCGGCTCGTAATCTGCTCTGCCGGCGTGTTTTCCTCTATCTCGTCCATCCGGCTGCCGTAGGAATATATAACATCCAGCCCATACCATATATCGCTGAACCAGTAATCACGTCTTGCAATTTCTTCCTGGTCTTCTCCGGGCAGCATCGCAATTACCGTCACGCAGGTATTGTCCGGCGTCTCGCGGATCAGCACAGGAATCGGATCATTTTCCGTGCCTGCCTTTACGGACCACTCCTCTGCGCTATATTCCAGGCGGTAAGAAATGTCCGTTCTCTCCATCGTTTCCTCTCCGCCCACATAGGTATACGTCTTCAGGCCGATTCCGTTGAAGTCTGCTTCCTCCTTCAGCAGAGGATTGCAGGCCTCGCCGTCTTTCGTAAATTCCACCGGTTCAATATTTGAATAAACATCGCATACGTTTACGTGGATGCCTTCTCCAAACACAGGCTGCGTATAACCCTCATCCGGATTCTCTCCATTCTTTATGCAGGCGCTTACCCAGATGGTGGTCTCCCACTCATTTTCATTTGAATCAATCTGCAGGCGGTTCAAATATCCGCTGTCATTTGCAACGATCTGTGCGCTGATCAGGTCGGTGTCATAGTTGGGATTTCCGTCTTCATCCGTATCAATTACCAGCTGGTAATCGTCAATCTGTTCCTCCCTGAACTCATAGTTTCCATCCACATTTTCCAGCCAGGAGTGATAAAGCCGTGTATCCACGAGCATCTGGCTGTTTATCAGCATATTGTCGTTATCATTTGGATAAGTCCATTCCAGAGCATATTTATCTGCACTTATGTAGACCCGCAAAGAATAGGTCTGCGCCTCTGTACCCTCCAGAGGATTGTAGGTAACGCACACATCCGCATAGCCAAAGTCATTGGCCGTAATGCTCCAGCCTGCACCCTCCTGGCGCTCCACAGTAATCCTGTCCGGATCGCCTTCCTGGTTTTCTACTTCTTCGCCGTTCTCATCAAAGGTTCCCTGTCTTTCAATCTCCACATTGGTGATCTCAGCCTGGACTTCTTCTCCTTCCGGATACTGGCTGTTTTCCACGTAGCAGGTCATCGTTTCAGAAATCAGTGTCCCATGGCCCAAAAGGATAACGTCCTCGCCTGAGCCGCTCAAAGGCCACCGGTAATCATAAACCTGATCTCTGATCTCTACATTTGTATCTGTGCAGGAGATCTCCGCTCCCTGGCAGGTTACCGTTGCTTCTACATTTACCCAGCCTCCGACATTTTCGTTGTCTCCTCCGGGTACTGCGCTCAGAGTCAGTGTGCCGTCCTCGTTCGCCTCCCATGTGGCATATGTTAAGGCTGTCTCGCCATTTTCATCAAACTGACGAACATTCCAGTTCACCGTATAGCCTTCCGGAAGCGCCAGCGGGCTGTCTTCCGCCGGTACCAGAGAAAGCGTCAGCGGTTCGCCGGCAAATACTTTACTGCAGTCGCGGCTTCCATAGCCATACGCAATGTCTGTCCAGTACTCCAGGCTGTCAAAATTGTAATTGTGACTGCAGCACTCATACCAATTTTCGCTGCCTTCATCGTTCACTACCGGATTGCCTTCATCATCTGTTTCCCGTTCTTCCACCAGCAGTCGAAGTCTCGTACTTCCGGCATCAATACGGCGAAGGGTTGGAATCAGCTCGTTTGCTTCATCTGCAATTTCCCAGATGCCGTCGACCCAGCCGCCCTCCTCCGGTCTTGCCAGACGGATGCGTAAGTTTTCACCCTGCTCCACTTCCCGGGATTGAGCGTTGCCGTCCTCATCCTTATAATATTCCACCACGCGAAGTCCGTAATCATTGAGATTGAGCGTCTCGCCAATCACGGGATTTACTCTCATGGTTCCGTCCTCTGTCTCCAGCCAGGTGGGTTCCACTGCCCAGAAGCTTTCCTCCACATTAATATGGATATAATCCGAGCAAACCGAATTTTCCTCTCCCAAAATCACCGCCTCAACCCAGATGTCCGTATTGCCCCTATCAAGAGCCTGTATCCTGAGGCTGTTGTTTTCGGAGTCAAGCGTTACGTCAACGCAATTTTCGTCATAAGAGAATTTTCCTTCGTCGTTCGTCTGCAGGCGCAGCTCATAGGCCTCAACCATCTCGCTCTGGTCATTGCCGTTCTCGTCCTTCCACTCATGGCGAAGCTGCGTTCCCACGTCGATTCCCTCGCCGACGAGAACCTGGTCCCTGTCGTAGGGGTATTGGGTTTCCAGAATAAATCTGTCTTCATTTATAAAGAAGTAGATTTCCTCCTGCAGAGTTTCGCCCTCATTCGCCGCCGAATTGTAGGTGATCGTCGCCACTGCCGTGCCGCAGTCAGCAGCTCTCAGCGTCCAGCCGCTTTCCTGGTCTCCTTCACAGGTGAGAATATTCGCGTTCTCATCATGAATCAGCTCATCATTCACATCCCACTCTGTTCCCTGCTTTGTAATCTCTACGTTTGTAATCGCTACTTCTTCCCAGCCGCCGTCTACATGATTGCTGTCCCATACGTCACAGCCCATAGACGCATCAATATGATACTCCCATCCTGGAAGCAGCTGATTATCCCCAGGCTCACTGGCCGGGAAATCGTAATGATACTCCGGATGACGAACCCATACCCAGGTATCCGCGCAGGCAGAGTCAATCGTTATACCTTCCCAGACTACCTCTGCAGATACCCGGAGGCTAAAGTCAAGTTCCGCCTCAGAATCCGCACGCAGGAACACAGCGCTGCCATCTGCAGCTACCGTCACTCCGGTGATGGACCCATTGCCGTTTACCCAGCTTTCCACTGGTTCCCCGCTTTCGTCCGTATATTTTTCTACCGTCCAGTTCACGGTGCTGTTCGGAAGCGTCAGACCGTCTGTCTCAGTCAGGGTCAGCGTCAGCTCTGCATCTGAGTACAGGGTACTGTGTTCCCTGTCGCCGTAGCTGTACACAATATCTGTCCAGTATTCCAGCTCGTCAAACTGATAATCACGCCTTGTAATTTCCTGCCAGTTTTCCTCCTCACCTTCTTTGGCCTGATTCTGTTCTGCAACCAGCGTCACGGAGGCATTTCCCGCCGTCGTTCTTACAACAGCCGGAATCAGCTCATTTTCCTGTCCCTCCTGTACTTCCCAGCCGTTCAATTCCTCTGTCAGCAGGCGAAGGCGCATATTGGCAGCTTCAAGATCTACCGCAGTTCCCTCCGTGTTTCCTTCTTCGCAAATTTTAAGTTCCGGAGAGAACTGGTTGATATAAAGCGTTTCTCCGAGAGCCGGATTTATCCTTTCCCCTGTCGTTTGCTCCGTCAGATATACGGGGCTGATCGCATAAAAGCCGTCCTCTGACACCTCAACCCAGATACTGACTCTGGCTACTTCTTCCTCGCTTCCGTCTTCCCGGATAACTTTTGCGATCACATGGATATCGGTTGCGCCGGGTTCCTGTTTTGACGTCACTCGAAGGCTCTGGCCGTCCTCTGTGATCTCTGCATCGATCAGATTTGTATTATATATCGGCCCGCCTTCTTCATACTGAGCAATCTCCAACTTATAGTTCTCTATTACTTCTCCCTGGCGGCCGCCGTTATCGTCCATAAACTGGTGATACAGCCCGGTGGTGATCTCCATCGTATCGTTAAACGTCATCAGATTCGTGCCATGGCGGTACTCCCAGCCGAGATCATAGACGTCGCCGTTGATATATACGTCAAAGGTCACACTGTCTTCTTCTCCGTCTTCGATGCGCACATAGGTACACTCGATCGTAGCCCAGCCGAAGCTGTTGTCCAGCGCCTGAATCCACCATCCGTCTTCCTGATTTCCGTTCACCCGGATACGCTCTGCATCCTCAACGTTCTTTTCGCCGTTTTCATTCCATGAGCCGGATTCCACCACACGAACGCCGGTGATATCCACTTCCCATGAGTCGCCATAAGGACTTTCCGCGCCCTCTGCATCACATTGCATGGAAAGATCACGCCGGTCTCCCGGAAGGAGGCAATCTTCTCCCGGCCCATTAAGCGGCCGCTGATACTCATAATGCGGTTCTGCCACACCGATGGGCAGCTCTACTTCCGTGCACTGACGTCCGTGCTTATTGATGACCGCTGCCCAGAGCACCAGGCTTTCCTCCGCATATCCCGAAGCGCCCTGCAGCGTAATGCTTGTATTGTCACTGGAGATAATCTCTGCCGCGTTGCTTTCCACAAGCCTGCTTTCGTTTATGTATTCTTCATAACTATAGCATTTCCATTCTACAGTATAGTCTTCTTCTGCCAGAAGACCATCTGTATGCAGGGTAAAAGTCTGCGGCTGACCCACATAAATCCAGGAGAAGAATCCATCCCCAAAATCTATCCCCCATTCAGAATCAAGCCATGCAGAATAGTCCAGTCCGCCAAACCAGTACTGCCTTCTTGCCACTTCCTGCCAGTTTTCTTCTTCACCTTCCGCCGCTGTGTTTATCTCTGCTACGAGGATGAAGGAGGCATTATCCGTAGTCTCACGAACAAGCACGGGAAGCAGATTATTTTCTGTTCCCTCCGCTGCCGACCAGCCCCGATCCGTATAATCCGCTTCCATACGGATGCGAACGTTGTCCGTCACAACCGTTCCCTGAGAAGCACTCTCCCCTGTCGTATAATGCTTTACTGCCAGGCCGTACCGGGTAAGATCCAATTCCTCCCCAAGTCCGGGATTTACCCTTGCGCCCTCGCCGTCCAAAAGTGACGTCGGGGAAATGGCATAATATCCGTCTTCACTTACCGTGATAAAAATATTTTCCCGGACAACCTCTACCGTATCTCCTTCTCCCTGTGCAATTTTAACAATAACAGGAATTGTGGTGCCGCCGGTTTTTTCGTTCGATTCCACATGGATCGTTGTTCCATTTACCGTTACAGCAAGCAGTTCCTGATCATATTCTTCGCCAATTTCCAAAATATAATTCTCTATGGTTTCGCTTCCGGCCCCGTCCTCTGACACATACTCATGGCCAAGCTCCGTTTTGATATCCATGGAATCGTACTGTACCATCTCATTGGAGCCGCTGTCGTTTGCGAACAGATAGCCCAGTATATAGACGTCGCCGTTAGTAGAATCCCCGTTCTCTGTCTCATCTTCTGCCGGAGCGTCCGATAAAAGCACCGGCGCCGATTCTTCTCCGATAATCAGCTCATCGCCGATAATCAGTTCGCCCCCCCCCTCATTTTCTGGGGTTTCCGATAAAATTTCTTCTGAAGACGTCTCCGCCTCTCCGTCCGCAGCCGCAGTTTCTTCCGGAGACATTTCTGCCTCGCCATCCGTAGCCACAATTTCTCCCACTGTCTCTGCCGTCTGATTTTCTGCAGTGTCCATAGATGCGTCAGGCAGTGATTCTGCCGGGACTTCCGGCTCGCTTTCCTCTGCCGCCGGAGTTTCCTCAGATACCGCAGGGCTCTCTGCCGGCGTCTGTACCGTTTCCTCGACTGCTGGAACTGTTTCCTGTGCCGTCTCCGCAGGCGCCAAATCTGCTTCTGGAACTTCTGCAGCTACCTGCACCGCTTCAGCCGCAACCTGCTCCGACTGGATTTCTTCTGCCAGCGCTGCAAAAGAGCTGTTGCTCAGCACCATTGCCAGTGTCAGAAGCCAGGCTGTCATTCGTTTTCGGTTTCCACTGTTTCTCATTCTCTCTCCTCCTTCTTTTTTGTTTCTCTCCTGTTTACCGTGCGGCGGTCATTCCTTGTGCCGCCTTTTCTGTCCCATATGATGGTTTATTATACCATTTCCTGTCTTGATTCACAATAAAAATCTCTGCAAAATTGTGAAAAACATTTTAATTTTTTCACCAAAAGTTCACGTCCGGTTCTCCCCGCTTTCCGCAGGAAAAACCGGACGCATATTTTACGCTTTTTCAAACGTGCTACATTCTGTCTGACGGCACTGGCAGGCCGAGGATCCCGAAATATCAACTTTCTTGGCATGACATTCCTCGTTCTCATTGTAACGGCAATGGCAGGCGGTACAGTCGATCCAGATATGTTTGTCCGGCTCCCCGACGGAATTCTTTGCCTCGCCCGACACATTCTCGCGGAAGCTGGAGCAGCAGGTTTCACTGGCCTCCTCCGCATGATCGCCCGACACCAGGATATCTCCCTTTTGGCAGTACCTGTCCATATTGTAAATGCATTTTACCGCTGAACATGATAATAACGGCATGATATTACCTCCTTTGCTATGCCTTCCGGCAATTTTGTCACGGAAATAGTATCTGCCGTTATTCTTATATTATACGCTTATCCCTGCCGGTAAGTTTACTTTTGTTCCTCCATTTCGCGCATTTTTCTTGTGCGGATTTCCTGGCAGATGGAATCCAGGAACACGTTCAGCGCTTTTTGCCCTTCATCTCCTGCGAAGCGGCTTCTCACGGAAACCAGGCCGTTTTCTTCCTCTTTGCCTCCCACAACCAGCATATACGGCACCTTATGAAGCTGTGCCTCGCGGATTTTATAGCCAATTTTTTCCGCCCGCGTATCAACGCTGGAACGAACGCCCGCTTCCCGAAGCTGCGCGTTTACTTTATCCGCATATTCCAGATATTTATCCGAAATCGGCAGTACGCGCACCTGTTCCGGCGACAGCCATGTGGGGAACGCACCTGCAAAATGCTCAATCAGAATACCAATAAAACGCTCTATGGAACCGAAAGCTACCCGATGAATCATAATCGGGCGGTGTTTTTCTCCGTCTGCCCCGATATATTCACAGTTAAACCGCAGCGGAAGCTGGAAGTCCAGCTGAATCGTTCCGCACTGCCAGGTTCTTCCAATCGAATCCTCCAGGTGGAAATCAATCTTGGGACCGTAAAAGGCTCCGTCGCCCTCGTTTACCACATAGTCAAGTCCCAGGTCGTCCAGGGCGCTTCTTAAGCCCTCCGTCGCCATCTCCCAGTCCTCGTCGCTTCCCATGGAATCCTCGGGACGGGTGGACAGTTCCACATGGTACTTGAAGCCAAACAGCTGATACACCTCGTCAATCAGCTTCACAACGCCTTTGATCTCGTCGCGGATCTGCTCCGGCATCATAAAGATATGGGCGTCGTCCTGATTGAAGCAGCGCACCCGCATCAGGCCGTGAAGCTGCCCGGATTTTTCGTGGCGGTGCACCAGACCAATCTCGCCCATACGCAGAGGCAGATCACGGTAGGACCTGGGCTCCGACTGGTAAACAAGGATGCCGCCCGGACAGTTCATCGGCTTGATCGCAAAATCGGTGTCGTCGATCACCGTCGTATACATATTTTCTCTGTAGTGATCCCAGTGCCCGGAGGTCTCCCAGAGCTGGCGGTTCAGCATAATCGGCGTGGAAATCTCCACATACCCTGCCTTTGTATGGATTTCTCTCCAGTAATCGAGCAGCGTATTTTTCAGGATCATACCATTCGGCAGGAAGAACGGAAATCCCGGTCCCTCGTCCCGCATCATAAACAGCCCAAGCTGTTTGCCAAGTTTTCTGTGGTCGCGCTTCTTTGCCTCCTCCATGCGGGTAATGTATTCGTCAAGATCCGCCTTCTTCGTGAAGGAGGTTCCGTAAATTCTGGTGAGCATCTTGTTTTTCTCGCTGCCCCTCCAGTAAGCGCCCGCAAGACTTGTCAGTTTAAAGGCCTTTACCGGCTTCGTGCTCATCAGATGCGGGCCTGCGCAGAGATCCACAAACTCGCCCTGCTGGTAAAAGCTGATCTCGGCGTCCTCCGGCAGGTCTTCAATCAATTCTACTTTATATGGTTCGTCCTTTTCCTTAAAATATGCAATCGCCTCGCTGCGGGGTTTGGTAAAGCGCGTAATCGGAAGCGCTTCTTTTACGATCTTCTTCATCTCCGCCTCAATTTTTTCCAGATCCTCGGCGGTCAGCGGCACGTCGCTGTCCACGTCGTAGTAGAAGCCCTCCGCAATCGACGGTCCGATTGCCAGCTTCACCTTCGGATACAGGCGCTTAATCGCCTGGGCCATAATATGCGACGTCGTGTGGCGGAACGCTCCCGCTCCCTCCGGGCTGTCAAAGGTCAGGATATTCAATTCGCAGTCCCGATCCACTATGGTGCGCAGATCTACCACTTCTCCATCGATCTCTCCCGCTGTGGCCGCTCTTGCCAAGCCTTCGCTGATGTCCTTTGCAATATCCAATACAGACATTGCCTGTGCATACTCCTTTTTCGATCCATCTTTCAGTGTAATTACCATATCGTTCTCTCCTTTTATATTTAATACGGGCCAGCCTCCGCTTCGGCAGCACTGCAAAGAAAAAACCGCCTCCGGGCAGCCCTTTAAAGACTGCGCGGGACGGGTAATCATCATTGATATTACTCGCGGTTCCACCCTGCTTGCTTGTACGTCCGCACGAATGTGCGGCAAACCACTCATTTGCGACGGTAACGGAATCACCGGACCTGATTAGGGCCACTCCGGGGCGGTATTCAAATGCCATCCAACAAAATGCTCGCACCATACGCATTTCTCTCTGAGTTTTCCTGCATTTTACTTCTTCCCATCAACGTGTTGTCTTTTTTGATATTATCTCACCAGGTACGCTTTTGTCAACAGAAAGAAAGAAATTTCTTCTCATTTTACAGCAACATTCTTTCCATTTCCAGCAGTTTATGGTATTCTGATTTTATAAATATTTTTTCAAAGGAGGTTCCTATGAACAAAAAATCTATGTTTTGCCTTGCAGGATGCGCATCGGCTGTCCTCCTGTGCAGCCCGGTGATGGCAGAGGAAACAAAAGAAGCCGTGCTGTCTGACGATATCTACAGTTTTTCGCTTCTTCTGGACGGCGATCTCTATGAATTTCCCATGTCCTATGAAGATTTTACGGCTCTGGGCTGGGAATACAAAGACGACGCCGGCACGGAAATCTCCCCCAACCAGTATTCGCCCAGCGAAACTTTCAGCAAAGGGAATCTCGACGCTTACGCAAAAATCATCAACCTTGGAATCAATACCCTGCCCGTCTCTGAATGTACCGTAGGCGGTCTCTCCATAGACAGCTGGCAGTTTGAGGACGCTCCCGATACCGTCATCGAATTTCCTAAGGGAATCGTTTTCGGCAAATCCACTCTGGAGGATATCAAGGCAGCATACGGCGAACCCAGTGATACCTATGAGGGCGATCTTTATACAATGCTCTCCTATGAATACGATTACTATCAGGAAATTGAATTTTATGTGGACAAGGAAACCGGCGTTATTGATGAATTTGATATAGAGAACTTTGTGGTGGACGAGGAATCGAACGCAGCCGCAGCCGCCGAAGTCAGCAGCGATCCCACCGAGGAAGTTCTTGCCTACACCGCTCCCACAGAGCTTGGGGACGATCTTCTGTCCTTTATTGTGGAATACGCCGGAGATCTGTATCAGCTTCCCGCCCCGGTATCTGTATTTCTTGAAAACGGCTGGACGCTGAAAGAAAAGGATTCGGATTCTGTCATTGCAGGCAAGGATTTTGGCTGGGTATATATGATGAAGGACAATCAGGAATATCACTCCACTGTCCGCAATTACAGTCCCAATGCCGCTGCGATTGAGAATTGCTTCGTGACCAGTGTAGAGAGCAGCGTCGATTCCACAAACCTGCCCATCACCATTCAGAAGGGCATTACCCTGGGCATGTCAAATGAAGATCTTCTGGCCGCTCTGGAAGGCGAGGATTACGAGACAGACGACAGCAGCGATATGTTTATTTACTACACAATCGAGGGGAAAGAAAGCAGCCTGGATGGAATACAGATTCTGGTAAAGCGCGAAGATAACGCCGTAACCAGCATCGAAGTTGAGTATGAACCGGATACGCTTTCCTGAATTTTTCCGGCTTTCTGATAGCTGACAAAAGGGCTTATGCAGATATGATTTGCATAAGCCCTTTTGTCGCCTTCTCAGATGCGGAAGCATTTCTGAATATCACGGTAGCCTCCCAGCACAAGCATCGTTACATCCTCCGTCAAGAGAGTGTCCGGCGTAATATTAAGGCTCATTTTTCCATCCTTTTTCACCGCCATCACGCTCACACTGTATTCCCGCCGGATATCCAGCTCTCCCACCGTTTTTCCCGTCCAGTTCTCCGGCACCGAAACCTCAAAGATTCCATAATCCTCATCCAGCTCCATATAATCGAAAATATAATCTGAGCTAAACCGAATCGCCGTCCACCGGGCCATCTGCTTTTCCGTATCCACGATATGGTCTGCTCCGTTGCGAAGCAGAAACTTTTCATGAACGCGCCCGGCCGCCCGGGATATCACTCTCTTTGCGCCGAGTTCCTTCAAAAGAGACGTTGTCTCAAGGGAGCTTTGAAAATCGCCCCCGATAGTCACAATACATACGTCAAAATTGCGCACTCCCAGAGATTTTAAAAACTCCTGGTTCGTGCTGTCCCCGATCTGGGCTGTCGTCACATAGGGCAGCACCGCATCAATCCGGTCTTCCCGCAGATCCACAGCCATCACCTCATGCTTCAGCTCATTCAGTTTTTCGGCAATGTGTCTTCCAAATCTTCCAGTTCCAATCAATAGCACCGATTTCATGGCTGTATTCCTCCTTTATCCAACCGTAATTTTTTCTTGCGGAAGCTTTGAAATATTTCTTCTCGCATCCGACAGGGCTGCAAAAACAAATGTCAGGCTTCCTACTCGTCCCAGATACATCAGCAGTATCAGTACCGCCCTGGATACTCCTCCCAGTTCCGGCGTAAGTCCCAGGGTCAGTCCTACTGTACCAATTGCCGACGCCGTCTCAAAAAGGCACGGAAGCACCGGAAGTTTCTCCACACAACTGATCAATAATCCGCCGCCAAGGAACAGCATCAGATATACAAGCAGGATAGCTGCCGCATACTTTATTGTTCCCTCCGCAACGCGCCTCCCAAACATCTGCGCGTCCTGGCTTCTTCGGAATACGGAGAGAAGCGCCGCCGCAAGAACTGCCACGGTCGTCGTTTTCATACCTCCGGCCGTAGAACCCGGAGCGCCGCCAATCAGCATCAGAGCAGCCGTTATCACCTGTCCTGGCTCGCTCATTTTTCCCAGATCCACTGTATTGAATCCCGCCGTTCGAGGCGTCACCGCCTGAAACAGCGCTCCCCAAAACCGTTCACCCAGACTCATGCCGCTCCACTGGGGATTCCCAAATTCATAGAATCCGAAAAAAGCAGCGGGAAGAAAAATCAATATACAAGTCATGCTTAAAATCACCTTGGACTGCATACGATAACGCCGCAGGTGCAGCCCGTGCGTCCGTATGTCATCCCAGGTAAGAAAGCCAATACCGCCGATGATAATTAACGCCATAACCGTCAGATTTATGACCGGCTGCGCCGAAAAAGCAGTCAGAGAAGAATAGGGTGTGCTGACGCCCATCAGGTCAAATCCCGCATTGCAAAAAGCCGACACGGAATGAAACAGGCCATACCATAATCCCTTTCCTGCCCCAAATTCGCGGATAAAGACAGGCGCCATCACCGCCGCTCCCAAAAGCTCCACAATGACGGTAGTCTTTATAATAAAATCGGTCAGGCGGACAATCCCGCCCACCCCAGGAGCCGCAATTGCCTCCTGCATCGTACTGCGCTGCTTCAAGCTAATCTTTTTCCCGGAAATTACCGTCACCAGCACCGATATCGTGACGACACCCATGCCTCCGATCTGTATCAGCAGCATAATAATAAACTGGCCGAAAGAAGACCAGTAAGTGGCCGTATTCTGTACCACAAGTCCTGTCACGCAGACCGCTGACGTAGCGGTAAACAAAGCTTCTCCAAAAGACGCCCCGCCCGGGCCCCGGGTGGCCGCCGGAAGCATCAAGAGCAGGCTGCCTGCAAGTATCGCCAGCGCAAAGCTTCCGCTGATAATCCGAAAGGGCGACAGCGCTTTCTGCGGACTATGAAATAGATTTTTCAGTTTCATAATGCCTCACTCCCTATCCAGTTTTTGTCTAAATATGGCCCAGTGTCTTTTCTTTGATCAGCGCAAAAAACTCCCGCACCAGGTAGTGAATCTGCAGACGCCAGTCAGAAGGCGCCGCAATCCCGGATACATCCTGGTAGCCCATCTTTTTTGCCAGCAAAAGCGCCCGGTACACGTGAAAATTATTGGACAAAATACCTGTCCTTACATCCATGCCCGCCTTCCCGGCAGTGTCCTTTGCAGCTTCGCCGGATCTATATCCGGCAATTTTTTCTGCGCTGAACCGCAGGTTTTCCTCTGTAGTGGTAGAACGCTCCTCAAGTATCAGCCGCTCTTTGAGTATCCCCGCCGCCGTCAGGTATTCTTCCATACACCTGGCTTCCGTAATGTCCTCGCCGCTTCCTTGCCCGCCGGAAAGTACGGCAATTGTCTGCGGATTCTCCCTCATATATTCTTCCGCTGCCTCCAAACGCCGCAGCAAAGCGCGGCTTGGCACCGTTCCTCTCACCTGTGCTCCAAGAACGATCACAAAGGGAAGCTCTTTCTCCGGCTGTTTCATCATTTCCCTGAAAATCAGCCCTTCCGCCGCCACAAACGCCGCCAGGCCAAGTGCCAGCACAAGGCCGGCCGCCGTCACCACCGGCGCTGGCAGCCGAAAGCCCTGGGGATGATTTATACAGTGCCAACCGTATCCTCCCACCGCCAGGAATAAGCATCCCGCCGGAAGCCAGATCAGGCCAAAATCCACATGCTTCACCATAAGCCACACAAAATAGACCAGGCAGAGCACTCCCAGCGCCAGCATCACGCGATACATCATCTTCCGCAGCACTTTTTATATTTTTTCCCGCTGCCGCAGGGACAGGGATCATTTCTTCCGATCTTCGGCCCCTTCACGATGGTATTGGCTTTCTTCGCCTCTTTATACAGCTCTTTGAGCTTGTCCTCCGGGAAAATTTCCTTCCATGCGGGAAGCTCGTACAGCCACTCCGCCTTGGCATCCACCATATTTTTGTAGAGCGCCTCCTTATCAAAGGCAAGGCTTACCTCTGTGTTCTCATCCATCTCCTCAATCGGATTCTTTTCCTTCAGGCTGTCGTCAATGCCATCCAGAAATCCCGCCATTGTGAGAACCGGAATATCATATTTTTCTGCCAGCTCCTTCACCGTACCCTTTACTTCTTCGTCCGGGTTTGCCAGAAGCTGCTCGTAAATTCCTTTCTCCAGCTGAAAATACTCTGTCCAGAATTTCTGAAGCTGCTGCTTATCGGTCTCCTGAGAGTACGCAATGTCTCTCCATTCCTGCAATAATCCCATTTTCATTTCCATCCTTTATTCTGTGTAAAATTATGACTGTTCTCCTCCCCGGCTTTACGCCGTATCATTATCTGAGAACAGTCTATAGTATATACTACTTTATATGATTTTTCAAAGTTTTTTTGCAGAAAGTGAATAGAATACCAAAACAGGGCCATACTAGGAACATACCAAAGATAAAATTTTAATACTTATCCTCCCCTTTGACCCCGATTTTCATTGTAAAATCGGGGTTTTTTAGTCGGTTTCGCAGTGATTTGGGGTGTTGCCAACTGTTGCCAGATTTTTTCTGTCATCAATGCTTCCATACAACTCCCTGAAAATCGAATCTTTTTTGGCTGTCATTTCATCTGTTTCTTTTTTGGCCTTGTAATATCCATCAATCGTGGTACTTGCTTTTTTGTGCCCCATGTCGTTTGACACTTGCC
The DNA here is from genome assembly GCA_030524785.1 of Eubacteriales bacterium. Lineage (GTDB taxonomy): Bacteria > Bacillota > Clostridia > Lachnospirales > Lachnospiraceae > Marvinbryantia. The sequence continues at coordinate 18,441 of JAUNFZ010000053.1, forward strand.
GAACCGGAACCCCGCCGTCGATCATAGCCGTTGCATAGGTTCTGCGGCAGGTATGCGACGATTTATATTGTACACCCGCCGCATTGCAAAACCGCTTAAATGTGATCGCCAACTGATCCTCTTTAGGGATTTTTCCATTTTTTGTAACTACCACCTGATTGCTATTAATTCCAATTTCCTCGTTTCGATGTTTCAGTTCCTGCAACCAGAAAATTGCACGCTGATTCATCTTAACCATGCGTCTTGAATCCTCTGTTTTGGGAGCGGCTATTTCTCTGCATTTCTTATGCGTATCATAGTTCGTATACTCAATAATGGTTTTATTGAATGTAATAAACCCATTTTCAAAGTCTACATCATCCCACGTCAACGCACTGATTTCGCCAACTCTGCATCCCAGAAATAGCATAATCATTATCACTGCACTATATCGATACTTTTTTTGCTTCCAGTACCTCTGTGATGCATTTTCTAATAACGTAACTTCTTTATCCTCCCAGACTCCGGTTTCCCTTTTGCGTTCCCTAGAACAAAGAGCAGGATTAATTTCAACCGTAGTCATGAAATTTCTGTCGCACAATTCGCGGGCTATCGCGAAATCAAATGCCATTTTCACAAGAGATTTGATTTGTGTAATGTACTCTTTTCCGATACGTTGGCTATACAGATATTCAATGTAGTCATCACAATGATATTTTTTTACTTTCGACAGACGCAATTTGCCAAATTCGGTATTTTCCACATAGTTATAGTAAATTCGGAAATACCGCTCAATTGTCGTTTTTTTCTTCTTGCCAGTGTCCCCTCCTTTTTTGGGTTTTAGTGATTCCAGATACTGTTTTACAACATTTTCAACGGTAATCGTCTCCTTTATTTCCTCATCCGCACTATACATGATAACCGCGTATGCTTCTTTTTGGAAAAGACGTACCACTTCTTTTTCGGTACTTCCCACGATCTGATGCCGTTTTCCTGTCTTACTATATCTGGCAGGCATGGTAGTATAAAACTGAACCACATTTCCTTTTGTCCGACTTGTTATCGTCGGTATTTTTATATTTTTCAGCGCAAGTTCCTCCTCTATCTTTGCAAAAAGAACCTCGCTTATGTCCTCTGATTTAATTTTACCATTTTTAAGAAGTAACGCAAGTGTTTCTGCTGCGTTCATAGGCGCATCTTCCTTCCGGAAGAGTGCTATATGTCAAACCATCCATATAGAATGGTAATTTGTTCCTACTTATTATATTTGATTGATTATTTTTCGACGCATATGCGTATATGTTTATATAGATTACTTTTTCGATCCTACTTAATAAGCACTCTTATAATCATAATCTAATTGACTAGTTCCACATTTTTACAATCTCACGACTGCTACCTTTTGCTTTCTGAAAAAAGTCCCAAAATAAATCTTCCTGTTCGTCAAAAAGCGTTACTGCTTCCGGAATATTATTATATGCGCTCAGAAAGTCGTTATAATATACCTCGCTATCTTGAACAGACAATACACCACATTTTATCAATTCATGTATTGCTTTTTTCATATCGCGTTGATCCAGTAAACAGGGGACACCATAATTTGCTTCATATCCACACAGGGTACTTATAACGTTGCCCCATTTACGATATGTTGCGATAATATTGGGAACAGTATTATCCCGACCTACGAATCCCGGTGTATACTTCATTTTTTCTTCCAAGTAAATGCAAATATTACTTTGTATCATATTAAGCCTTTTATTAAAAGCCTTCTCAATCATATCATCTGTCCAGTTATCCAATAGCACTGTCCCAAAATCTGTCAGAAGAGGTTGTTGACCTTTATATGCAATTTCCACCCGCATCAATCGCTTATCAAAAGATATTCCATCCATCTCACCCGCCATTTGTGCCGCCTTATCGTAAATGCGATACCGATATGTGCTCTTTTCGCACATAACTCCCTGAATAGAAAATGTTTTCTTCAAACGTTCCTCTGAGACATCATATCTCTTTCCACCGTTCTGTAATATCGTCATTGCGATAAGCGAAAAAATTCTGCTGTAAGCAGAAAACTCATCTTTCGGGACAAACGTACGATTAATCTCGGCGCTATGAATCTCTATGTTTCTTCTATATAATGCAATTCCATATTTACACACTAATATCTGCTCTGTTTTTTCTAGTTTCTGTTTTAAGTCATCCATAGACAGATTTACTACGTTATTGCCATCCGCACGCGCAGCATATATTTTTAGTTGTACATAGTAATTCGCATCTAGATTACTTCTGAAAATACGGAGTTCAAATTCTGTTTCCCTAATATGAACCGCACCATTTGCAGACACAGAAGCTTTTAAACAATTTGGAAAACTGCCATTTTTAATATTGCACCTAATTGTTTCTATATTCTCTGATCGTATATAAAAACCAACACAGGTAACAAAATCGAATCCGGCTCTCCCGACTTCAATTTTTTCCATATGTATCCTCCACTCTTAGTATTATAGTGTAATCACCCTTTTATCATGATCTAGGCATATCCTAGACGGACTAGGTATATCCTAGATGATCTAGGATATGCCTGTCCATTTTAGTATATTTTTACCTTCTTAGCAGCATATTCCTTCGCATACCGATAATATGTTGCCTTTGAAATTTCCAGTTTTCGCATAGCATCCACTGGACGAATTTTTTTGTTGAGTACCATTTCATAGACGTCCCCAAAATCATCTGCTGTTGCCTTGCGCGGACGCCCGTATCTGTCCCATTCGCCGCGGCGTTTCATCTGTTCAATGCCTTCCCGTTGGCGCTTTTCCTTTTTCTCTATCTCGGCTTGCGCCATCGACGCATAAAGTTCCAACATCAGATTATTGATTGTCTCCATCATCATAGCAGCCATTTTATTGTCCATTGCAGTAATATCAATCAGTGTTGTTGGCAATTCCAGAACCATAATGCGTATGCCTTTATCACGCAACATCTGAATCTGCCGCATTGTATCAGCTTTGTTTCTGCCCAACCTGTCCAATTCAGTGATAATCAACGTATCTTTTGCCCTTAAAACATCCTGCGTTAGTACTAAGTAGCGCGGACGGTCAAAATTTTTTCCAGTCTGTTGATCCGTGAAAATGTTTGTCAGTGGCAATTTATGTTCTGCACAATATTGTTTGATTTCCTGAATACCACGTTCCAAATGTTGCTCCCTAGTGCTAACCCTATGATAGCCGTATACAGCCATTATTTCTTTCCTCCTTTCTCCCATAATGCATACATTTTTTATGAGACGTCCCAAAATTCGCAGAGCATACTTTTTGATGGCTAACTTGAAAAAGTAAATTCCAGTGCAGAGGTAAATTCCACCACACTTTGTT
>JAUNFZ010000054.1 GCA_030524785.1 Eubacteriales bacterium
CCTCATCAGTCGCATAACCATCAATTTTTGTCTAACTTTTTGGGGTCAGATCAGTTTTTCTGAGAACGGTTGACAAATCTCTCCGGTCAGAGTAGAGTATAGTGAAAAATAATAGTTCATAAAATGAACGAATAGGGGAGATGAAGATGAATTTTATAGTGAAAGGATACTGCCGGGTATTTCAGAAGGCGATGAAATACGGTATGTATGTAATGCCCTGGCGGACGCCCGAAATTTTAGAGGGTGAGGACGCGCTGGTACAGATGGCGGAAAAAATGCGGCAGAAAAATTATCACCGTGTTCTTGTGGTGACAGATCAGGGACTTGCGCAAATAGGGCTTTACCGTCGGGTAACGGATGTTCTGGAGAGTGCCGGAGTGCCCTATGTCCTGTATACAAAAACGATTCCAAATCCCACGATTGCCAATGTAGAGGAGGCGCTTTCCATGTATAAAGAAGGCGGCTGCGACGCGATTGTAGCGATAGGAGGAGGCTCCGCTATTGACTGCGGAAAGGTAGTGGGAGCCCGGGCGGTAAAACCGAATCAATCTGTGGAAAAAATGAAGGGGATTCTCAGAATACATAGAAAGACACCCGATTTTTATGCGGTGCCCACTACCGCGGGGACAGGAAGTGAAACGACGCTGGCGGCGGTGATTACGAATCAGAAGACAAGGCACAAATATCCTATCAATGATTTTGCGCTGATTCCCGATTATGCGGTGCTTGATCCGGGACTTACTGTGAACCTGCCCAGGAAGATTACCTCAACCACGGGCATGGATGTGCTGACCCATGCGGTGGAAGCCTATATCGGCGGCAGCAATACGAAAAAAACGAAGGAACAGGCTCTCTGCGCCGTGCGCCTGGTATTTGACTATTTGTACCGTGCTTATGAAAACGGCCGGGATATGGAGGCCAGAGAGTTTATGCAGGAGGCTTCATTTCAGGCCGGAGCGGCGTTTACGAGGGCCTATGTGGGAAATGTCCACGCCATGGCCCATGCCCTGGGCGGAGCCTACCGGGTGCCCCACGGCCTGGCAAACGCGGTAATCCTGCCGTATGTTCTTGAGTATTATGGAAAAACTGTGTACAGGAAACTGGCCAGGCTTTCGGAGGCTGCGGGCGTCGCTCTGGAGGAGGAAAGCGACGAGGCGAAGGCGAAGGCTTTTATCGCCGCTATTCGGGAGCTGAACAAAAGAATGGAAATCCCGGAGAAAATAAGCGGTATCAGAAGGAAGGATATCCCGGTGCTGGCGGTGTGGGCCAGTCAGGAGGCAAATCCGCTGTACCCTGTACCGGTGATTTTTGGGCGCAGAGATTTCAGGGAATTATATTCCAGGATTATGGAGGAAGAACATGAACCAGACAATTGAACAGATGCTGGACAGACAGCGTGCATATTTTGCTTCCGGGGCGACGAAACGTTACGAAACCCGGGTGGAAAACTTAAAAAAGCTGTCCCGGTGGATACACGAACACGAAAAAGAAATCTGCGGGGCGCTTTATCAGGATCTGGACAAGGCTCCCTTTGAATGTTATGCAACCGAGATCGGGATTGTGCTGGAGGAGGTGCGGTACGCGCTGAAACATCTGCGCGAGTGGATGAAACCGGAACATGTTCCGACGCCGCTGACACAGTTCCCTGCCAAATGCTTTCGCGTAAGCGAACCCTACGGCGTAGTCCTTGTGATGGCGCCATGGAACTATCCCTTTCAGCTGTCGCTGGCGCCTCTGGTGGGCGCGATTGCCGCAGGAAACTGCGTGATGCTGAAGCCTTCTGCTTACGCGCCGCATACGTCGGCCCTCCTGGCCAGAATGATAAGAGAAATATATCCGGACACGCTGGCTGCAGTGATTGAAGGCGGCAGAGAGGAAAATACGCGCCTTCTTTCCTGCCGGTTTGATTACATCTTTTTTACCGGCGGAGTGACGGTGGGAAAAACGGTCATGGAAGCGGCCGCAAAGCATTTGACCCCGGTTACGCTGGAACTGGGAGGAAAAAGTCCCTGTATCGTGGATGAAACGGCAAATCTTCGGCTGGCGGCACGGAGGATTGTCTGGGGAAAGTTTTTAAACGCAGGCCAGACCTGCGTGGCGCCCGACTATGTGCTGGTGCAAAGCGACGTCCGGGACAGACTGGCGGAGGCCCTGAAAAAGGAAATACGCCGTCAGTTCGGCAGAGAACCGCTGAAGAACAGAGATTATCCGAAAATTATCAATGAAAAGCACAGAAAACGCCTGCAAGGGCTTCTGGAGGGGTGTGATATATTGACGGGAGGAAAAGTATCAGAGGCGGACTGCAAAATCGAGCCTACAGTTGTGGCCGGCGTCCATGGAGAAAGTCCCGTGATGCAGGAGGAGATATTTGGCCCGATTCTTCCCGTGCTGGTTTACGACCGTATAGAAGAAGCCATCGCTTTTGTGAAAAGGCGGGAGAAGCCTCTGGCGCTCTATCTCTTTACCGGAAGCACCGAAAACGAGAAAAAAGTATTGTCAAATCTTTCCTACGGCGGAGGCTGTGTCAACGATACAGTAGTGCATCTGGCAACGCCTTATATGCCCTTTGGTGGAGTGGGGAACAGCGGCATGGGAAGTTATCATGGAAAAGAGAGCTTCAATACCTTTTCCCACAAAAAGAGCATTATGAAAAAGGCACTTTGGCTGGATATCCCCCTGCGCTACGCGCCCTATCGCCGGATTTCCCTTTCTGTTCTTAAAAAAATACAGAAATAATATGATGATTCCATGTTGAAAAATTACCAGCATAAGGGTATAATGTAACACATCAGGAGCCGCAAAGCGGGTCCGGCGGCAGTTGCGAAGCAAATGACGCCAGGCTCCGGCAGGAGCTGATGTGTTAACGAGGGAAAAGCAGCGCTGGCTTTGCGGACGAAATAACGAAAGGAGTCAAAAAAATCATGGGATTTATTGACGTAATCAAAGAGAGAGCAAGAAATAACAAGAAAACAATCGTTCTTCCGGAAACTGAGGATCGCAGAACATATGAGGCGGCGGCGCAGATTCTGAGAGAGGGTATCGCGAACATCATTCTGGTGGGCAGCGAGGAAGCAGTGAAAAAGGGCAGCGAAGGCCTGGACATTTCCGGGGCAGTTGTGATTGATCCGGCGACGTCGGACAAGACCCAGGGCTACATAGACAAACTGGTTGAGCTGAGAAGCAAAAAGGGTATGACGCCGGAGCAGGCAAAAGAAATCCTTTTGAATCAGTATCTGTACTATGGCGTTATGATGGTAAAAATGGGCGATGCAGACGGTATGGTATCCGGTGCATGCCATTCTACAGCAGATACGCTTAGACCGTGTCTGCAGATTCTGAAGACAAAGCCGGGCACAAAGCTGGTATCCGCATTTTTCCTGATTGTGGTTCCCGACTGCGAGTACGGCGCAAACGGTACATTTGTATTTGGCGACAGCGGTCTGGTGCAGGATCCGAATCCGGAAGAACTGGCGGCAATCGCAGCGTCCTCCGCAGAGTCTTTCCGTCTGCTGGTTCAGGAAGAACCGGTGGTTGCAATGCTTTCACACTCTACCATGGGAAGTGCAAAACATGCGCTGGTAGACAAGGTTGTGGAGGCCACAAAGATTGCGAAGGAGCAGAATCCGGGACTGAAGCTGGACGGCGAGCTGCAGCTTGACGCGGCTATCGTTCCGAAGGTAGGATCTTCCAAAGCTCCGAACAGCGATGTGGCAGGAAAGGCAAACGTTCTGATTTTCCCGAACCTGGATGCAGGAAATATCGGATACAAGCTGGCACAGAGACTGGCAAAAGCAGAGGCTTACGGCCCGGTTACCCAGGGTATTGCAAAACCGGTCAACGATTTGTCCAGAGGATGCTCCGCAGAGGATATCGTGGGCGTTGTGGCAATCACGGCAGTGCAGTGCCAGGCTGAGGACAAATAAGATATCAGAAACGCGGAATAAAATATGCATGCCCGGCTCTGGGTGGAAACAGGGCTGGGCATTGCCCGTAAGTAAATTATTTTTAGGAGGAAATAGAAAATGAATGTATTGGTTATCAACTGCGGAAGTTCTTCACTGAAGTATCAGCTGATTAACTCTGATACGGAAGAAGTTCTGGCAAAGGGGCTTTGCGAGAGAATCGGTATCGACGGCCGTCTGGTTTATCAGAAGGCAGGTCTGGACAAGGAGATCACAGAGGCTCCGATGCCGACCCACAAAGAGGCCATCCAGATGGTGCTTGACGCCCTGGTAAATGAGAAGACCGGCGCTATTGCAAGCCTGGCTGACGTAAATGCGGTAGGCCACCGGGTAGTGCACGGCGGAGAAAAATTTGCAAGCTCCGTTGTAATCAATGAGGAAGTGTTAAAGGCAATTGAGGAGTGCAACGACCTTGCTCCCCTCCATAATCCGGCAAACCTGATTGGCATCAATGCCTGCGCAGAATTGATGCCGGGCGTGCCGATGGTAGCCGTTTTTGATACGGCGTTCCATCAGACCATGCCGAAGAAGGCGTATCTCTATGGCCTTCCCTATGAATATTATGAGAAATACGCAGTGAGACGCTACGGCTTCCACGGCACAAGCCACAGCTTCGTTTCCAAACATGCGGCAGAGTTTATGGGACTGGATCTGAACAATTCCAAAATTATTGTGGCGCATCTCGGCAACGGCGCTTCGATCAGCGCGGTGCAGAACGGCAAGTGCGTGGATACTTCTATGGGACTTACCCCGTTGGAGGGCCTGGTGATGGGAACGCGTTCCGGCGATATCGATCCGGCGATCATGGAGTTTATTGCAAAGAAAGAGAACCTGGATATTGCGGGCGTAATGAATGTGCTCAACAAGAAGTCCGGCGTGTTCGGCGTATCAAAAGAGCTTTCCAGCGATTTCCGTGATCTCGAGGAAGGCATGAACAACGGCAACGAATATGCGGAAAATGCCATGGAGGTATTCTGCTACAGAGTTGCAAAATACATCGGTGCCTATGTTGCGGCAATGAACGACGTGGACGCGATTGCGTTTACAGCGGGAATCGGTGAAAATGCAGGCATTGTCCGTGAAAAGGTAATGGGATATCTTGGATATCTTGGCATCAAACTGGACAAAGAGGCAAACAAGGGCCGCGGAGAGGATATGATGATCTCCACCGCAGATTCCAAAGTGAAAGTGGCAGTCGTTCCGACAAATGAGGAACTTGCGATCTGCCGCGAGACCGTAGCTCTTGTATAACCTGACAGCAAAAACATTCGCGGCGCATCTGCCGTGAAATGAGAAGCAGTACCCGATGGCGGGTGAATCATACGAACGGATTCGCTGCCACCGGGTATTTTGGCGGCACACTTAAAGGAGAGAGAAAAATGTTGGAGAAACTGTTTAAACTGAAAGAAAATAATACGAACGTAAAGACGGAAGTACTTGCCGGAATTACCACATTTATGACAATGGCCTATATTCTGGCGGTCAACCCGAATATCCTGTCGGCGGCGGGAATGGACAGAGGAGCCGTGTTTACAGCAACGGCGGTGGCGTCCTTCCTGGGAACACTGTTTATGTCGCTGTTTGCAAATTATCCCTTTGCGCTGGCACCCGGCATGGGATTAAACGCATATTTTGCTTACACAGTAGTTCTTCAGATGGGCTATACATGGCAGATTGCACTGGCTGCAGTGTTTATTGAGGGTGTAATTTTTATTCTGCTGTCCCTGTGCAACGTGCGTGAGGCGATTTTTGATGCGATTCCTCTCAGCCTGAAACATGCGGTAAGCGTGGGTATCGGCCTGTTTATCGCTTTTATCGGACTTCAGAATGCAAAGATTGTGCTTGCAAACGGAAGTACGCTGGTAGGCCTCTTTTCCGTAGAAAGCTTTCAGGGCCTCAACAACGGGGCAGGTTCCTTCAATGATGTGGGAATCACGGTACTTTTGGCCATCATCGGCGTCATTATCACTGGGGTACTCGTAGTAAAAAATGTAAAGGGCAATATTCTCTGGGGAATTTTGATTACCTGGCTTTTGGGTATTCTCTGCCAGCTCTGCGGCATCTACGTTCCCAATGCGGAAATTGGCATGTATTCCATGCTTCCAGACTTCTCAAACGGTATTTCCATTCCGTCCCTGAGTCCTATTTTTGCAAAAATGTCCTTCAGCGGGATACCGATCCTGCAGTTGATTGTGGTTGTATTTGCATTTTTGTTTGTAGATTTGTTTGACACGCTGGGAACTCTGATTGGCGTTTCCACAAAGGCCGGGATGCTTGACAAGGATGGAAAGCTTCCGAGGATCAAAGGCGCGCTGATGGCGGACGCCTGCGCCACCACAGCGGGTGCAGTGCTTGGTACATCTACAGTTACTACTTTTGTGGAGAGTGCCTCCGGAGTTGCGGAGGGCGGACGTACCGGACTGACGTCGGCGGTTACGGCGATTCTGTTCGCTCTGTCCCTGCTGCTTTCCCCGATTTTCCTGGCGATTCCTTCTTTTGCTACGGCTCCTGCGCTGATTATCGTAGGATTTTATATGCTGAGCAATGTGGGAAGCATTGATTTCTCCGATATGGGCGACGGTATTCCCGCTTTCATCTGCATTGCTGCAATGCCGATGTTTTACAGCATTTCCGAGGGAATTGCCATGGGAGTGATCTCTTACGTTCTGATCAATGTGCTCTCGGGAAAAGCGAAGGAAAAGAAGATCAGCGTGGTGATGTATATCCTTTGCGCGCTGTTTATTGCAAAGTACTTTTTCCTTTAAAATTTGGGTTGACAAACAATATTGGCGTAGTTATAATAAACAAGTATGGATAGGAGGGCGTTATGCTGATTGACTTAAACGAAGTTTTGAAAAACGACGGGAAAGTGATGAACGTAGACGCGCAATTGGAGCTTGCAGAGTTTTCCGGCAGGCTCGGCAGATTTCCTATCACGGACAGCAAACCGGTTTCTCTGCGGATTCAGAACATGGGAGATCGGAAGCTGCATATTTCAGGGAGCACGTCAGTTACGCTGAAGGTGCCCTGCGACCGGTGCCTGGAGGATGTTCCTGTTACGCTAAAGCTTCAGTTTGAAAAAGAAGCCGATATGAATCAAAGCGACGAGGAGCGCCGCAAAGCGCTGGATGAACAAACCGATATTGAAGGATACAATCTGGATGTGGATAAGCTTGTCTGTTCAGAGATATTTGTGAATTGGCCGTCAAAGGTGCTGTGCAGGGAGGACTGCAAAGGAATCTGCAGCATCTGCGGGACTAATTTGAATCTTGGGACTTGTGACTGCAGGCCGACAGATTTGAATCCCCAAATGGCGAAAATTCAGGAAATCTTTAGTAAATTTAAGGAGGTGTAACCATGTCGATCTGTCCGAAGAATAAGTCTTCTAAAGGTAGAAGGGATAAGAGGAGAGCAAACTGGAAAATGTCTGCTCCGAATCTGGTAAAATGCAGCAAATGCGGAGAACTGATGATGTCTCACAGAGTCTGCAAAAATTGCGGAACATACAATAAAAAAGAGATTATCGCTCAGGATTAATCAGGCAGCAATAAAGCGGGGAGCAGTTTTTGGATTGCCCCCGTTTTTTATGTTGATTTTTACATAAATGTCCTGTATGATGTGTAATAGATAAATGAGGAGGCTGAAACATGGAGGAAGTGGTACGGGTTGTCGTTGACGCAATGGGCGGCGACAATGCTCCGGCACAGCAGGTAAAGGGCGCTGTGGAGGCCGTGCAGTCGATGGACGGCATCAGGGTCATTTTTACCGGCCAGCGCAGGGTCATTGAGCAGGAACTGGCGAAATACGATTATCCAAAAGAGCGAATCGAAATCGTGAACGCGGAAGAAATCATTGAGATGGGGGAACCCCCGGTGAACGCAATCCGCAGAAAAAAGGATTCTTCGATTGTGGTCGGCATGAACCTTGTAAAGCACGGCGAGGCAGACGCCTTTGTCTCCTCCGGGAGCACGGGCGCAGTTCTTGTGGGCGGACAACTGATTGTCGGGCGTATCCGCGGTGTGGAGAGACCGCCCCTGGCTCCGCTGATTCCCACAGCGAAGGGCGTATCGCTTCTGATTGACTGCGGCGCAAATGTTGACGCAAGATCCTCACACCTGGTGCAGTTTGCAAAAATGGGTTCCATCTACATGGAAAACGTTATGGGGATCAAAAATCCCCGGGTAGGCCTGGTGAATATCGGCGTGGAGGAAGAAAAGGGAAATGCTCTTGTGAAAGAGACGTATCCTCTGCTGAAAGAATGTGAGGACATCAATTTTATCGGCAGTGTGGAAGCGAGGGATATTCCCTCTGGCGTCTGCGACGTCATTGTCTGCGAGGCTTTTGTGGGCAACGTGATCCTGAAGCTTTACGAGGGCGTCGGAGCGACAATGATAAAAAAGATCAAAGAGGGACTGATGACAAGTCTGCGTTCCAAGATCGGGGGCATGCTCATTAAACCGGCTCTGAAGGAAACGATGAAAACCTTTGACGCCACACAATATGGGGGAGCGCCGATGCTGGGCTTAAAGGGCCTGGTGGTAAAAACGCACGGCAGTGCAAAAAGCGGCGAGATAAAAAATGCCGTGATTCAGTGTGTGCAGTTTAAGCAGCAGCACATTGAAGAAATTATGAGAGATTTATTTCAGAAAAATTAAGGAAGAAATCTAGGAGGAAAGGTTATGGAACTGGAAAAACTGAAAAAAATCATTGCTGAGGTTATGAATGTGGATGAGGATGAAATCACATTAGACACCACCTTTGTGGATGATCTTGGAGCGGATTCCCTTGATGTTTATCAGATTATTATGGGCATTGAGGAAGAATTTGACATTGAGATCCCGACGGAGGAAACAGAAAAGATTGTTTCAGTTGGGGATGCGGTAGAAGCGATCAAAAACGCAGTTAATTAATCATAACTTAACTTGTTTTGAGGGAGGGTGCCGGATACAGCACCCTCCTTTGTGTGATACGTGTGGAGGGCATTATGCAGAGAGATATACATGAGCTGGAGCAGAAGATAGGCTACCGGTTTGAGAACCGGGAGCTGATTGAAAATGCTCTGCGTCACAGCTCCTATGCGAATGAACATAGAAAAAGCAATTTGAAAGACAATGAGCGCCTGGAGTTTTTGGGAGATGCGGTTCTGGAGCTGTCCAGCAGCGAATTCCTGTTCCGCACCTATGCGGATATGAAAGAGGGCGACATGACAAAACTCAGAGCCAGCATTGTCTGTGAGCCGACGCTGGCTCAGTGCGCTGCGGCAATTGAGCTGGGGAGCTTCCTGCGTCTGGGACGGGGAGAGGAACTGACGGGGGGAAGGCTGCGTGATTCTGTGGTATCGGACGCCATGGAAGCATTGATTGGAGCTATTTATCTGGATGGTGGTTTTGCTAGTGCAAAAGAATTTGTGGAGAGATTTATATTAAATGACGTAGAACATAAAAAACTCTTTTTTGATAGCAAAACTATCCTGCAGGAAATTGTACAGAGCACATATAAAGGGGAACAGATGTCTTACCGCCTGCTGCGGGAGGAAGGGCCCGAGCACAGCAAGACCTTTGTAGTGCAGTTGTTTATCGGGGAGAAAGGGTTTGAGGAAGGCCGGGGAAGGACCAAGAAAAGTGCGGAACAGGAAGCGGCTTATCGGACCATCATCACGTTGAAAGGACAGCTTTGATCTATGTATTTAAAAAGTATTGAGGTGCATGGCTTTAAGTCGTTTGCCAATAAGATGAAATTTCAGTTTCATAATGGAATCACCGGAATTGTGGGACCGAACGGAAGCGGAAAAAGCAATGTGGCAGACGCCGTGCGCTGGGTACTGGGAGAACAGAGCGCAAAGCAGCTTCGCGGTTCCAATATGCAGGACGTCATTTTTTCCGGTACAGAAAACCGAAAACCGCTGGGGTTTGCCTCCGTTGCCATTACGCTGGACAATGGGGACCACCAGCTTCCCACAGAGTATCCCGAGGTGACGGTGACGAGACGTCTTTATCGCTCCGGAGAGAGCGAATACCTGATCAACGGAGCAGTTTGCCGTTTGAGGGATATTCAGGAAATGTTTTACGACACCGGAATCGGTAAAGAGGGCTATTCCATCATCGGCCAGGGCCAGATCGAGAAAATTTTAAACGGCAAGCCGGAGGAACGGCGGGAGCTGTTTGACGAGGCGGCCGGCATTGTAAAATTTAAACGGCGGAAGATGACGGCGCGGAAAAAGCTGGAGGATGAAAATAATAATCTTCTCAGGGTGAACGACATTCTCTCCGAGCTTACGCGGCAGATCGGTCCGCTGGAGAAGCAGTCGGAAAAGGCGAAGATTTACCTTCAGAAAAAGGAGGAACTGAAAAGCAACGATATCAACATGTTCCTTCTGGAGGACATGCGCGTAAAAAAACAGCTTCAGGAGGTAGAGGAGAAAATTTCTGTCTCTGACAGTGATATTGCAGACGCCGGAAAACGGCTGGAAGATGTGCGGAGCGAATACGAGGCGTCGGAGCGGGAGTTGGAAGAATTAAACGCGCAGATCGAAGAAAAGAAAAACGCCGTCAGTCAGGCAAAGCTTTCCGGCCAGCAGATGGAAAGCAGGATTGAGCTTTTACAGGAACAGATCCGTTCTTCCAGGCAGAATGATGAACATTATGTAAACCGAATGACGGCGATTGAAGCCGAACTGACGGAAAAACAGGGCCAGCTCGAAAATGAACAGGCGATTTTGGATGGACTTCGCGGAGAGATCTCGGAGGCTTCCGGCCGTGAGAAAGCGGCGGAGGAAGAACTGGGCCGCCTTTCTGGGACGGTGTACGAACTGGAACAGGCGATTACCAGGGGCCAGAGCAGCCTGATTGATCTTTTGAATGAACGCTCCAATACAAAGGGAAGGCTGCAGCGCTATGAGACGATGGCGGAGCAGGTAGAGATACGAAAATCCGAGCTGGCAGGCCGCCTGCTGACGGCCAGGGGTGCGGAAGAAAAGCTCGAGGAGACCGGCGCTTCTTGGAAGCAGGAGTATGACAAGATCCTGCAGACGATAAAGGAAATGACGGAGAAAAACGGCGCCGTCGAGGCGGATATTCAGAAGGTGCAGGAGGAACTGCGTCAAAAGAGTGCAGAGCTTGAGGAGGCGCAGACCGCTTATCACAGGGAGGCTTCCAGGCTGGAATCACTGATGAACCTTACGGAGCGCTACGACGGCTACGGCATCAGCATACGAAAGGTGATGGAGCGAAAAGGAGCGGTAAAGGGGATTCATGGCGTTGTCGCAGATTTGATCAAAACCCAGAAAAAGTATGAGACTGCCATTGAAACGGCCCTTGGCGGAAGCATACAGAACATTGTCACAGACAGTGAGGCGACGGCCAAGGAGATGATTGACTACCTGAAAAAGAACCGTTTTGGACGGGCGACCTTTCTTCCGCTGACGGCAATACGAAAACGCGGGGGGCTTGCCAGGGAGCAGGCGCTCTACGAGCCGGGCGCGCTGGGTGTTGCCAGTACGCTGGTGGAGGCGGATGATATTTACGAAGATCTGGTAGAATACCTTTTGGGACAGACCCTGGTGGCGGATCATATTGACCATGCCATTGCCATTGCAAAAAAATACCGTCACAGTATCCGCATTGTCACTCTGGACGGAGAGCTTTTAAGTCCGGGGGGCTCCATGTCCGGCGGTGCTTTTAAAAATTCCAGCAACCTCCTCGGCAGGCGCCGGGAGACAGAGGAACTGGAAAAATCGGCGGCGGCCCGGAAGAAGCATGTGGAAGACGTGCGGGGAGAGATTGATAAGCTTCGCGACAGGCGGGGCGAATACCGGCGGCTTCTTGAGGAACAGACAGAGAAGCTGCAGCAGATCTATCTGCGCCAGAATACGGCCAGGCTGCGCCTAAGCGAAATTGAGGAGCAGAAGACCAGAAACCTCTCTGACAACGAACAGCTGAAGAATGAGGCTGCAGAGCTGGAAAATCAGATGAACGACATCCGCTCGGAGCAGGAGAGCATACGCCGGGAGCTGGACAAATCGGTTCAGTCGGAGAAGGCTCTGGAGGCGGAGACGGTTCTGAAACAGCAGGAGCTGGAAAAACAGCGCCGTCTGCTGGAAGAAAAGAACGAAGCGGCGGCGCAGATGCGCTCTGAGGGACAGAACCTTCGCCAGAGGGAAGAATTTATCGGGGACAATCTGCGGCGCGTGGAGGGCGAGATACGGCGCCTGACAGAAGAAGC
Source organism: Eubacteriales bacterium (assembly GCA_030524785.1). Classification (GTDB taxonomy): domain Bacteria; phylum Bacillota; class Clostridia; order Lachnospirales; family Lachnospiraceae; genus Marvinbryantia. Next base: position 12,183 of record JAUNFZ010000054.1, read on the forward strand.
GGAAAAAATCCAGGAAAGCCGCAGGGACGCCCAGGGCGAGGCAGAGCAAAAGGAGCGGGAAATCCAAAAAATCAAAGAAGGTATCGGACAGGCCAAAGAGGAAGAAGCAAAGGCCGCAGAGCAGATGGAACAGATGGCAAAAAGGCGCCAGGCTGTTTCGGAAGTACACAAAGACTTTTTCGGAAAGCGGGAGGAGCTGGCCCGCCAGATGAGCGACCTGGACAAAGAACGTTATCGCCTGGACAATCAGAAGGAGCGCCTGGAGGACTACCGGGACCGGCAGATCAATTATATGTGGGAGGAATACGGCATTACGGCCAGCGAAGCGGCAGACTTTCGCGACGCATCCCATGAGAACCCGGCCGATTTGAAGAAGCGGATTACGGAGCTGAAAAACGAAATCAAAGCATTAGGTCCGGTCAACGTAAACGCCATCGAGGAATACAAAGAAATCGCTAAACGCCACGCATTTTTGATGGAACAGCATGACGATCTGGTTAAGGCCGGCGAGGTCTTAAAGGGAATCATCGCCGAGCTTGACAGCGGGATGCGCCGTCAGTTTTCAGAAAAATTTGCCATTATGCAGAAAGAATTTTCAAAGGCGTTCAAAGAACTGTTTGGCGGCGGAAACGGTACGCTGGAATTGGTGGAGGACGAGGATATTCTGGAGGCGGGAATCAGGATCATTGCGCAGCCTCCGGGAAAAAAGCTTCAGAATATGATGCAGATGTCCGGCGGCGAGAAGGCGCTGACTGCGATTGCCCTGCTGTTTGCCATACAGAATATGAAACCGTCGCCCTTCTGCCTGCTTGACGAGATCGAGGCGGCGCTGGATGAAAACAATGTGGCCCGGTATGCAAACTATCTCAAAAAGTTGACAAAAAATACACAGTTTATTATTATTACACATAGAAGGGGAACCATGGCTGCGGCGGACAGGCTGTACGGCATCACAATGCAGGAAAAAGGAATCTCCACGCAGGTTTCCGTCAATATGGTGGAGAAAGAACTGGACAAATAAAGTATCAATATCTGAAAAAGGAGGGCTTGCATATGGAAGAAAAGAAAGGCTTTTTTAAACGTCTGGCGGAAGGACTTTCCAAGACAAGAGCAAATATTGTATCTGGTATCGACAATATTTTCAGCGGCTTTTCCAGTATTGACGATGACTTTTATGATGAGATCGAGGAAACGCTGATTATGGGCGACCTTGGAATTAATGCGACCACCGCTATTATCGACGACCTAAAGAAAAAAGTGAAAGAAAACCACATCAAGGAGCCCGCAGAATGTAAGCAGTACCTGATTGACAGCATCAGACAGCAGATGGATGTGGGGGACACGGCCTATGAATTTGAAAACCGTACCTCCGTAGTTCTGGTGATCGGTGTAAACGGGGTGGGCAAAACCACCAGCGTGGGAAAACTTGCCGGCAAGCTGAAGGATCAGGGGAAAAAGGTAATATTGGCCGCAGCGGATACGTTTCGGGCGGCAGCGGGAGAACAGCTCTCAGAATGGGCGAACCGCGCCGGTGTGGAGATCATTTCCGGTCAGGAGGGCAGCGATCCTGCCGCCGTTGTCTATGACGCTGTGGCGGCCGCCAAGGCGCGCCATGCGGATGTGCTGCTGTGCGATACGGCGGGAAGGCTGCACAATAAAAAGAATCTGATGAATGAGCTGGGAAAGATTAACCGTATTCTGGAAAAGGAATACCCGGAAGCTTTTCGCGAGACACTTGTCGTTCTGGACGGAACTACCGGTCAGAACGCTCTGGTACAGGCCCGCGAATTTTCAGAGGTGGCGGATATCACCGGAATTATACTGACCAAACTGGATGGCACGGCAAAGGGAGGCATCGCGGTTGCGATTCATTCGGAGCTTGGTATTCCGGTAAAATATATCGGCGTGGGAGAGAGCATCGACGACCTGCAGAAATTTAATGCGGATGAATTTGTGAACGCGCTGTTTCTTACGACCTAGCAACAGGACCTGCCGCGCGACCTGCCGCACATTTCGGCGAAAGCGCCGGACGAGACAGGCAGTCGCCAAGTATCCGCGCAAGTGCGCCCGCCGGGCTCGTTGCTCGCGAGAATAAAAAGTGACAGAGGAGAATTAGCTATGCTGACATTGGAAAAATTTGAGGAGGCATCGGAAACCGTCAAGAAGGTTGTTCAGGAGACAAAGCTGGTATACAGCAAATACTTCAGCGACCAGACGGGCAACCGGGTTTATTTGAAGCCTGAAAATATGCAGATTACCGGAGCGTATAAAATCCGCGGCGCCTACTACCGCATTTCGACGCTTACCAGGGAAGAACAGGAGAGAGGTCTGATTACGGCTTCTGCGGGCAACCATGCCCAGGGCGTGGCCTATGCGGCCAGGGAACTTGGCGTGAAAGCCGTGGTTGTCATGCCGGTCACAACGCCGCTCATGAAGGTAAACCGTACCAAAAGCTACGGCGCAGAGGTGATTCTGTATGGGGACGTTTACGACGACGCCTGCAGCTATGCTTATGGGCTGGCCGAGAAAGAGGGGTATACCTTTATCCATCCCTTTGACGACCTGGGCGTGGCTACAGGGCAAGGAACGATCGCTATGGAGATCGTAAAGGAACTCCCGCTGGTAGACTATATTCTTGTTCCGGTGGGAGGAGGCGGTTTGGCCACCGGTGTTTCCACACTGGTGAAAATGCTGAACCCGAATATTAAGGTGATTGGGGTAGAACCTGCGGGAGCTAACTGCCTGCAGGCTTCGCTGGAAGCGGGAGAAGTGGTAACGCTTCCTTCAGTCAACACGATTGCGGACGGCACGGCTGTGAAGCGCCCCGGCGAAAAAATTTTCCCCTACCTGCAGAAAAATCTGGACGATATCATCACGATTCAGGACGACGAGCTGATTGTCGCTTTTCTGGACATGGTGGAAAATCACAAAATGATTGTAGAAAATTCAGGACTTCTGACAGTGGCGGCTCTGAAACATCTGAACGTGAAAAACAAAAAAATCGTCTCGATTTTGAGCGGCGGCAATATGGACGTGATTACCATGTCCTCCGTGGTGCAGTTTGGCCTGATACAGCGTGACCGTATCTTTACGGTATCGGTGCTTCTGCCGGATACCCCCGGCGAGCTGGTGCGGGTGTCCTCCGTGGTTGCTGAAATGCAGGGGAACGTCGTGAAGCTGGACCACAATCAGTTTGTCAGCACCAACCGCAACAAGGCGGTGGAGCTGAAAATTACGATGGAAGCTTTTGGAACAGAGCATAAAAACCAGATCGTACAGGCGCTTGAGGAGCACGGATTCAAGCCGCGCGTCATTCGGACAAGCCTGTAAGGGAGCATCCCAAAGATTGTGTAAACCTCTAAACTGATGTAAGATAAAATTACTCAGTTTGGAGGTTTATTTTATGGCAGGGGAAAGGTTATCCTGACCATGGGATTATAAGCTGGAAAAAGGGCTGCCGGAAGCAGTTCTGCTTGACATACCCTAAAACATCATTATAATACAAGCAAAGGGCAAAGCCCGAAAAAATGGCTTTGTTTTTTAGAAACTAATGACATATCTTATATCAGATTTTTGAATTTACACAAAATTCAACTGCTGCTGTAAATTATCATTTAGCATATACATAAACAAAAGGAGCGTAAAACATGGGAAAAGAATTATTCGACAATATACCGAGCAAAGTAGCAGACCTATTGTCTGATGTAAAGAATGGACGTATTGGTCTGCCAGACCTGCAGCGCCCTTTTGTATGGAAGGATAATAAGGTTCGTGAATTGCTCGATTCAATGATGAAGGGATATCCAATCGGCTACATTATGCTTTGGGCATCTCCGGATGATTATGAAAATACAGGTTATATCGGTAAAAATGATAAGATGTATAAGCGTCCGGATGATTTAGTAATTGACGGTCAGCAGCGTTTAACAGCGCTGTTGGCTGCAATGTATGGTGTAACAATCAAGGACAAAAACTATAAGGAAAGAAAGATTCGTATTTCTTTCAATCCTTTAACACGTGAGTTTGCAGTGTGGACACAGGCCTATGAAAGAAATCCTGAATGGATTAGTGAAATCAGTAGCGTGTTTGAAGCAGACCAAGAACACAATATTTCTAAGTTCAGAAAAGCATATATTAAAATTGCTAATGAGGGTCGTGCTAAGAATAACGAGCCTGAGCTGACAGAAGATGAAGAAGATATCATCGAAAAGAATATCAATGATTTACTCAATCTGGGCATCTATTCATTACCTACATTGAAGATAAATTCAAAGGCCGATGAAGAAGATGTTGCTGATATCTTCGTTCGTGTAAACTCTGGTGGACAAAACCTTACTGAAAAGAATTTCATTGAAACACTTATTGCTGTTTATGACAATGATGTTCACGACAAGATTAACAAGTTTTGTGCTGAATCGAGAATTCCTGCAAACGGCACATCATTTAACCAGATACTGCAGGTTGACCCGTCGCACCTCATAAGAATGTCAGTAGGTGTAGGATTTAGGAGAGCGCGTTTACGCTACGCTTATATGTTGCTCCGTGGTAAAAATCTTAAGTCTGGTGAGATTACACAGGATGTTCGTGAAGAAAATTTGAATACATTCAAGGAATCCTTAGATGTAGTGACTAACCTTAATAATTGGCATGCTTTTATGAATCTGTTTGCATCTGCCGGCTATTTAAGAGGAAGCTTAGTTGCCTCATCAAATGCGGTAGTTTTCAGTTATGTTTTATACCTTATCGGAAAGTACGACTACAAGGTATCTTCTGTGGAACTTCAGAAGATTATTCGTAAGTGGATATTCATGTCTACAATTACAGGATTCTACACCGGTTCTACAGAATCAGAAGTTGAAAAGCAGTTTGCTGATTTAAGAGATATTCATAACGCTGATGAGTTCGTAACATACCTTGATTCAGTGATTGCTAACAGATTTACTGATGACTACTTCGAGTACTCATTACCGGCTGAGCTGAACAGTTCCTCCGCAACATCACCAGCCTGGTATGGATATGTTGCGGCCATCAATGTACTTGGAACACCTATGCTGTTTAGTACAGCACCGCTATCACAGTACTTTGTATTAGGAACAAGCGGAGATAAGAATTCAGTGGACAAGCATCATATCTTCCCTAAGCACTATCTTGAGGAAATCGGATATGATAATGACCGTGATAGAAACCAGATTGCAAACTTTACATATCTCGACTATGCAACAAACATTGACATCTCTGATGCGCCTCCGGCAGAGTATGTTGGCAGATACAGAGACAAGCTGGGCGAAGATGGCTATAAGCTTGCCTGCGCTCAGAATGCATTACCAGAAAACTTCGAGCAGTTATCTTATCCTGAATTCTTGAGTCAGAGAAGATTATTGATGGCTCAGATTGTGAAAAAGGCTTATAACGAGCTTAATAAGTAAGAGTTTCATAAGTTGCTGGAAAGGATATTTAATTGATGAATCAGGAGTTTTACAATGGTTGAGACGGTTGCTCTTTTGACAAGGGAATTAATCGACTGCAAGGATAATTCCCTGCCTTTAGAACAATAGGATCAGATTGCAGTAATGCTTTCTTAAAAACTTTGGGGAGGAATAAAGTGAATAGCCAGAATAATATAAATCAAAAATCACACATGATGATTTACACTACAGAAGATGGGCTGACTAAGATTGAAACAACCTTTGATGAAGATACGGTCTGGTTATCCATTGACCAGATGGCAGAATTGTTCCAGAGAGATAAATCAACGATTTCCAGACATATAAAAAATATTTATTCAGAAGGTGAACTTGTTCGAGAGAGAACTGTTGCATTTTTTACAACAGTTCAAATGGAAGGTGGCAGACAGGTTGCAAGAGAGATTTGTTATTATAATTTGGATGTCATTATTTCCGTTGGCTATCGTGTAAAGTCCAAACGTGGCACACAGTTCAGAATCTGGGCAACGAATATTTTAAAAGAGTATATGAAAAAAGGTTTTGCTATGGATGATGAACGTCTGAAAAATTTGGGCGGAGGCGGATATTTCAAGGAATTGCTTGAAAGAATCAGAGATATCCGTGCTTCTGAAAAGATATTTTACAGACAAGTTCTGGAGATTTATGCCACTAGTATTGATTATGATCCCAAAGCGGAAATATCTATTCTTTTTTTTAAAAAGGTGCAAAATAAAATTCATTATGCTATTCACGGTCAGACGGCGGCAGAGGTTATTTACACAAGAGCAGATGCTGAAAAAGAGTTTATGGGACTTACAACATTTGCCGGAAATCAGCCGACATTGAAAGAAGCTGTTGTTGCGAAAAATTATCTGGATGAAAAAGAACTTCGGGCAATGGGGCAACTTGTGTCTGGGTATTTGGATTTCGCGGAACGTCAGGCAGAGCGTGAACAGGCAATGACCATGAAAGATTGGGCGGAACATTTGGATCGTATTCTTACAATGACTGGAGAGCAGTTATTGCAGGGAAATGGAAGTATTTCTTATAAGCAGGCTGTTAATAAGGCAACGGATGAGTATAAGAAATATAAAGCAAGAACTATTAGTGACGTAGAAGAAGATTATTTAAATTCTATAAGAATGTTGGAACAAAAAACAGATAAGAAATGAAAAAATATACGATTTAAAAGGTAGTTTCCTGATAGCGGCATGGGAAACCACAGAGCCAAGGCGGCTTACCCTCTGATTTTTCGGAGGGGCTTAACCCTCCAGACCAAAGCGGAAAGGAGGGCGATGCTGATGTGTGTTACATACTCTGATTTAATTCAGGTTGGAATATTCATTTGCACCCTTGTGGGATTGTGCTATACAATCTTCAAAGGGAAAAAACGATAGCCGCCACTACTGCAAACCGCCCAACCGTCAAGAAAAAATACTTGACATTAGCGCCTGCCTATATTATGATAAGCAAGGTGATAAGCATGGAACGAATTTTAGAGCAGACCTTACTGTTTGATTTTTATGGTGAATTGCTGACGGAGCATCAGAGAAATGTCTATGAGGACGTGGTGCTGAACGACTGCTCTTATTCGGAGGCGGCACAGGAGTACGGCATCAGCCGCCAGGGCGTGCACGACCTGATCAAACGCTGCAATAAAACCCTTGAGGAGTATGAGGAGAAGCTTCATCTGGTGGCCCGCTTTCTCTTGATTCGGGGGAAAATCGAGCAGATACACGTGCTTGCCAGGGGCCAGGGGGAGATTGAGAAGCTGACCAACGAGATTTTAGAGGAGCTGTAGAATAGATGGCATTTGAAAGCCTTTCGGATAAATTGCAAAATGTGTTCAAAAACCTGCGCAGCAAGGGCCGTTTGACGGAGGCGGACGTAAAGGCCGCCCTTCGGGAAGTGAAGATGGCTCTGTTGGAGGCGGACGTTAGCTTTAAGGTCGTAAAGCAGTTCATGAAAGCCGTTCAGGAGCGGGCGGTGGGAACAGACGTGATGACCGGGCTGAATCCCGGCCAGATGGTGATTAAGATTGTAAACGAGGAGCTCGTCAAGTTGATGGGGTCCGAGACTACAGAGATTGCCCTTCGGCCTGCAGGGGAAATCACGGTGATTATGATGGCGGGCCTGCAGGGCGCCGGCAAAACCACGACGGCTGCAAAGATTGCGGGGAAGCTCAAATCCAAGGGGCGGACGCCTCTTTTGGCGGCCTGCGATATTTACCGTCCGGCGGCTATTCAGCAGCTTCAGATCAATGGCGAAAAGCAGGGCGTGGAAGTGTTTTCCATGGGAAACAGGCAGAAGCCTGCCGACATCGCAAAGGCTGCGGTGGAATACGCAAAGGGACATGGGAAGAACGTGGTGATTCTCGATACGGCCGGCCGGCTTCATGTGGATGAAGACATGATGAACGAGCTGGTGGAGATCAAAGAGAACGTCAGCGTGGATCAGACCATTCTGGTGGTTGACGCCATGACGGGGCAGGACGCCGTAAATGTTTCAGAGATGTTCAACGACAAAGTAGGGATAGACGGCGTAATCCTCACGAAGCTGGACGGCGACAGCCGCGGCGGCGCAGCGCTTTCGATCCGCGCCACCTGCGGGAAACCGATTTTATATGTAGGCATGGGCGAAAAGCTCTCGGATCTGGAGCAGTTCTATCCGGACCGCATGGCTTCTAGAATCCTGGGCATGGGCGACGTGATGAGCCTGATAGAAAAGGCCCAGGCGAATCTGGACGAGAGCAAGGCCCGCGAGATGGAGCAGAAATTCAAAAAAGCCCAGTTCGGCTTTGACGACTATCTGGAGAGCATGAACCAGATGCGCGGCATGGGAGGCATCTCCAGCGTCCTGGGTATGATCCCGGGGTTTGGCGGGAGCAAGATGAAAGATATTGAGGGCATGATTGACGAAAAGGCCCTGGCAAGAAACGAAGCGATGATCCTTTCCATGACGCCCCAGGAGCGGGCAAATCCCGATTTGCTGAATCCCTCCAGGAAAAAGCGGATCGCGGCCGGCTCCGGCGTGGATATATCCGAGGTAAACAAACTGGTAAAGCAGTTCGAGCAGGCCCGGAAAATGATGAAGCAGATGCCCGGCATGATGGGCGGCAGAGGTGGTAAAAGAGGGAAATTCAGATTCCCCTTTTAGCATATAATTTCAGAAGATTTCAAGGAGGTGAAATACAATGGCAGTAAAAATCAGATTAAGAAGAATGGGACAGAAAAAGGCTCCTTTCTATAGAATCGTCGTTGCAGATTCCAGATCTCCCCGTGATGGAAGATGTATTGAGGAGATTGGTACCTACAATCCCAACACGGATCCGAGCGAATTTAAGATTGACGAAGAACTGGCTAAGAAATGGCTGGCGAACGGCGCTCAGCCGACGGATGTGGTAGGCAAGCTGTTTAAGCTGGCAGGCATCGAGAAATAAGATAGGGGTGACGGTGATGAAAGAACTAGTGGAAGTAATTGCCAAATCTCTGGTTGAACATCCGGATGAGGTCGTGGTTACCGAAAAGGAAACCGGCAAAGCCACGGTGATCGAACTGAAAGTGGCTCAGTCGGATATGGGCAAGGTAATCGGCAAACAGGGAAGAATCGCAAAGGCGATTCGTGCAGTTGTGAAAGCAGCGGCATCCAAGAGTGACAAAAAAGTCATTGTAGATATTGTATAACGATATTCTGTAAAGCGCAGGGCGTTCCGCGAAAGCGGGGCGCCCTGTTTGCGTTTGCGGCGCAAAAGCGGCTGCAAAACTGAGCAAGAATTGACAAAAATGAGCAAAAGCGGCGATGGATTGTTAAAAATGTGTCACGATATGCACCAATAAGTTCGTTGTAGGGAAATCCGTCACGAGATATAATATATAAAGACAAACTATGCCTAAAAAAACCTTGATGGCAGGAAAGGAAAATAGGTGACAATAGATGAGAAAGGTAAAATGGTATGAGAGAATTATAACGGCAATGTTGGCGCTGACCCTGGTATTTACGTCTTTACCAGTGGAAGCGTTTGCAGCCTCGGAAGGAACGGAAGCGGCGCAGGAGATGACTACTGTGCAGGAAGCTCCGCCGGAGACACAGGCACCGGAGAC
>JAUNFZ010000108.1 GCA_030524785.1 Eubacteriales bacterium
GTTTTGTATTAAATTGAACTCCAAAAGATTATAGTGCTAAATCCTAAAGACGGGGTAAGCCGGAAACAGCCATATTCAAAGACCACTTCATTTGTCATCCACTCCCTGCTGCTCACCTCATAAGCCTTTACAATATCGTGTTCCCATATTCGCTGTCCGCTTCTGTCTTTCATTCCCGTATATCTGCACAATGTTCCCGGGGCGATCTCATTCCAATGCGCCTGCCCAGGTATCATTTCCTTTTCACCCATGCTGACAATGTATTCTTTTTCACATCCCCCTATATAAAAGCCCTCCGCCCATCTTCCATCTCCTGTAAGCCTGCCCCTGAATAAAATTATTTTTTCCATTGATTTTCTCCATTATCATGATATAATAGCAATATGGAAGCATAGCTCAGCCGGGATGAGCGTTCGCCTCACACGCGAAAGGTCAGGAGTTCGAGCCTCCTTGCTTCCATTTCTTGAGACAAGGAGGGGCCCGTTTACGGGAAGTTCCCTTGTCTCCTTTCTCGGGGCATTGGCGCAGCTGGGAGCGCGCCACACTGGCAGTGTGGAGGTCACGGGTTCGAATCCCGTATGCTCCATTTTTATCTTACACGCAGAATTTTCCTATGGAATTACCACATCAGTTCTGGGAGGAGTGCGGCATATGCCGTATCGGAGGTGTCCGGTCTCACACTTACTTATCCCGGGAACACGCTCCGGCTGATGCGGTTTTTTTATGTCCTTTTTCCGGAATATCTGCTTCAAATCCTATTGTTTTTGCCGCTCGTTTTACCGCTTCTCCCACCATATCATATACAATGTCCTGCGGCAGTTCCTTTTGGCTTACCCATTTTCCCTCAAAATTGACAAGACTTATAATTTGTGGTTTTTCCATCCGGCATATTCTCCTTTCGTTCTATCATATGCGTTGTTGCCTGTACCAGATTATAACTGAGAAGCAATTCTTCGTCCTTGCACATAAAATTTACAGAGATGATACTTTGCCGCCGGCCTGGCGGCGGAATGGAGAATTTTATGAAAACTAACGTTCCCGGGCGGGCGCATGCCGCTCTTTATATACGCGTCAGCACCGGAAGGCAGGAAGAACTTTCGCCGGATGCCCAGCGGCGCCTTCTTCTTGATTATGCTGCTGCAAATCAGATGACCGTTGCGCCTGAACATGTTTTTACCGAAAACGGCATTTCCGGCCGAAAAGCCGAGAGGCGGCCGGAATTTCAGCGCATGATCTGCCTTGCGAAATCGGAAGCTCATCCCTTCGACGCTATTCTGGTCTGGAAATTCAGCCGTTTTGCCAGAAATCAGGAAGAATCCATTGTCTACAAATCCATGCTGAAAAAGCAGTATGATATCGACGTGATCAGCATTACAGAGCCGCTGACCGAAGGCCCTTTCGGCAGCCTGATTGAGCGAATCATCGAATGGATGGATGAGTATTATTCCATCAATCTCTCCGGTGAAGTGCTGCGGGGAATGACGGAAAAAGCCATGCGCGGCGGATGTCAGACGTCGCCCCCGCTGGGATACCGTTCTCTGGGGAATGGGCGTCCCTTCGCTGTCGTTCCCGAGGAAGCGCAGATTGTATCCTTTATCTTTGAACAGTACACCCTATACCGCCGCGACGCTACAGCAATCGCCCGTTCCCTGAATGAATGTGGACTGCATACAAAGCGCGGCGGCCCCTTTGAAAGGCGAAGTGTGATTTATATTCTGAGAAATCCGTTTTATACGGGAAAAATTGTATGGAATGGTATCGAACGGGAGGGCGTTCACGAAACCTTTATCTCCCGCCGACTGTTCGAGGATGCAAACCAACGGCTTGACGCAGAACTCTCTTTACAAGCCCGCCGCAGCCCCTCGCCCCGGCGTCACTGGCTCTCCGGCCTTGTAAAGTGCTCTGCCTGCGGCGCCTCTCTTGGATATAACAAAGGAAAATATCCCTTTTTTCAATGCTGGAAATACGCCAGGGGCGTACATCCAAAAAGCTGTGGTATCTCAGAAAAAATTCTAACCTTTGCCGTGCAGGAGTATTTAGAACTTCTCTTAAAAGACTGCCCCATATCCCTTTCACGCCATCCTCTCCCTCACCCGCCAGTGAATGAGTCCGCTTATATTCAAAGAGATCTTGATAAACTCAATGCCGGGGAAGAACGGCTCCGCAGAGCCTATGAGGCAGGAATTGATACCCTGGAAGAATACAAAACCCGCAAGGCACGCCTTTCTTCTGAGCGCGCCCGGCTGTCAGATGCGCTCAGCCTCCTTGATACTGCGGCTTCTGACAGTGATGGAACAAAAAAGGAGGACGCTCTCTGTCAAATCAAAACTATACAGGATCTGATAAAAAGTGATCTGGCCGATAGCGAACTTAAAGGAACCTTTCTGCGTGCCCTCCTGGAAGACATCCTCTGGGATAAAGAAGCCAATACGCTCTCCTTTCGTCTTCGCAAAAGTTTATAAGTTTCTGCGGCAGGGAGGACCGGATGGAGAAATCAGCGCTTCCATGCGTTATCTGTCCCAGCGCTATTCCATGCCGTCCCGTCAGGCTATGGGTGTACTGACGGATATTGGTAGAGAAGCCCCTGAAATGTTCCTTTTCAGGGCTAACGCTTTTTTGATGCTTTTGCAGCCGCATAACTCCATTTCATGGGAAGTAAATTCAAGTACACATCTATGTGGTCTTTATCGTTCACAACCACCCTATCTAAGATGTTCCTGTAAAATTCATCAGACAGCGGACATTCACAATCCGCCGGCGCTCCCTGTTCAGAAGCATCGTCTGCAAGGCAGACGCGCTCATATTCCACACAGCCGACAATCTCTTTCATGGCTTTCGCGATTTCGTTAATAAGCTGTTGCTGTTGCTTTATCGTCGT
>JAUNFZ010000109.1 GCA_030524785.1 Eubacteriales bacterium
GTTTTGTATTAAATTGAACTCCAAAAGATTATAGTGCTAAATCCTAAAGACGGGGAGAATACGGCGGAGAACACACGAAAGTCGAGATACATAACGATATGAAAGCGCTGTCGCTGCTGATATAATGCAGAAAACAAATTAATTATATTCATTAATTCTATAAATAAATCATAAAAAACTGCTTGCTTTTTTTGGGGAAGTAGAGTATGGTAAGTATGATTTCAATAGGGTGAATTAAGAACGAGGGCGTTCCACATTGGTGGAACGCCCGTTTTTTGTTTTATAAGAAATTCTTCCGGATTTCCCATGAACAAAAACGTTCCGCTGGGATGCGCACATAAATGAAGATGCAATATGTCGCTTATGCGGCGCATATGGTGCAGAAAACCCGATGCCAGAATGAGGAGGATATGATTATGAGTGAAGTAACGACGGTAGCTGCCATGTTTGGCGAAGATGTCTTTAACGACAAAGTGATGCAGGAGCGCCTGCCAAAAAAAGTTTATAAAGAATTAAAACGCACCATAGACGAGGGCAAGGAGCTGGATCCGGCGGTTGCGGATGTGGTTGCGGAGGCAATGAAAAACTGGGCGGTGGAAAAAGGCGCCACCCATTATACCCATATTTTCCAGCCGCTGACCGGCGTGACAGCGGAGAAACACGACGCTTTCTTGACAGCTCCGAAGCCGGACGGAAGCGTGCTGATGGAGTTTTCGGGCAAGGAGCTGATTCAGGGCGAACCGGACGCATCCTCTTTCCCCTCGGGCGGACTTCGCGCCACTTTTGAGGCGAGAGGCTATACTGCCTGGGACTGCACGTCGCCAGCTTATGTAAGAAAGGATGCGGCGGGAGCAATCCTCTGTATTCCTACAGCGTTCTGCTCCTATACAGGTGAAGCGCTGGATAAAAAGACGCCGCTGCTGCGCTCTATGCAGGCGGTAAACGAGCAGGCGCTCAGGCTTTTGCGTCTGTTTGGAAATACAACTTCCAAAAAAGTAACGCCCTCGGTGGGACCGGAACAGGAATATTTCCTGGTGGATAAGCAGAAATACCTGCAGAGAAAGGACCTGATTTTTACTGGCCGTACACTGTTTGGCGCTATGCCGCCGAAGGGCCAGGAACTGGACGATCACTATTTTGGAACGATCCGCCAGAGAATCGCTTCCTATATGAAAGACGTGGACGAGGAGCTCTGGAAGCTGGGCGTTTCTGCAAAGACCCAGCACAACGAAGTTGCACCGGCCCAGCACGAGATCGCGCCGATCTACGCGGAGGCCAATATTGCGGTGGATCACAACCAGATCGTAATGAAAACCTTAAAGAAAGTGGCCTGCCAGCATGGACTGCAGTGCCTGCTTCATGAAAAACCCTTCGCGGGCGTGAATGGTTCCGGCAAACACAACAACTGGTCAATTACAACGGATGATGGAATTAACCTGCTCGATCCGGGCAAAACGCCTCATGAGAACATTCAGTTCCTTCTGGTGCTGACCTGTATTCTGAAGGCGGTGGATGAGCATGCAGATCTGCTGCGTGAGTCTGCTGCAGACGTGGGCAACGATCACCGTCTGGGAGCAAACGAGGCTCCGCCTGCAATTATTTCGATTTTCCTGGGCGATCAGCTGGAGGATGTGATTGAGCAGCTTGTAAATACAGGAAGCGCTACTCACAGCAAGACAGGCGACAAACTGAGCACCGGTGTAAAGACACTGCCGGAGTTCTCCAGAGACGCCACAGACAGAAACAGAACGTCACCCTTTGCCTTCACGGGCAACAAGTTTGAGTTCCGTATGGTTGGCTCCAGAGATTCCATCGCATCTCCGAATATCGTGCTGAACACGATTGTTGCGGAAGCTTTCTGTGAAGCCTGCGATGAAATCGAGAAGGCAGAAGATTTTGACGCCTGCGTACATGACCTGATCAAAAAGTACGCCACAGAGCATCAGCGCATTATTTTCAACGGCAACGGCTATTCAGATGAATGGGTAGAAGAAGCGAAGCGCCGCGGCCTGCCGAATCTGAAATCTATGGTGGAGGCAATTCCTGCGCTGGTAACGGATAAAGCCATTGACATGTTCGGCAAATTCGGCGTATACAGCAAGGTGGAGCTTGAGGCGAGAGCAGAGATTCAGTACGAGACATACGCGAAAGCAATTAATATTGAGGCAAAAACAATGATAGACATTGCAGGCAAACAGATTATTCCTGCGGTGATCCGATATACAAAGAGCCTGGCAGACACAATTAATGCGGTGACTGCAGCAGGCGGTCAGGCAAGGGTTCAGGCAAAACTTCTGGATGCATCGAGCACACTGCTTGAGGAAGCGCAGGAAGCGCTGATAGCACTGGAAGAAGTGGTTGATGTGGCAGCAGAGAAAGAGGAAGGAAAAGAGCAGGCAATTTATTTCCACGACACAGTCGTTCCGGCAATGGCGGATCTTCGCGCACCGGTAGACGAACTGGAGATGATGGTAGATAAAGAGATCTGGCCGATGCCCTCTTACGGAGATTTGCTGTTTGAAGTGTAGCGGTTACTTCATTCCTGCAGGCAGAGTGCAATATAATCTGCCGCAGGTGCCGGATATTCTGCACCGTCGCGGACGTCCGGCAGTAACAAAATGTTCATATATCCTTAAAATGGGGGAGTTTTCCGAGCGCGGAAAACTCCCCTTTCCCGTGGGTGCTTGGGACAGCGCCTGGCGTCCGGGCCAGCCATGAAGCGTCGTCAGACGTCCGGAACAGCCGCAGCCCCGCTTTGGCGCTGGAGCGGCAGAGCCGGAAAATGTGGCTATGATTTTGATAAAATCGGAAGTAAAACATCAATATTTTCGGAAGTAAAACA
>JAUNFZ010000055.1 GCA_030524785.1 Eubacteriales bacterium
GGTACTTTGGGATGCTATATTCATTTTGAAATTACATTTTGCGAAAACTCAAGTTATTTTGTAATGGTGGCAGCAATGGCAAAAAGATACGAAGGTCAGATCAAACATGACAGTGATACCATACGGAGGCTGTTTAAAGCAGAGTATGACACTTATGAAATGAAACGGGTGGTTCTGCGCTTTTTCACAGGGGGAATCCTGGCGGCGGCCGGGGCGGCGATTGCGTTTCCCATGGCGGTAAAGGCGATACTGATGATGGTGGGCTGCTGGCTTCTGGTGAGCAGGGATTTTCCGGCAAGATGCCGGGCGGACAAGACGCTTGAACAGCGGAAAACGGCGCTGCCGGTCATAAAGACGACGTTTTTTGATGACCGCGTTCTCCTTGACGGCGAGGGAAAAATGAACATCAAATACCATCAGTTTGAAGCTATTGTGGAGGAAGGAAATTACTATTTTCTGTTTCTGGGCAGAGGGTCGGCCTGCATGATCGCCAAAGATACGCTGAAGCCGGATTCCCAGGAAGAATTTAAGGAATTTCTGGCAAAGAAGACAGGACTTGAGTGGAGACAGAATAAATCGCTTCTCCGAATGACGATCCGCGACGTCCGTCGACTGTTTCAATCCCCGGGAAAAAAGAAAACGGGGAAATCATTATGAATATGGTAGCTGCGAAAGAGCTGCGGCTTACTATAGAAAAATAAAATATATAAAGGGAGGAATTCACTATGAAATTCAAAAAAATGGCAGCATACCTGCTGGCAGGAACAATGGCACTGGCAATCGGCGCACAGGTTTCAGCAGAAGATCAGACATTTAATCTGAAACTGGGCCACAATCTGGCAGAAGACCATGCAGTTCACATTGAGCTGACAAAATTTGCCGAGGATGTAGCAGAGCAGTCAAACGGAACCATCAACATCCAGATATTCCCGAACGGAACGCTGGGAAGCGAAGCAGACATGCTTTCTCAGATTCAGATGGGCGCTTTAGATATGGCAAAGGTATCCGCATCCACACTGGGACAGTTCAGCAAACTGTACAACGCTTACTCCGTACCCTATGTATTCAATGACAAAGAGCATTACTACAATGTCATGGACGGCGAGATTACCCAGAGCATTTTTGATTCCACAGAGGCTGACGGATTTATCGGTCTGACATGGCTGGATTCCGGTTCCCGTTCCTTCTACACAGCGAACACACCGATCCGCAAACCGGAGGATCTCAAGGGACTGAAGATTCGTACCATGGATTCCCAGATGGCGATCGACATGATGAACGCTCTTGGCGGCGCTGCAACCGTTATGGGATACAGCGAGATTTACACAGGCCTTCAGCAGGGCGTTATCGACGGCGCTGAAAATAACGTAACCGCACTGCGTGACCACGGCGAAGTGGCAAAATACTACTCCTTCGACGAACACACACGTATTCCTGATATCGTAGTTCTTTCTGCAAACGTATGGAACCAGATGTCCGACAGCCAGAAGGAAGTTCTTAAGAGCTGCGCAAAGGCTGCAACAGACGACTATAAGACCGCATGGGAAGAATTTGAAAATCAGGTTCTGGATCAGGCAGTCAATGAGTTTGGCGTTGAGCTGATAAAGGATGTTGACACGGCTGCATTCCAGGAAGCAGTTCAGCCGGTATACGAGAGCCTGAAATCAAGCGATCCGGAAGTATACGCAATCGTTGAACAGATCCAGGCGGCTGGCAACTAAGTATTCAGAAAAGTTAATACGGTAAAAATATTTTACGTGGCTGCGGTCCGATGACGGCCGCAGCCATATGAATATCAGAGACGAAATATTGAAGAAGGGGAAAGACAATGAAAAAACTGGACAAGATTTTGACAAACGTCATGAGAGCGCTTATGGCGGCTGCAATGTTTTCTCTGGTTGTGGGCGGCTTCTGGCAGATCTTTACACGCTGGATTTTAAAGAACCCCTCCACATTCACTGAGGAATTTATGCGTTACATGCTGATCTGGGCAAGTATGCTCGGCTCGGCTTACTGCTTCTACAAAGACCAGCATTTGACGCTGGACCTTTTTAAACGCAAGGCAAAGGGAACGGCGGCGGTTGTGCTGAATGTATTTATCGAAGCCTGCATTATGTTCTTTGTTATTTATGTATTTATTTACGGCGGCGGACGCATGGCGATGGGCGCAACAAACTACTCGGCTGTTATGCACCTTCCGTTCAAAGTGCTTTATGCAATTCTGCCGATTTCGGGATGCTTTATCGTGCTTGGACGTATCCTGAAATACGCCATGATGTATGAAGATGCAAAAGAAGCGAAGAAGGGGGCGAAATAATGGTTGTTCAAGCTACATTAATGTTGTTCGGAGTATTCTTTGTAATGCTCTTTGCAGGTGTCCCGATCTCCGTTGGTATCGGTCTGGCATCTATTGTGACGGGGCTTTTCAGTTTCCCGGCAGATATCTTTGCTCTGATGGCGGCTCAGAGAAGCTTTTCCGGCATTGATTCCTTCTCGCTGCTGGCTCTGCCCTTCTTTACTCTGGGCGGAAATATTATGAACAAGGGCGGTATTGCCCAGCGTCTGGTTCGTCTGGCCCGCCTTGTGGTAGGCTGGATTCCGGGTTATCTGGCAGCCACCAACGTACTGGCAAACATGTTCTTCGGCGCGATCTCCGGTTCCTCCGTTGCGGCTACCTCCGCTATGGGTTCCATCATGAACCCACTGGAAAAGGACGAGGGATACGATCCGAACTACTCTGCGGCGGTAAATATCTGCTCCGCTCCGACGGGTATTATCATTCCGCCCTCAGGTCCGTTGATTCTGTACTCCATTACAGCCGGCGGCGTTTCTGTTGCGGCGCTGTTTATGGGCGGCTACCTTCCTGGTATTCTGCTTGGCCTGTGCGTGCTGTCTGTCGCTATGTTTATTGCGCATAAAAAGGGTTATCGCGCTTCCACAGTGAAGGAAGATACACCGAAGATAAAAATTATTATCGACGCGGTTCCCTCGCTGATGGCGGTCATTATCGTTATGGCGGGTATTCTTCTCGGATGGTTTACACCGACCGAGGCCGGAGTTGTCTGCGTACTGTACTGCGGAGCTCTCGGATTTATCTACAAGGAACTGTCTCTGAAGAATCTGTACGAACTGCTTGCCGACACTATGATGAGCACGGCCACGATCCTGTTTCTGATCTCAGCTTCCACCATTATGTCCTACATTATGACGTATGCGGGCATCCCGGGAGCCATCAGCAATATGATCATGGGCGTTTCCAGCAACAAATACGTACTGCTTCTGATTATGAACGTATTCCTTCTGGTGATGGGTATGTTCCTTGACCTCACTCCCGCAGTGCTGATTTTCACTCCGATCTTCCTGCCCATCGTAAACAGCTTTGGCATGAGCCCGGTGCATTTCGGCATCATGCTGATCCTGAACCTGGGTATCGGTTCCGTAACGCCGCCGGTAGGCTCCTGCCTGTTTGTCGGATGCGGCGTCGGCAAAGTAACCATCGACGGAGTGACCAAGTATATCGTTCCGATGTTTGTAGCGATGGTAGTTGCTCTGTTCCTTGTTACTTATATTCCGGGCATCTGCCTGCTTATCCCGAAGCTGTGCGGACTCGTGTAATGCAGAGCTTGTATTAGCGAAAGGAGAAGGTACATATGGAAATTTGTTCAAAACTGCTTTCTGTAGAGCAGAAAGACGGGATATTTCTGGCCCGCACGGACGCTGCGGATATCAAAATCTGCTTTGTGACAGAGGAGATTGTCCGCATCCGCGCCTCCTTTGACAGGGAAATGGCGGAGGAATCCTATATTCTGATGACGACCGCCTGGCCGGACCGTCTGGATCATGTATTTGAGGGAGAACGTACCCGGGTAACTCCCGTACAGCCGAAAGTGACGGAGACAGACGCGGCTGTAACGCTGGAAACGGGCAAGTTAAAGCTTACAATTGAAAAAGATCCCATCTGTATTCAGTTATTGGATGAGGAGAGGATGGAACTGTATCAGAGTCTGGCGGGCTGCCCCTTTGTGCTGGACAGCAACCGCCGGGTGGTTTCCTACGCCCGCATGAAGGAAGAAGACTGCTTCTATGGCTTTGGCGAGAAGGCGGGGCTTCTGAATAAAAATAAGACCTTCCTGCGTCAGAGGGCCACAGACGCCATGGGCTATGATGCGGAGAAGATGGATACGCTGTATAAGCACATTCCATTTTATATCCGCCTGGACCGCGACACAAGAAAAGCGGTAGGCGTATTTTACCACAATTTCTATGAGTCTGTGTTTAACATGGGCTGCGAAAAGAGCAACTACTGGCCGCGGTATACCTACTGGCAGGCGGACGGCGGAGATGTGGATATGTTTCTTCTGGGCGGCGGCACGCTGGCCCGCATCGTGGATAATTACACGCTGCTGACAGGACGTCCTGCCCTTCTTCCGAAGCGCGCCTACGGCTACCAGGGCTCCTCCATGTATTATCCGGAGCTTGAAAAGGACAGCGACAAGGCGGTGCTGGAGTTCATTGATACGATTAAAGAGGAAGGCTTCCCCATCGACGGATTTCACCTGTCCTCAGGGTATACCAGCTATCAGAATAAGCGCTGCGTATTCACCTGGAACACAGAGCGTTTCCCGTCCCCCAGCGGATATTTTGGGGCGATGAATGAAAAGGGCGCACAGAATGTGCCGAATGTCAAGCCGGGTATTCTGCTCTGCCATCCCTGGTTTGAGGAGTTTGCAGGGAAGGATGTATTTGTAAAGGACAGCAAAAATACAGACACCTACGGCGTAGGCAAATGGTGGGGCGGCGACGGCGCTTTCTGGGATTTCACAAAGCCGGAAGCCCGCGAGGCCTGGAAAAAGTATCTGACAGACAACGTCATTGATGTGGGAACAGATTCCATCTGGAACGATAACTGTGAGTTTGACAGTCTGATGGATAAGGACTGTGTATGTGATTTTGACGGAAAAGGCGGAACCATCGGTCAGTTAAAGCCGCTGATGTCCACGCTGATGTGCAAGCTGAGCAACGACGCCGTGCGGGAGCATAATCCGAAGGCCCGGCCTTACTCCGTATGCCGCAGTGGCAGCGCCGGTATTCAGCGCTATGCGCAGACCTGGTGCGGAGACAATTATACAAGCTGGAAATCTCTGCAGTACAATATTCCGATCATCGCAGGCATGGGCCTGTCCGGTCAGCCCCATGAAGGCGCCGATATCGGAGGCTTTGCAGGGCCTGCGCCAGAGGAAGAACTGTTTGTGCGCTGGGTGCAGCAGGGAATTTTCCAGGGAAGATTTTCCATTCATTCCGCCAGCAACGATAATACGGTGACGGAACCCTGGATGTACCGCAATTCGGCGGACATTATCCGCAGTGCGATTCTGCTTCGCTACCGCATGACGCCGTATATTTATTCGAATGTTTACGAGGCTACCAGGAGCGGCGCTCCGATTATGCGCGCCCTGGTCTACGAGTTCCAGAACGATCCGAAGGTCTATGACGAGAGCTTTGAGTATATGTTTGGCCGGGATTTGCTGATTGCAAACGTGATTGAGAAAGGCGCCGCGACGAAAAAGGTGTACCTGCCGGCCGGCTGCAAGTGGTACGACTGGAACGACAATTTTGCCTGCTACGAGGGCGGGCAGACGATAGAGGTTCCCGTGACGATGGAGACCATTCCTATGTTTGTGCGGGAGGGTGCGATCATTCCCATGGCGGACAATCAGTTGATGAACATGGAGCGCGACCATACGACGGCGCTGCATCTGATCCTTGCCCCGGGCGGCGACCGCAGTTACACGGTGTACGACGACGACGGCGTGTCAAACGATTATCGTGAGGGCGCTTACCGCAAGACGGAGATCACCATGTCCGGCGACGCTGTGGTGAAGGTGTCCTTTAAGGCGGAGGGCTCTTATAAAGATCATGTGGAAACCGTGACAGCGGAGATGATCCGCAAGGACCGCAGTCCCTTCTGGGTAACGCTGGACGGACAGAAGCTGGAGCACTATCTGAACCGCCGCAAATTTGAGGCGGCCGAAAGCGGCTGGTATTACAGCCAGACAAAGCGGGCCGTACTGGTGAAATACCCGAATCCGAAGAAAGATACGACGCTGGTGGTTTCTTTTGAAGATTTCGACCTGATCGGAATGTGATATAGACTGCGGTATATAACGCAGGAGAATGAAAAAGGAGATAACGTATGCTGTTAAGAAAGTTTGAATCCTTCCGGAAAACAGACAACGGTTATCTGATTCACGGAGACGCGGCGGACGTCAGCCTGGTTTTTATGACCGACGACGTCATCCGCATCCGGGTGTCCTTTGACCGTAAATTTGAGGAAGAATCCTATACGCTGGTGACAACTGCGTGGCCCGACCGCATGGACGGTATGCTGGCAGGGGAGAGAACCCGTATTAAAGCCCTGGACGTGGAGTGCGTGGAGACAGAGGATGAGCTTGCTTTTTCCACCGCCTCTGTCCGCCTGATTCTCTGCAAAAATCCATTTTCTTTTACACTGACAGACAGCGAAGGCAGAGTAATCTACCGTGACCTGCGGGAACGCGCCTTTGAGGAAGATCAGCTTGGAAGGCGGAGCCATTATTCCAAGGTAGATATGGCGGCAGACCATTTCTATGGTTTTGGGGAAAAGACAGGTCATCTGGACAAAAAGGGACGCCGCCTGCGCATGAGCCCCAAGGATGCGATTGGGCATGACCCGGAGACGGGGGATCCCATGTACAAACACATTCCATTTTATGTGCGCATCAATGAAAATCAGCGCCATGCACTGGGATTGTTTTATCACAATTCCTACGACTGCGTGTTTGATATGGGACAGGAGCTTTCGGGCTACTGGGAGCGTTACTGCTATTATCAGACAGACGGCGGCGACATCGATTTGTTTCTTCTGAACGGGCCGGACGTTGCGGCGGTGCTGGACCGCTACACCTGGCTGACCGGGCGCAGCGCGCTGCCCACAAAGCAGTCCCTCGGTTACTGCGCTTCCACCATGTACTATGCGGAGCTTGAGAAAGACTGTGACAAAGAAATCTATAATGTCATCGACAAGCACGAAAAGGAAGGCGTTCTCATTGACAATTTCTGGCTGGCCTCCGGCTACAGCAGCGGAGAGGAAGACAACCTGCGCTATGTGTTCAACTGGAACCATACGCGTTTTCCGAACCCGAAGGAGTTTTTTGAGAAAATGAACGCCCGGGGAATCAATGTCATTCCCAACTTGAAGCCAGGAATTCTGAAACGCCATCCCTACATAAAAATGTTTGAGGAAAACGACGTCTTTATCAAAACGCCGGACGGCAAAGAGGACTATTACGGACGCTGGTGGGGCGGCCAGGGACGGTTCTTTGACTTCACCGGCGAGGCGGGCCGCAATACCTGGAAGCATCTTCTGGAAGAAAATATTTTGAAGATGGGCACCAAGACGGTATGGAATGATAACTGCGAGATGGACGGCGTGGAGGACCGCAACGCCCAGTGTGATTTTGAGGGCAAGAAGGGTACCATGGCGGAGCTTAAGATTCTTCACTCCAACCTGATGGCCTATGTGGCAAAGCAGGCGCTGGCGGAAGTATATCCGGGCGAACGCCCCTATATCATCAACCGCGCCGGCTATGCGGGAATCCAGCGCTATGCCCAGGTATGGGGAGGCGACAACCTGACCGACTGGCGCACGGTGAAGTTTAATATTGCGACGATTACAGGCATGGGCCTGTCGGGATGCGCCAACATGGGATGCGATATCGGGGGATTTGCAGGCCCGGCGCCGGAGGGCGAGCTTTTGCTTCGCTGGATACAGAACGGTATTTTCCAGCCAAGGTTCTGCTTAAATTCGGCCAACAATGATAACACCGTAACCCAGCCCTGGATGTATGAGGAACATGCGGAGTATATCCGTGCGGCTTACGCCCAGAGATATCGTATGCTGCCCTACCTGTACAGCCTGATGTACGAGGCGAATCAGAACGGTATGCCTGCATGGCGGCCGCTGTTTCTGGAGTTCCCGGAGGATAAGGCCTGCTATAGCGACCAGAACCTGACCTTTATGTTCGGAAAAAGCGTTCTGGTGGCAAGCGTTGTGGAAAAAGGTGCAAAGACGCGCAGAATCTATCTGCCGGCGGGCTGCAAATGGTACGATATGAACGACAGTCTCAGGGAATATGAAGGCGGACAGACCATCGAGATCCCGGTGGATCTTGGCTCGATGCCTATGTTTTTGCGGGGCTCCGCCGTCTATGTGACCAGCGAGGACGTAAAGCATATCCTGCGGGATACCACCCGTCAGCTTGACTTTTTGATCTCCGCTGAGACGGACACAGACTTTGTTCTGTATGACGATGACGGACACACAGAGGATTATAAAGAGGGCGTTTACGCCCGCACGGATATCCGCGTGGCTGCCGGCGACCGCACTACCGTTTCCTTTAGCAGAAAGGGCAGCTACGAGCCGACAGTAGAACGTCTGACCATGCGCCTGGTGAGCAAGAAAAAAGGAGCTTTCTGGGCATCCGTCGACGGCCGGAAAATTCCCCGCTTTATCGTCAGAGAAGGCTGGGAAGAAGCAGAGGAAGGCTGGTATTACAACCTGTCCGACCGCACTGTATGGGTGAAATGCGCGATGCCGAAAAAGAGAGCGTTCGATATTGTGGTTTCCACAGAAAAATTTGATCTGATCGGTATGGCGGAGGATTAAGAAAAACACGTAAACTTGCATAAATAAATAGAGAAAATCAATAAAAAGCGGTGCAGATTGCATCGCTTTTTATTGACTTACGGAAGAAGAAAAACTTATAATATAGATATCAGTATATCGTCTGGGGAGGTATCGCTATGGACATAAATAAAGTAGGGCTTTATCTGCTGAAAAATGTAAGAATCACATTGAGCGGCGGAGAAAAAAAATCCGGGAGACTGAACAATATTCTTTCGGCGGAAGGGAATGTCCGCCTGGATGAGGAAGATATTGCCATGGCTGAAATCCTGGACATTGAATTTGTGGGAAAAATCTCTGACTTTCATACATATAAAGGCGTCGGGGAGATCGAAGGCATTACCTTTACCCTGGATGATCTGAGCGAAGATCTGGACCGGGACACTATTTTGTACGGGGAATTTGACTGCATTGCCGCATGTCATTTGGAATTTGCAGGAGCAAGAATCGAGGCGAAGGACGTATCCCTGATTTCCTGCACTCACCGGGTATATGTGCCGGAGCTGTCGGAGAAGCATTACTGGTACAGAATGAGAGACGGCAGGGTATATACGGGAAAGCTGGAGCGAAGCGGCGACGGTTTTGCGCTGGAATTGATCGGAGGAGAGAAAGAGGATCTTAATTTAAGCGAAGTTGCCGACATTACCAGAAAGCCCGTTGTCAATGATTATATCTATGTGGCCTTAAAAGATCAGAGCATAGTTTCGGGAGTTGTGTCCGGCATTACGGAGGACATGCTGGTTTTGATCGGCGATACCGTAGCGATGGTTGAAGTGAAAAATATTCGGACGGTGCGATATAGGGGAACGATTGCTGTCGGCACGGCAAACACGGCAAAAGGGCCTGTCCGCCAAATCCGTGTCTCAGTGGATGGAAGCAAAACGAGCGGTACCTTTTTGTGCAAAGAGCCATATTTTGAGGATGAAGGAATGTATGAGAACCTCTCGGGGGGAGAGGTGGTATCCTTTATCCCCGGCGTGTCGGAAAAGGGACTGATCGCAAAACATGTAAAGATAGAAGAAAGCGTTTCGGAGGAAGCAAGTACAGGGGCCTCCTACAGAGGAAAAGGCGTCATTTTGTTTTTGCAGAATAATGCGAACGGAAAAACGAGCGGATATATCGGCAGGGAATATTTGGCGAAGGGGTATGCATACCTTACTAAGCGCGAGATGCCAAAGGGGATTGTTCAGTTTACGGGCGAACAGTTAAATTTTGAGTGTAAGCCGGGCAATATTTATGTGGTGGATTATGAATGTGTGCAGGATCCGTCAATTTCGGTACAAAAGGCGTTATCCGTAGAGCTTGACCGGGCGGTTCCCTATGCGGAATGTGCGCAGATCAAAATCACTGAAAATAACGAAGTGGAGATACTGCCTTTTTCCGTTGCTTATCTTCCACGCTTTGTGCAGTGCGACGTGGAGCTGACGCTTACCTCCGGCATAGTTGTCAGGGGTTATCTGGAGGAGTATCGTGATTCCTGCGCGGTGATACTGAATTCTGACGCAGAAGACTTTGCAAGGGAGACATATCACCAGAGGGATATTTTGAAAGCCCGCTATTGCGGCGTGATTACAAGCTACCGTCCGGACAATGGAACAGGCTACCTCAGCGGGGAATACTGGTTTCACATTAATAATCTGAGAGATTACCGGGACGTACAGAAGGTAAAGCTGGGTGCAGGCGTGGTCTTTACTGTGGAGCAGACGCACAAGGGAAAATTCTGCGCTGCCGCGGATGTTTCAATCATTAATGAAGAGCCAAAAAGGGGTATGCTGACGGCTTATGACGGAGTTACCTGCTGTGTCAGCTCCCGGGAAGCCTATGAAAACGACGAGGAGGCGAAATCTTACCGGCTGATCGCTACCAGGCGCGTCGTCGAAGAAAAACTTGGAGAACTGAACCTTACGGCTTACGATTATCCCATCGTATATTCTCTGCGAAAAAGCGGACTCGAATCAAGGGTGTCGATTTCTCATATCGATACGATGAACCGGGTGCAAAAGCCCGCGCAGGGATACGTTTTAAAATATGTGAAAAGACCGAACAACGTAAGCTTCGGCTTTATTCTCGAGCCGTCCGAGTTGCAGGATCATCTTAACAATAACGACAGAACGGGAACGATCTATTTTCGTGATTCGGATATAAAGAATCCGTCGGAATTTGCGCTGAATACGCAGACGCACTATTACCGCGTCGCATATGCCAAAGGGGAAAACCGGACGGCAAAGTCGGTCAGGATTTTAGGAGAGTATGAATTTCCCGAGAAGGCGTCCGCACCTGCCGAGCAGGCGAAAGCCGCAGCTTCCAGGCCGGACGTTCCTGAGAGCATAGATCTGGAACAGTATATGACATCCCCGGCTGAGGAATATTCCGGGGCTCAGGCGGCATTTGGCCTGGTAAATCTCTGCAGTTCCCACTATGCGCTGATTAACTCCTGCTATATTAATCAGAAACTTCTTCAGGACGAGCTCTATTCAGAAACAGAGCTTGCGGTAATGTTTGATCCCTCCCGCACCAGATTTCTTGGGGATTCTAATCTGAAAACCGGAAAATATAGTTATCTGGTGCGCTACGTGACAAAGGGGACGGCGACAAACACAAAAACCGGGGCGGAGCACCCGGCAATCGACTATGACTATCCGGTTGAGGTGCTTCAGGCAATACCCAAAATGGGCTGCCGGAGAATCAGCATAGAAGGAAATAAGGTTGTGATAGAGCAAAACCTGAATTATATGCAGAAGAAATCCGGGGAGCAGGGAGACAACAGCAACAGAACCTTTGACATGCCGGATATGATTCCGGGAGAGAACGTGGTCTTTCAGATGAAGGACGGAGCAATGGGCTATTATACCTTCCAGGGCGAGGAGGAAGGATACTATATTGTCGGTGATGATATCCGGATTGCCCAGGACAGTGTGGAAAAAGTGTTCCGCTTTGGCGTGGTGACAGATTTTGACATGGAAAAAGCCATCGCTACCTTAAACAGGATTTTGGATGTACCTCTCGGCATTGTGGACGTTAAGGTGATTAATATTCTGAAAAGCCAGTCAAACGGCATCCGTCTGCATGTCATGTACGCCTGCGTGAATAATCAGGTGATTGAAGTAAACCGTATTTCGGAGGAATGTAGCCGTCTGATCCGCTGGGAGGAAGGGGTAGTTTCCGGGTATGACGCAGGGAAAAAGCGCGTGACTGTCGGGGAAAATATCAGGCATTATGTCTCTGTCCTGTCGGACGGTTTAATCAACCGCGCCTGCAAGACCGGCACAATTACAGGAAAAGAAGTGTATGCAAAAGTCGTCTCTCACTTATTCTTTTCAACGGAGACGCAGGAAATTTTGCTGTCGTCCTCAGCGATTGAGTTAAGGATGCGCACAGAGACGGCGACAATCCGGTATGACGCCGGACTGGATCTGTACAGGGGTTATCGAAATCCCACTTTCTTCTATCCGGTCAGCGGAAGCCTGGCGGAGCTGGAGAAGTATATAGACCAGGAGACGGAGATCACTTTTGCGCCGGGGGAGGACGGCTGCAGCCTGTGTGCCCGCATAGATGACCTCTCCGAAGAAGGCGAGGACGATGTATCGGAGGAAATAGAGAATTTTTCCCTGAAAAGCGTGACGGATGAAAAGCTGGTTCTGTTCTGCATGGATCAGGTAGATCTCGGACAGATGTTTTTGAAGGGAGTTTCCTTAAACGAAGATGGGATGCCCGCAGACAGCGAACAGGCCCAGAAAGCGTTTGATATTCTGCGGGGACAGCCGGGGGACGCCGCGCTGTTTGCGGCGGCGGCGGTGGCGCAGCGATTCCCGGAGGTCGTTCTGGAGAAGAACAAGAACGAAAGCGACGGCCTGGAGCGGAACAGCCAGATTGCAAGGATGATGATAAGCGGAGTTCAAAAGCGCTGCCGGAAAACCGGGCTGGACGTCAACGGCGTTTCGGGAGAGCACGCTTACTATGTGTCGTTCTTGCTGCGCTATCCTCTCAGACGAAACTGGAGGCGCGGGGGAAGCCAGTATTCGGTCAACGACTGTCTTGTCCAGTTGTTTATGCAGGATTTTGGGACGAGGGAGGATCT
This sequence comes from Eubacteriales bacterium, assembly GCA_030524785.1. Classification (GTDB taxonomy): domain Bacteria; phylum Bacillota; class Clostridia; order Lachnospirales; family Lachnospiraceae; genus Marvinbryantia. The sequence continues at coordinate 12,801 of JAUNFZ010000055.1, forward strand.
TGGAAATTACCTGCAGAAAGGAGTAACCGCCAGCCGGAGGCAGTTAAACGATTTGCTTGAAAAGAAATGCAAGCAGAATAATGAACTGCTGCCGCATCTGATTTTGCTGGATCAAAAGAGCCTGGAGGTGATGTGCAATACGCTGGAAGGCTATGAGGCGCTTGCGGCTGAGATCAAAGGGGACGCGGCGCAGATTGAAGAATACAGCCAGAGTGCATCGCTTCTGGAAATCGTGCAGGCCGTAAGGGAGAAATATAAGCGCGATAAGAGCCGCTTTAGCGCGAAGATAAAAGCTATTTTGGAATCGACAGAGATTATCTCAGAGATGCGGGAAGTTCTGATAAATATGCAGGCCAGATTTTTAAAGATGATCTGCGCCGACGACGCATATCGGTTTGAACGTCTTTTGAAAGCCTGTACCGTTGTATGCGACTATTCGAACCGTCCGGGTTTTGCGCAGCAGGAGGACGCTTTAAAGTATGCCTACCGGGAAGTGTGTGAGATCGAGCAGGAGATCCGACAGCACCCCTGCAGGGAATCTGCAGAAATCCTCTTTATGGCAGCGGACGAAAACACGGGGGACAGTCTGTTTGGAAAGCTGAAAAGGGAGATTGAAGCGCTGTTGAATGATCTATACAGCGATGCGGCGGCTCTGCCCCAGCTTTTGTGTATGCCGAATGAACCGACGCTGGAGAAAGAGCAGAAAAGTTTCTGGCTGATTATCAGGAACGGAAGCAGCGATCAGAAACTTCAGACGGCGGAAAATATTACGGTTTTTCTGGAATCCTACACAGAGGGCGTTTCCGTGGACAAGAGAATCGATGTAAAGCAGAAGCACCTGGCGGCGGGGGATCAGATGGCTCTGGAGGTATCCATCGTCTACGACGCTGTGGAAAAAGAGGCTGTGACGATCGGATGGTCGGTGGAATATGAATATGCCAGCGCGTTTTCCGGCGGAGCTACGGTGAAGGAACGGCGCAGCGTGGATGTGGGAAGCTATTTTGAGCTGCAGTTCGGCGCCGACAGCTGGCTGGATAAGAGCATCAGGCACGAAAATCCCTATAGTGCGCCGGCATACGGAAGGCCCCTTGAGGACGCCACAATGTTTTTTGGGCGGGAAGCGGAGAGCCGGGAGATTCGGGACAGCATCATCCGGGTTGTTGATGGAAAGGAGACGTTTATTTCCGGCAGCGCTGTGATTATTCACGGGCAGAAAAAAAGCGGAAAGACCAGCCTTGTCTATCAGATAAAGAATTATATCAAGGAAGATCCTTTCCTTGAGAAGACGGCAATTATTTTGAATTTTAATAATATTTTGGACGAAATAGGAGGCGTGGAACTGCTCTCCTGTTTTAAGAGAAACTTTTATGCGAGCATATTGTACCGGTTCGAGGATGAGATATACGACAATCATCCGGAGGTGGAAAAACTTCTGGAAGAGCAGGAGCTGGAGATTCCAGACTTATTTGATCCTGCCAACCGGGAAGTGTGGGCGGCGCAGTTTGACTGCTTCTTCAGAGAATTTTTCCGGCTGGATAATGGAAAGCATACCATAGTGCTGTTTATGGATGAATTTACGCAGTTGTGTACGACAATTATGAGCGAAATAGACCGGGATCCATCTCAAAGGGCGTTTGCGTCAATTCCAACCTTTATTAAGACTTTTTCCATGTATGGATTTGTCCAGGTAATTATCGGCCACGAGGCGATGATGCGCGCATTTGACGAGCTGGGAGTTTTGAACCATACGGCGGAGTTTGCAAAGTCGATTGAGATCGGAGCGCTGGACCGGGAGGCTTCAGTAAAGCTGATTACAGAGCCGATGGAGAAGGCTTTTGGCTTTAATCCCTACGGCACGGAGCTGGGCAGCCGGGCGGTGGAGCGTATTCTTGACCTTTCGGGACGAAATCCCACCTATCTGATGCGGTTATGCGACCGGATGTTTGATTACTATCAGAGCGACCGCTGCACGCATACCCAGCTTCTGGCGGGAGACGTGGAAGCAATGCTGGAGGAATTTGTCAATGATCTGCTGATGACAGATTTTGATATCCTGATGATTGAGGATGGAGACGATCCCGGAGATCCGGAACAGAGAGATACGTATCAGTTCCTGAAATCCGCGGCGTTTCTGGCGGCCGATTCTTTTGATGGAAGAACGGCGGACAATAATGAAATCAGCCGGAAGCTTTTTGAAGAATACGGATGGCGGGACGAAAGAATTGAAAAGATCCGCAACCGGCTGGAGGCCCGCCGGGTGATCTCTATCACCTCCGGCGGCCGGGTGAAGATAAACACGGGACTGTTTTTGGAATACATTTTAAGAAAAAGCGGGAGGTAAGTGATTGTGGGCGAGATATTTATCGAAAGGAAAGATATCTGCAGAAGGCTGATGCGGGATGTGTTTGCGGTGAAAGAAGGATCCTTTGGCAAATGCTATTCCCTGATCGGCCCGAACGGGGTGGGAAAAACGACGCTGGTGCGCCATATGGCAGAAGAATTTTTTGCCCTGAACAAGCCTCATACATATTATTTCAGCACAGTGCTGGAGGATGGATGTACCTTTTGGAGCTTTTGGTCGGAGCTGATTCTGTGCTTTTCAGAGCAGATTGGCGAGGAGGAGCTGCAGGCTTCGCCGCACTACAACAAACGGAACGCGGAAAAGATACTGTCCGCCTACTGTTTCTTCGACCAATACCTGGGCCGCATCGATAACGATAAGGAATGTATGTCGCGGGCGATCCGGTTTTTGAATGGTCTGTTTGCCGACTATACCAGGCTTGGCATACGGATTATCATCAGCATCGACGAATTTGACCGGGCGCGTACGATATTTCAGGACGGCCAGTTCTTTCAGCGCCTCTTTGGGCTTACGATCAAGGGCTCTGCGAAACTGAATTTGTCTATCCTCACAATTTCCAGGAGAAGCGTTGGCACGATTGCGCATCACATGCAGGAGGGCTCTGATTTGGAGGCGGCTTATCCGCCGCAGCCTCTGAGAGGTTTTTCCAATGAGGAAATGGAGGAATATTTTTCCATGTATGAAAAGGAGCTGGGAATGGAGCCTCTGCCGGAACATATCCGGCAGGAAATTGTCTGCCTCTGCGGCAGAAATCCCGGACTTTTGATGAGCATGTATCATGAAATTGAACTGCTCGATGGGAAAGAAACAGAGATCAGCCGCATTTATGCGGAACACGGCGGCTTTGTAAAAAAAGCGTACGACCGTATGTGTACGCTGATGGATACGGAATTTGTGGACCGCGAAAAAAAGATAAGCAGTATGAGTATTTTTATACAGCAGTTCATAGGGCCGGTTTACAGTGAGAAAATTTCAGAGAGAGTGGAAACGCTTTACAGCTATGGTTTTGTTACAAAATGTGAATTGGGGGAGAAAAATGTTTTCGAGCTTTCCGGCATGAAGGAATACCGCGACGCAGGAAAGCTGGTATATGAGCCGCTGACACCCTATTTTGTGGATTACGTAAAGGATTTTGTTGTGCCAGAGGAGCTGAATACGCTGTCGGGACTGCTGGAAAAAACGGAAAGACGGATGAGGGGCATTTTGTGCGAGGGCATGTCGGAGAAATACCCGGATTCCTGGGAGGAAATTGTGAACCGGGACGTGCCGAAGAAGGACGACTATCTGGATAAACTGCGCACTCTGGCGGCAAGAAACGACGCCATGGCAAGAAATTTGTCCGTTTCCAAGCTGAATGTTCTGGCTTTTATGGATTACTATCAGATCATCCGCAATCACTGGGACGTTATGGAAAAATATTTTCCACTGTACAGCTCTCTGAGCGCCCTGAAGTCGGATATGCAGATATTGAATACAAGCCGCAATACCTCCGCGCATCTGAATCTGGAGGTTTTAAATGAAGCTGGACGCCGGGGCCTGAGAGAAACCTGTGAGTTTGTGCTGAAAAATATCGAAACTTTTTACACCCCTGGAGCCGCCCCTGCTTCTAAAATCTCCGGAAGCCTAATGGCGGGGAAAGAAAAGGAGGCTGCCAGGGAAAGCCTGATCGGAAAAACCGTAGAGATGGTGAACCTTGAGCTGACCTCCACCGGAGTGCTGCGGGGCACTATTTCAGGAACCGCAATGGGAGCCGCGCTGTCGAAGAAGCATCTGCAGGAAAAAGGCGTTCGCGCCAGAGATTACGTAGGCGGTACGGTGAAAGTGCGAATCGTGCGATGGGATCAAAATGCAGGGAAGTACAATGCGGAGTGGACTGCTTCCTCATAAGATTTGGGTGTCGAAACACCCGAAATTATGATTACACGGATTGCTTCGTGCTTCGCACTCCCACAATCCACCTCCCTCATAAATAGAAAAGGACGGCGATTATGGCGACGCATAAGGAACTGATAAAAGCGCATAAGTTTGATGAAAAGTTTAAAAACAGCCTGCGGGATTATTATAGCTATGGGTTTAAAAGTTCCGCCCGCTTAACCAGAGACAGAAGCGAGCAGACGCTGCTGGAGGATTGGGACCGCCTGAATAATATTCTTCAGGATTATGTGGAATGGTCGGATAAATCAGAGCGCAGAGAGGTGATGTATGCCACCCAGGAGTCTCAGAGTATGCGCGTAAATCCATTTCACCGGGTTTACCGGTTCTGCATTTATCCGGAAACGTATCCTGCATATTTTTTTCACACTGTGGCGGCTTTGAGCCCCTGTATCAGTCTTAGGGAAGGCGTGGAATCTCTGAGCAAAAGCCTGAAAGAACAGAAAAGACTCGAAAGGGTCATAGATGCAAAAAACCTGGCGTTGTCGGAAGAAATAGGACGCCTTCATCTGCGCCGGGAGGAGCGGGATTTACTGAAAAGATTTTATGAGGAAGAAGATTTGTTTTTGGAAAAGCTCCGGGAACTGGGGCTTGGCGACGGGCAGACTGCAAAATTTGAGAGTATTATCGCCCGGAACGAAGTGAAGCTGAAAACCTCAGATCTGATTTACTTTTTTACCGACCAGTTGGCGGCGTCAACGGGCAGAGACAGAAACAATACTCCAAATAACAGGCTGGAAGCTTTGGAGCAGTTGGGAATTGTTGCGAGGGAGCAGCCCACCGGACAAAAGGGAAAAAAGGGAGACCGCAGGTGGCAGATACGTCCCTTTACGCTGAAGAAACTGATCGCGGCGGGAAGCGCTGCGGATGAAAAATTTGAGTATCATTTTCGGACGCTTCTGGATTTCTTTTCCAGGTATTACTTTTTGGGCGAATTGGGTACTTTTTTGCTGGATCGTATGAAAATCGAAGAAAACAGTTCCTTTTGCTTTAAACATGAGTATTTTATGCAGTCGCTGAATGATTTTAATTTGATTGATCTGATCTGCGCGATAGAGAATGGATATTGGTGCAGAATACGGTATAGGCACGGAACAGCGGAATTTGCGACGGAACTGCTTTGTTATCCCCTGGAAATCAGGGTGAGTTCTGCAGGCGGGCGGCAGTATCTCATGTTTTATGAACCATTTAGGCGCAGTTATACGGGCCTGCGCGTTGAATTTATTGATTCTGTCGAATACTATAGCGGGAGTGAAGTCTGCAGGGTTCTGAAGGAGACGGAAAAAGTCAGTCCTGAAGAAATAAAAAGCGATATAGCAAACGCCAGATGGTCGTTACACTATTCCTGGGGTGTTTCCACTACGCCAATACAGGAGGGAAACGCCATGAGCCGGGCTCCTCTTGGCACCATTGCCATGCGCGTTTTATATGATGGGGAAAAAGAGTATTATATCAGAAATAGGCTGCTGCGGGAGCGCCGGAACGGAAACGTTGATTTTGTAAAAGAAGAAGCCCTGGATTACAGCGTAAACGTTTCTGATGTGAAGGAAATGGGTCCCTGGATACGAAGCTTTTATTCGCGGATTGCTTTTGTTAGGAGCACGCCCCAGGGAAGATTTTCACTGGATTCGGATGTGGCCAGCTTTGCAGAACATATCTTTCGGGACAAAGTGAAAGTCCCGGAGGAAAATCAAACCGCCGAATTGAACGCCAGGACGGAGGAAAACCAAGCCGCCGAATCGAACGCCGGGCCGAAAGCTGGAATGGACAAAACGCCGGGCGGGGTTTGGGGGATTCCGGAAAATGCCGCCGGACTTCTGGGAAAGGGCCGGGCCGCCAGGGAACATGAAAAACTGTTTAATGAGGTGTTCAGCATTTATTATTATGTGATGGCCGACGTATTTGTACGTTTGTGTTCGGACGAAGCGCTGAATTCGTTTACCGAAAAGGAGCTGGAACGTATCATTCTGCGTTCATTTTACTCTATGTATCAAAGGCTGGGCATGAAGACTGCCGAAATTCTGCCCGAGGAAATAAAAAATCTGTTTTTGACGAAGGGTTTTGTTACGAAAACAAAAAAGCGGATTCTGCAAAGTGAAGACCGCCCGGGCAGGCAAAGGGAAGAATATGTTGACGCATATTCATTTAAATACTGCTGTGATGAAAATATCTGTTTCTACCGGGACGTCGTTCCAATGACAATCCTGGAAATCCGCTGGCTGAAAACAATCCTAAAGGACCGCAGGGCAGGATATTTTTTGAACAGGGAAGAAATTGCCGCAGCAAATCAGGCACTTGAAAGGTATTTTCCTGACGAGGCTTCCTTTCCCATGCAGAAGGTCATTTATTATGATCAGTATAAGATTTCGGAAGAAAGCGAGCAGAGAGAGTCGGCGCTTATGGGAACAATCCTGGATGCCATCAACCGGCGGGAGACCGTGCGCATAAAATATCGGACGAATCATGGCAGAATCCAGGAGAAGGAATATATGCCGGTTGTTTTGGAATTTTCAAAGAGAAATAACCGGTTTCAGGCATACTGCAGCAGCACTGCGACCGGCAGAATTTCTGCAATCAATCTTTCTCAAATCATATCCGCTGAGAATTTGAAGAAACCTTTTGACTATGATCTGGCCAGGGAAAGACTCCGTAAATACCGGAAACGGAGACAGCGCTATGTGGATATTGAATTTTATGACCGAAAGGCGGATCGCAGAAACCTGGCAGACCGGATTCTTATGGAATTATCTCCATGGAAAAAGCGGTGCACATGCGATACGGAAAAGGAATTGTACAGGCTGAGAGTATTTTACCAGGCGGATGACGAAAATGAGCTGGTGATACGCCTTATGGGATATGGCAATAACATTCATATCCTGGACCACACCCGGTCCATAGGGCTTGAGGTGGAAAAACGCATAGAGAAGCAGTGCAGATTGCTGCATATGATCTGAAATAGAACTGAAAAATAGTTTAGACCGTTGGCTGACGCCGGCGGTTTTTTATATCATAGGATTACAGTGTCAAAAGGTCTGTGTCCACTTGTGCTTGCACAAAAGTGGACATATGACCTTGGGACACGCCACAATATGAGCATAAAAGTGGAGCGTAAGCTACACGATATGCGAATATTGGGTAGGATTGTGGGAGTGCGAAGCACGAAGCAATCCGTGTAATCATAGGATGCGCACTTCGCGGAGAAGAAGTTAGCTGTAAACAGCACCGCTCGGGCGCGAAAGTGCGCGACAAGCGAATACTTGTTCCTTAGAATCACTTTATAACTTTTTTTGCCGATTGGAGGGCAGCGCCTGTTATGAATTTGAGATAATGGCATTGTCAAACGATGACACCAACAAACTGCCGCCGCAAAAAAGCGCGGGGCATGGCAAAAAGGAGGAAGATTCTATGAAAAACTGCGAAAACAACTTTACCGTAATGAAAGATGTGGCGATGCCGCGTGGCACCTTCCGTGGCGGAGAACAGACGGACACAGAAACAATGCCGAAGGGCACCTTCCGCGGCGGAGAACAGACAGACACAGAGTGGCTGTCTACGGGCACTGCCCGTTGAGGTAAACAGGCGGATGCGGAGGGAATACGATGGATAGATACATTCACGTGGTGGCGGCGCTGCTGATATTCATTTACGCAGGGACAGCAATCTGGGTAATCTGCAGGCGGCGGACAATCTGGGGAAGCGCAGGCGCTGCCGCCGCTTTCCTCTGCGGAGCTTTTGTTATTGTTTCTGTTGCAGAGGCGGTAGCGACGTTTTTGTGCTGGACAGTGGTGGCATGTGTTGCCGTCAGTGTCTTTGGGATTTTTTTCACAGACTGAGAAGGGAGAAAACCAATGAGAGATTTTGTATTCGCAGCCGGGGCCGATTTTATAGATCTGGAACGTATTCTTTCCGATGGAAAACTTCACGTGTATTACAATAGGGTTCTCCCAAAGGGATGCGTTCCCGGCAAAGCCAGGATTGGCTTTGAAAAGTCCTCCGAGTGTTATTCCGTGATGATTGATAAGGGAATCAAGTCAAACGCCAGCGGTACTGCCCTGGATTGCCTTTTAGAGAAGGGGGAGATCAGGTTCCTCTGCATGGATGATATGAGAGAATTTTTTTATTCACTGCGCACGCTGTTTCCGGAGGCGGATGCGCCGGACAATAACGAAAGACATGACGGTACGGAAAAAGCGGGTTCATTACCGGTGCA
>JAUNFZ010000002.1:0-29981 GCA_030524785.1 Eubacteriales bacterium
GTAAGCCGCTTCTGTGGCTTTCCCTTTTCTGCCTTAAATATAGCATATTAAAATAGAAAACGCAAGAAAAACAAAGCTCTTTTTAAGTTTATGTCAAGCAATCGGGAGTTATAAGTGGATTTTTGCGAAGCTGTATGATACTATTATCTTACAAAAATTTGAAAATTCGTGGACTATTTAACAAATCAGAAGGAAGTATTGTATATGTTTAAAAAGGCTTTTTGGGTTCCTTATGAGGATAGTAGCAATTACCCAACTCTTGCAAAAACTATGGAAGCAATTTCAAAATATTGTGAAGAAAATGGCGAGTCTTATACATTTATTAACGATGACGAAGTGGAGATAAATGGAAAAAGATATGAAATATATCGGGGCTACGAAAATGGTAGTAGGGGAAATTACGGTATAAAATGTAAAGAAAAATAATTTCAGTTTCTCTTTCTCTCAATACAAGTGAATAATTGCAAAACCGCTTTTTCCGCTGGCTAATATGCGTCCCCATTTTCTTTGAATTTTGGAGAATCCGAATAAGCCAGCGAAAGTCTTTCCTGAATTGTTGTCGCACTTTTCATGGGCGCACTCCCTTCCAGTGGCTCCCCGTCGTCCTTTAGAGCATTATACCATTTCCGTCTCCGATTCCTACTTTTCAGACATAGTTTGTGAAATAATTGTCATTTTTTTGTCCCGTGTAAAAAAGTTAGCGGATTTTGGTTGATTTTCTTTATTAATTATGTATAATATGATAAAGGAAGTTGTTATTCAACTATTAATGAAGAAAAGAGGTAAGAAAAATGGCAGAGATCAATTTAAGCAAGTATGGTATCACCGGAACCACAGAAATCGTGCACAATCCTTCTTTTGAGCTGTTGTTCGAGGAAGAAACAAAGCCCGGACTGGAAGGCTTTGAAAAAGGTCAGGTAAGTGAGCTCGGTGCTGTAAACGTAATGACTGGTATTTACACAGGCCGTTCTCCTCAGGATAAATTTATCGTAATGGATGAGAACTCAAAGGACACGGTATGGTGGACTTCCGACGAATACAAGAACGATAATCATCCGGCCAGCCAGAAAACATGGAAAGCCGTAAAGGATATCGCTCTGAAAGAGCTCTCCAATAAGAGACTGTTTGTTGTAGATGCATTCTGTGGTGCAAACCATGACACACGTATGGCAATCCGTTTCATCGTAGAAGTTGCATGGCAGGCACATTTCATTAAAAACATGTTCATCATGCCGACGGCTGAAGAACTTGAAACCTTCGAGCCGGACTTCGTTGTTTACAACGCATCCAAGGCAAAAGTAGAAAATTACAAAGAGCTGGGTCTGAATTCTGAGACAGCAGTTGTGTTCAATATCACAAGTCGCGAGCAGGTAATCATCAACACATGGTACGGCGGAGAAATGAAGAAGGGTATGTTCTCCATGATGAACTACTATCTGCCGCTGAAGGGCATCGCTTCCATGCATTGCTCTGCAAACACAGATATGAACGGCGAAAACACCGCAATCTTCTTCGGACTTTCCGGAACAGGCAAAACTACTCTGTCTACCGACCCGAAGCGTCTTCTGATCGGTGACGACGAGCACGGCTGGGACGACAATGGCGTATTCAACTTTGAAGGCGGATGCTATGCAAAGGTAATCAACCTGGACAAGGAATCCGAGCCGGATATCTATAACGCCATCAAACGCAACGCTTTGCTTGAGAACGTTACCCTTGATGAAAACGGCAAAATTGATTTCGCAGATAAGAGCGTGACAGAAAATACACGTGTATCTTATCCGATCACCCATATTGAAAATATTGTTCGTCCGGTATCTTCTGCACCGGCAGCAAAAAATGTAATCTTCCTGTCAGCAGATGCTTTCGGCGTACTGCCTCCTGTATCCATTCTGACTCCGGAGCAGACACAGTACTACTTCCTGTCCGGATTCACAGCAAAACTTGCTGGTACAGAGCGCGGCATCACAGAGCCGACACCGACCTTCTCTGCTTGCTTCGGACAGGCTTTCCTGGAGCTTCATCCGACAAAATACGGCGAGGAGCTCGTTAAGAAGATGGAAGCCAACGGCGCGAAGGCATACCTGGTAAATACCGGATGGAATGGTACAGGCAAGCGTATCACCATCAAAGATACCCGCGGTATCATTGACGCTATCTTAAACGGTGATATCCTGAACGCACCGACCAAGAAGATCCCCTACTTCAATTTTGAAGTTCCGACAGAGCTTCCCGGCGTAGACACAGGTATTCTTGATCCGCGTGATACTTATGCCGATGCTGCTGAGTGGGAAACAAAAGCAAAAGATCTTGCTCAGAGATTTATTAAAAACTTTGCAAAATACGAAGGCAACGAAGCTGGAAAAGCTCTGGTTTCCGCTGGCCCTCAGTTATAAAACATCGTTTCTCGTGAAGTCAAAACATCCCGCAGCAAATGCTGCGGGATGTGACTTTTTTAAGAATCCGATTCTGCTATCGCCTCAAAGATCAGTTTTCCTACTACCGCTCCTCCATCCAGGACACCAAGGCTCTTTTCCCCATAATAAGCTGCGCGCCCATGCTTGGACAGCATATTTTTCGTTTCCTCAGCTCCGTTCGCAGCAGCTTTGGCAGCCATACAAAAAGCTTCCGGGGATTCTTTTCCAGCATATTCCTTCAACGCCCCTACCGCTGGGCACAAAGCATCCAAAATCGTTTTTTCACCGGGCCGTGATTTAGCCCTTTCCATAATCTTTTCATTGCCCGCCTGTAATGCATCGGCCAATTCTGATACTGTTATACATTGGCTGCCCTTCAGCGGTTTCGCCGCTCCCATAAGTCCAATAGACAAAATAGTACCCAGACTGGATGGCGCATTTTCATTAAGAGCTGACGACGCCTTCACAAAAATCATTCCAAGATCTTTTTCCTCCGTATTGTCCAGGCACGTTTTAACAGCCAAAAATCCTTCCGCCATAGAAATTCCAAGATCACCGTCCCCATTTTGCTGATCCAGACCAATCAAATACGCTCTGTTTTTCTGCATTGTTTCCGCAATCCTGGAGAACGCTTTCTTAACATCCTGCGCGTTCATGCAATCCCTCCCTACTTGTTATAATTTGTATAGAATGGAGATCTGGCTGTTTTCTGAAGCAGTTTTTTTGTCTCCTCATCCAGCTTAAAAATTGTCACAGAAATTCCTGCCATCTCCATTGATGTAGCAAATTCTCCTATATGCGGCATCACAATATCAATCCCTCGTTCCTTCAAAATATGATCCACGGCACGATAAACAATATACTGCTCCTCAAGCGGCGTACCGCCCAAACCATTGATCATTACAGATATCTCATCTCCTGGCAGCAGCGGCATATCATCTTCGATTGCCCTTAAAATTTTCTCTGCAACCGCATCTGCTGTCATCATCTTTTCTACCGATATTCCCTTTTCTCCATGGATTCCCATACCAATCTCTATTTCATCCTCAGCAATCGAAAATCCAGGTTCTCCTACCCGAGGCACAATGCATGGCGTCATCGCGACTCCCATGGTTCTGATGCTACATAACGCCCGTTGTGTCACTTCCGCTACTTCTTCCAGCGTCATTCCGCTTTCCGCAGCAGCGCCTGCAATTTTAAAGGCATACACCATTCCAGCCACGCCCCTGCGCTTTTCGCTCGTTTCCTGCGGGCTGCTGGCCACATCATCAGCCACAAGAACAGTTTTTGTTTCTATATCCTCCATATCAGCAATTTCGCACGCCATATCAAAATTCAGACAATCTCCGCCGTAATTTCCGTACAGACACAAAACACCATTGCCACGATCCGCTGCGCGAATCGCGTCTGCCATTGTCTGGGCAGAAGGACTCGCAAACACGTTTCCCACGGCACATGCATCCAGCAGCCCCTGTCCTACATATCCCAAAAACACAGGGAGATGACCGCTGCCGCCGCCAGTTACAATTCCCACTTTTCCCTCAATAGCGGGATACTCAGACACAAGCACTCTGTCATTCGCCTCAAGCAGTTTTACCTTTCCCTTATGGGCCGCCGTAATTCCCTCCAACATCTCTTTTTCAAAGTTTTCAGGTAAATTTATAAGTTTCTTCATAGTCTTTCTCCTTATCTGGCCAAAATCCTTTTCTTAAATTCCGCCGCATTTTTATCAAATTCTTTCTGGGCACGCTTCAGCTGTTCCACCACCTGCTGCGCTGTCAGTCCAACGGTATCCCGGGCAGCCGGAATTGTCGTCTGACATTCATTACTGTCCATAAAACGGACTCCCTCCAGAAGATGCTCTGTATCTTCCTCTGGAATCCCGATAAACCCATACTTGTCCGCGTGAATCAGCATACCCGGTTTCACTTTTGTTCCAAATACTTCAATTTCCCTGCCAAAATGTATGGGGCAGGAATATGTATGAGAAACACCCAGACGTCGGGCCATCATTTTAAATCCACCGTAACTTCCCTCATCCACATCCCTTACAAATCCATCATTAATACATCCCACACAGCCCAGGGAGCGGTAGGCATTTCCGGTTACTTCTCCGAAAATAGATCCCGTTATTGCCGGTGAATCCAAATCCTTTGCTACGATTACCTTCGGGCCGGGAATTTTTGCAAGATATTCGTAAAGCTTTATGTAGGCATCCGGATGTTCTGCTTTTGTCTTCGCATCCGAGCAGCAATATTCTACCGTAACTGCGTAGCCTACCATAGGTCCCATCTGCGGCACAAAATCAGTAATCTCCTCTCTACTCATACAGCACTGCATACGATCCCGCTTTGCAACTGCCTCCCAGCCATTATAAATTGTTGGTGTATTCCATCTTCTTAATTCCAATAAATCTGAATGTGAAAGTTTTGCCATTTTTTCCTCCACGGCCTATAATGCCTTTTTCTTTTATTTTTTTCTGAATATCATCTCAATGCCTGTTTGATCATCCGCTTGCTCCCCGCCAGAATACAATCGGGATCTTCTCCCGGCATCGGCCTAATTTCTATGGAAAGAGCAGGTCTGTTTCTTTCGTTGAAAATACCGTACTGCATGAGCAGCTCTATGTATTCTTTTATTTCGTTTATACCAACAGCGCTATTGGGAAAGCCAAACCGCGGATGCTTATCGCCCCGGGCTGGAGCATCTTTCTTTACCACGCAATTTCCAATATGTGCTCTCCGGACATAGCAATGGACATTCTTCAGACATTCCGACACTGTCTCCCACTGCTGCGGTATATGACTCAAGTCCGGCAATATCCAGAAATTAGTACATTTTTCCCTGACACGTTCTGCCAATTTTGCTGCTCTCAAAGAGGGGCCGATAAACCTGCATACATCCAGGTTGTAATCAAACATTTCCATTTCAATGAAAAGTTCTCCTTTTTCCCTTGCATAATCACATATTTGTATCATGGAATCCACCAATGCATCCATTGCCTTTTCCGAAACTCCCGCTTCATTCCTTCCTGATGCCAGGGACAATGATTCTGCTCCCAGCTCGTATGCCTCATCCACGCACGTCTTTACTGCCTCCACCGCATTTTTTCTCTCCAGCTCATCCAATGCGTTCAAATTTAATTTCTTTCCAAGAATAACCGGCTGTGCGCAATACGCGACCATCACATTGGCCTGTTTGAGCATCCCATACACCTTTTTCCTCATATCAGGATTTTCAATATGTGTAATTTCCACAGACTCTAATTCCGTATCACAAAGCACCTTTTTCAGGCATTTCAGATACTCCTCCTCTGTGTTTCCGCTTTCGGGATATGCTACTGCAAACACAACCCCCAATTTCATATAGCGACTCCATTCCTGATCCATTGCTTCCTCCATCAGCTTTTACACATTATTGCATCACTTCCGGGTTCACGAGATTATGAGGCTTTTTGCCATTCAAAACCATAATTGCTCCGTCAAGCGCTTCCTGTGCCATATTTCTTCTTGCCTCGTACACATTGCTTCCAATATGGGGCGACAACACAATATTTTTCAACTTTGTTATCTCGTCGCCGATGTTTGGTTCACCCTCATATACATCTGTAGCAGCTCCGCGAATAACTTTATTTTTCAGTGCTTCTATCAAAGCCTGCTCATCCATAATTGGTCCTCTTGCCACATTGATAAAATAAGCCGTCCTTTTCATTTTTTCAAAAGCTTCTTTATTTAAAATATGATGATTTTCCGGTGTGTACGGCATATGGCAGCTCACCACATCCGCATTTTCAAGCACTTCATCAAAGCTTCGATATTCTGCCTGCAGCTCTGCCTCTGCTTTTTCGTTACGGAATGGATCAAAATATATAATATTCATCCCCAGCCCTTTCGCCTTTCTGGCAACTGCCTGTCCGATACGTCCAAATCCCAGGATTCCCAGTGTCTTTCCATAAAGCATCATGTCCCGGTCAAAGAAGCAAACTGAAGCTGTTCTTTTTGTCTCTCTCACCTCCTGGTCATAAAGCAGCGTTCCTCTGCAGATGGACATCATCAGCGCCACCGTATATTCTGCTGTAGGCTGGCAGACTGCCTGGGGAGTGTTAATTACTGCAACGCCTTTTTTTATGCACGCATCGACGTCAATATTGTCATAACCCACACCCAAGTTGCATACTGCCTTTAATTTCTTTGTTCTCTCCAACAATTCCTTCGTGCAGCGAAATGCAGAAATTGTAAACAACATGTCAAAGCGCTCTATTTCCCTCTCTACTTCCTCTACAGTAAAATTCACTTTCTTTTCGTCGGGTACAAATACTTCTTCAAAATGTTCTCTGTAGGGTCCAATAATATCTTCCGGCACCCACCCCGTCACTAATAATCTTGCCATAATCTTCATTCCTTTCTCATATACCAATTGATTTTAGCATTTTCTTCCATTTCTTCCATGTCATAATAAACGGACTGCATATCCGTATCTCCAAGAATCACTCCGTGATGTGCCAGGAGATATCCATCACTGTCATTTATCCTGTCTTCAAAATACCGAAATAGTTCTTCAGAGCCCGGCTGCGCCTTTGGTATGAGCCCAATTCTTCCCACTTTCATAGAAAGATATGGTGTAACCGCCGGCATTACATCTTTCTCGTCTTTATGCTCCAGGCAAGACCACAACGTACTGTAAAAACTGTGCGTATGCAAAACTGCATTGACAGAACTCTTGGCCCGATATATGCTCAGGTGAAGTGGATATTCTTTACTTGGCTTTCTCTCTCCTAATACATTTCCCTCCATATCCAGTACTGCAAAGTCCTTCTTTTCCAGCCATCCAAAACAGGCACCGCTACATGAAATATAAATTTTATCTTCATGACGAAAGCTTATATTACCTGTCGATCCCGTCACACGGTCCTTTTTAAATAAAAGAACCGCTGTTTTTATTGCTGACTCCAGTTTTTGTTCCAGTGTTTCCGTATTCATTTTTCTTCTCCGTTTTTATTTACTTTTGTCATGCAAAGCGCCTTTGCAAAAAAATCTTCCTGCCCGAAATTCCCTGATTTCAATACAATTCTCACATCGGGCCGTTCTGAAGGAATCATGACAGGCACTCCGGGCGCAATACTTTCGCTGATCAGATATGTTTGATATGCCAACGCTTTTATAACAGCTCCTGATGTTTCTCCTCCCGCAGAGATAATACGTTTTGCGCCGTCCTTTACCGACCGGCATACTACCTGGGCCAGTGTATTTTCCAAAAGTGCTGCAAACCTTTCACTGCCAAACTTTTCTGATGCCTTTCTCTCCTCCCACCCTTCCGTACAATAGATCAAAACTTCCTCTTTTTCTTGGATACTTTTGCATATATCCTCCGCTGTAATCTCTCCATACCAGAGTTTTTGAGGATCAATTTTATAGAAATTTTTGCCCAAATTCTTATAATGTCTTATCTGCGCCAATGTTGTCTCCGAGACACTTCCCGCCACCAATACTGCCCTTCCTTCTGTTTCCGGAGCAGAATTTTTTTTATTTTCAATCAGCTTACCATAGGTACGCGCCAATTCTTCTCCTATTCCCGAGCCGCCAGTCAGCAATTTAAACGCTCCAAATATGCGTATAATTGCTTTTGCATGTTCCTCGCGGTAAAAATCAGGAACCAAATAGTAGCTATTCTGATTCTTCATGGCCGACCGGATATGCTCCAGTACTTTTTCCTGTTCCATTTTGTAAAAAGATGCCGGTATATTCATGCATGCATATTTTCCCTGATCCTTCATCAGTTCGCTGATTCTGGAAGCCCACATTGGTGTTAGGGGATGGTTGCGCATACTGCTTTTCGCCAGAGGAATCCCATTCACGTAGAGCGTCCCGTCTTTTACTGTGCGTCCATTTACCGGAAGCGCCGGGCATAAAATTGTACATGATTCCTGAAGATATTCCATAACAGCATCAACAACCGGGCCGATATTTCCCTGCGGCGTAGAGTCAAATGTGGAACAATACTTAATATAAAACTGTGTGCATCCGATTTTTTTTAAAAATGCCGCTGCTTTAAGTGCTTCTGAAATGGCAGTATTTTTCTTCTCAGTTCTGATTTTCAGAGGTATCACCACCGCCTGCGCATCCCCCACTGTTTCAGATTCATTCAATTCTCCGCAATAAAGAACCGTTCGCATACCACCTTTTGCAAGAAATGAGGCAAGATCACCTGCTCCTGTAAAATCGTCTGCAATACATCCCAGCTTTCTCTTTTCTCCGTTCATCACACTTTCCTAATCCCTGATCTCTGCCAGCACACTAACCTGCGCGCTGTCCACCTCACCATAACGGATAGGGAGCGCAAATACCCTTACCAACGTGTCATTGCTCAGTCCTTCGCAGGTTGCATCCTCGATAATTGTGCAGTAATGATCCGACCACTCACCCAGCAGCCATTTATGCGCTTTATTTCCGTCCTCAATGTCTGTATATGCCGCCAGCATAATGAAATCACAAAAAACACCTTTTACATTTTCAAAATTTTTATTGATGTATTCTGCTGCCTGTGAACTCAGTCCCGGTCCCTTCGCCGCATATGTATATTCGTCCGTATCGTGATATTTTGAATGACCGGTACGAAGCATCAGAAGATCACATTTTGCAATTTCCTCCGCAAACGGTTTTAAATCTTCCACGGTAATCAATTCGCTGAATCCCTTTGGCACGTCTACAATGTAAGGCTTCTCATATACAAACCGATCCATCTCTAAATCCGCTATCTTAATCCCATTATCATAGTGATGATTCGGAGCATCCATGTGGGTTCCAAGATGATTAGGTATGGTAATTTCCCATTCATTCTGTGCCCATCCCTCCGTCACATGACGTGTTTGTTTAAACTCTGGCCGCACCGCCCCGATACATGCAGCTGATGTTTTTGTAAGTTTATAACTTAAAAACTTATACGACATACCGTTTCTCCTTTCCCGTTATCTTTTTTCCTTCTTTTGACTGAAAATCATCGCTCAGGCTGTCTCCTGCTGTCTCTGGAAGCAGTCTATTCCCACCGCTGCAGCCAGAACAATCCCTTTTACTATATACTGCACATAAGTACCTACTCCCAAAAGTACAAGCCCGTTCTGCAATGCGCCGATAATCAATACGCCTGCCACTACATTATTCATCTTACCCCGTCCGCCGTTTACACTGACACCGCCAAGAACAATAGCCGTCAAAACATCCATCTCAAAGCCTTTTCCCGCATTGGGTGCGCCCGAATTAGTTCTGGACAGCATCACGATACCTGCAATACCAGCAAACAACCCGGAAAGAGTATACGCCAGGGTTTTCACATTAAACACATTTAATCCGGAGAGTTTGGAAGCTTCTTCATTTCCTCCTACAGCATAAAAAAATCGGCCAAAATAAGTTTTATTCAATATAAAAGATCCAAAAATAAAACATATGGTCATAATGATTACCGGAATCGGCACCACACCTACATATCCCTGCCCAATGATTGTAAATTTCTCAGTAAATCCGTAAATCGGCAATCCCTTTGAAATCACAAAGGAAAGTCCCTCCAGAACCATCTGCATGGCAAAGGTCATAATCAACGGCGGAATACTTATTTTGGCAATAATCACACCGTCAATCATTCCAACCAGAGTTGATACCGCAAGTGATGCAATCACCGCCAAAACCGGGTTCACATTCCAGTTCACCATCATATATGCGCAGATTACATTTACAAATGTAATAATCGCGCCTACAGACAGATCAATTCCTCCCAAAAGTATGGGAAGCATCATCCCCACCGCAGTTGTCCCAAGCATCGTAATCTGCCTTAATATTGCAGTAATATTCGAACCTGTCAGAAAAGAGGGGGATAAAATTGAAAATACAATAATTAAAACAATCAACACAATAAACATTGCATACGTTTTTATAAATTTTTTGATGCGTTCTGCTTTCATTTTCTGTTACTCCTGTATCTCTCTTGATGCAAATTCCATGATTCTGCTCTGGGAAAATTCACTGCGCTCCAATTCGCCTGCCATATGTTTTTCCGCCAGTACTACAATACGATCTGCCATACCTATCAGTTCTTCCATCTCTGAAGAAATCATAATAATCGTCTTGCCATTTTCAATCAGGCTGCACATAATCTTATAAATTTCATACTTTGCCCCTACGTCAATTCCCCGGGTCGGCTCATCCAGAATAATCAGCTCCGGTTCTGTAGAAAGCCACTTTGCCAAAACCACTTTCTGCTGATTTCCACCGCTGAGCAGTTTTACCTGCTGCTCATAAGATGCACATTTAATTCCAAGAGCTTTTCCATAATCTTCCACGATCTTGTCTTCTTTTTTTTGATTCACCACCGTATTTTTAGAAATAGCAAGCAGGTTCGCCATAGAAATATTTTCCCGGATAGATAAATGCACATGTACCCCGTGTTTCTTTCTGTCCTCCGGCACCAGCGCAATTCCTTCCCGAATGGTTTGTCTCGGATTTCCCGGTACAAAGTTTTTGCCTCTGAATTTAATCGTTCCCTTCTTAACTGGAGCAAGGCCAAAAAGTAAATGAGAAAGTTCTGTTCTCCCTGCTCCCACCAAACCAGCCAAGCCAAGGATCTCTCCTTTTTTTACGCAGAAGCTGATATCCTCCAGCCCATTCCCCGACACATGCTGAAGTTCCAGAAGTTTTTCCTCCGTATACCCGGGTTTTCTTGGCGGAAATTTATTTTTCAGTTCACGTCCTACCATTAACTGAATCAGTTGTGCGTCTATCGTTTCCCTAGTTTCCCTCGTTTCAATTCTGTGCCCATCCCGCATAACGGTAATACGGTCTGACAACTGAAAAATTTCTTCCAACCTGTGGGAAATATAAATAATCGTAACACCATGCTTCTTCAGAGCCCGGACAATGTCAAACATCCGTTCCACTTCAGAAGATGTAAGCGGTGCCGAAGGTTCATCCATTATCAAGAGCTGCACATTCATGGAAATTGCTTTCGCAATTTCCGTCATCTGCTGATAGCCCACGCTCAGATTCTTTACTAACTCGTCCGGATCAATTTTTATATTTAGCTGCTCAAATATCTCCACCGTTCTCCTGTTCATTTCTTTTCGATCAATCAGGATTCCATTTCGTATTGCATGCCCCAAGAATACATTTTCAGCAATCGACATTTCATTGACCAGATTAAACTCCTGATAAATCACCCCGATTCCCTTTTCCTCCGAAATTCTGGGCGTCAGTTTTTCAAATTCTTCTCCATTGATGATAATTTTCCCGGAGTCGGGGGTGTAAGCCCCCGCGCACATTTTAATCAGCGTCGACTTACCCGCCCCGTTTTCCCCTACAATTGCATGAACCTCTCCTTTTCTGATCTCCAATGAAACGTCTGACAAAGCCTTGATTCCCCCAAAGGATTTTTCAATGTGCTGAAATTCCAAAATATTCTCTGTCATATGTTCCCCTTTTTCCCGGCACTAATCTGCCGTATAAAATTCATTTAAATTGCTCTCATCAATTACCTGCACATTCGTATACAAGTACTGTTCCACATCTTCTCCGTTCAAAAGCTTTTCTACCGTACCCGTAATGATATCTGCCTTATCCTCCGGCACATCCAGCAGTACACTCATTTTACATGGTTCGCCTGCAGCTATCTTGGAAAGAAATTCTTCGGTTCCATCTGCGCTAAAGATACCTGCCTCGTCTCCGGAAATTCCTGCTGCCTTCAGCGCCTCGTTAGCACCCATCGCTCCGCCATCTCCCACTGAGCATACCACCCGCGTATTCGGATGCGCCTGAAGGACATTTTCCATTGCCTGCATACCTCCATCTGCTGAGCCCTGATGAGAAACCTGCGCTACAATCTTTGCATCCGGTGACTTTTCTTCAATGGCCGCCTTGATGCCATCTGCCCTTTTTATTACTTCCGCACCGGCTTCCGGGTAATCAAGGATACAAACTTCCGCCTCACCGCCAAGCTTTTCATTAATCCAATTTGCTGCCTGAGTCCCAATCTCGTATCCCACATCATAGTTACTTACCAGCAGACAACAATCTGCCGCTTCTGTGTCAATATCCCAGGAAAGTACTTTTATCCCCTTTTCCATCGCCTGTTTCATAACCAATTCCAGTGCGGCCTGATCAGTTGGATTGATAACAATCGCGTCGACCCCCTTTTGGATAAAATTTTCCACCTGGGTAATCTGTGTCTCTGCCGTGGATTTACAATCAACAATTGTACATTCCCAGCCCTTTTCCTGGCAATCATTCTCAATAGCAGTACATGTCTCTGCCCAAATTGTGTTTGCCAGGGTCATAACTGTAACACCCACAGAAATTTCATTGTTTTCCTGCGCGCAAACTGACATACTGCCTGCAATCAGGCTCATTGCCATTCCTGCCCCAAGTGCCATCCCCAATACTCGTTTTTTCATGTGTAAGTCCTCCTTAAATTTTTTGTAAATAAAGTATAACAAGCCATTTTTTTGCATCAAAGCCCCTTTTCTTTATAACTTTTACACTTTTTTTGGAACTTTTAAAGCAAAAAAACAGACAGGAATCTACCTATCTGTCTTTCTTTATACCCGCACAATCCTGTCGCTTACTTCGGCCAATTTCCGGTCATTCGAGGATATCAGCAGAACCGCCGTTCCATATTTTCTCATTCTCTCCAGAAACTTCTCCATCATTATGTCAATCTCCTGATTATTGATGGCAAAAGGTTCTTCACAAATCAGCAGCTTTGCATGCTGCAGTTCCAATCGGCACAGACACGTTTTCCATTTCACTACAGAATCAACATCTCTGCATATTTCTTTCATTGACAGCCCATATCTGGAAAAATCCTCTGAAAATTCGTTTTTTACCACATCTGTCATTGTCTTTGTCAGCACTCCTCCACGACTGATCTTCTTCGCGGATCCTATATATATATTATCCAGAATAGAAAGGTTTGACAGTACATAACTATCCACATTAAGCTGCATCCGCAGTACATTAATTCCCTTCTTTTTCATCATGCAAATCGACCGCGGTTCATAAGGCTCATTCTGGTAAAAAATTTCCCCCTTATAATCCTGCCGCCGTCCCAACAAAAAATAAATCAATTCTGTGCGCATATCCTTGCGCAGACTAGAGACACTGACAATTTCTTTCTCATGCACGGTAAATGATAAATCCTGTAAAAATCGCCCTGATACGTGCTTGACACAAAACACTTCCCTTGCTTCATTTAAAGTCTGCTTTTCCCTTTTCTCTCTGTTTTCACTCACAGATGTATCAAGAAACTGTTTTCTCTTTGATGCAATGCAAATATCATAGTCATATTTCTCATATGTTTTTACATTGTATCCATACTTCAAAAATAGAATTGTATCACAGCTTCTCATCAGCACGTCCGGATTGTAATCCATAATGATAAATGAAATTCCCCTGTCCATCAGCTTTTGCTGAAGTCTGACGTACTCCATCTGATCCTTTACGCTATAATCCAGCAGAAGCTCATGCACCAAAATAATTCTTGCATGCTGTATATAAGCTTTCAAAAGCTCTACCATTCGACGCTGCGTTTTTGTAAGATTCACAATAAATTCTCCAGCTTTCAGACCAACCCCAAACTCGTCCAACATACGCTGGGCCTCAATACAGATCAGCTTCTCATTATAATGCCTGAACCCTCTGCTTTTCCGCACCATAAACAGATTTTCCGCAATTGTCATATGTTGAATAGTACTTGGAAAATCACCGATCACAACCAAATTACTGTCACTGTCCGCTCTGGTAATCTTCCCTCGAACTGGAGAAAGTTTTCCTGTAAGAAGAAGAACCAGCGCATTTTTTTCCGCCTCACTATCCTCCACAATCCCCAGGCTTTCTCCCTCATACACTGTCATATAAAAATTTTTTAAAGCAAAAAATCCACGATATTCAACGCTTACATTTTCTATTCTCAAAATTTCCTTTCGCATTACTGTTCTACCACTTTATTCTGAACCGGCAGTCTTATCTCTATGTCTGTGCCTGCTCCTTCCATGCTGGAAACCGCCAGTCCATAATCCTTCCCAAAAATCAGCCGGATACGGCTGTTAATATTTTGAAGACCTATTCCACTTACTGGCTGCTCCAGCACCTCATCCGGCATCGTTTCTCTCAATTTTTCATGCAGTTGCTCCAATTGCCTGGGCGTCATCCCACAGCCATTATCTGAGCAGCGGATGCATAGGTTTTTGTCTGTTTTGAAAATATATATACGTATCTGACAGTCCGCAATCTCGTCGCCAAAAGCATGCAGAATTGCATTTTCCACGATTGGCTGCAATGTAAGCCGGGGAATAACATTCTCCATGGTTTCAGTATCCGATTCATCGTATATAATATTCAGGCGAAACCGCTGGCCAAACCGAAACTGCTGAATCATAAAATAATTTTTTATATTTTCCAGTTCTTCACCTACGGTTACACAAATACCGCTTTTTCGAATACTATAGCTGAAAAACTGAGCCAAAGCTTTTATCATATCTGCCAGCTCATCCGCTCCCAGAAGGCTTGCCTCCCCGCGAATACAGTCAAGCGTATTATAAAGAAAATGCGGATTGATTTGCGACTGCAGCATAATTACCGTCGTTTGGTTCTGCAAGAGTCTGAGCTCCAGTTCACTTTTCTGTTCCTTTAGATTTTCTTTTCCCGCTTCTTCATTTTCAAGCGCCTCTGCTTTCCTCCCTGTCGTCTCCTTTAAAAGATATAATGTAAAAAATAATGACAGTCCGAAAAGGCACCAATAGACTGCTCTCTGTCTAAACAACGCAGACAGAATCTCGCTTCCCAGTAGCATATATGTAATTCTTTTTATTTCTGTTTTCCTCATCTATAATACCTTTTAATTATACAGATTCCTGTATTCTGTTGGTTTGACACCGACCTTTGTCTTAAAAAGTTTGCTGAAATATCTCTGATTGCTTACCCCCACCATATCGCAGATTTCCGCCACCGTATGTCCACCGCTCCGCAAAAGCTCCTTTGCCATCTCAATACGATAATTATTTACATAATCTGTAAAATTGATCCCGGCTTTTTCACTGAACAGCGCTGAAAAATACGCTGTGTTAAATCCCATCTCCCCTGCCACATCCTCCAGACGGATTTTCTCCGCGTAATGCTTTTTCACATACTCTTTTGCCTCCCGTATCGGCCGGTCTTCCCTCTGTCGTCTTTCCTCCTCTACTTTGGCCAACAGATGTATAACGCCTTCCTCTACTGTTTTCGTCAGACTGGCCACTGATATTGCCTGCTGCATCTCATACAGCAACTTTCGCTCCTCCAGTGCTTTATCGGTTTTGTCAATCTCCTGATCCTCCGCAAAAGCAAAAAACAAAAGCACACATTCCTCAAGAGCACAGTATAATAGATAGATATCCGTCACATTATCGTAAATCAGCCGTTTTATATGCTCCCGGAACATATCTCCATCGCCGGTTTCAAAGCTTTTTAAAATGTCTGCTTTCATACGTTCTGTCAGATACGATTTCCTGCGGTGTACTACCAGTTCTTCTGCAGCATAGACCTTGTTCATTCTAGATCTGATTCTAAAAATCAGAGCCTCCTCCGCCTCCTTATAAGAAATCTCTATTCCGGCTGCATTTTCGTATTTTCTGCCCATGCCGACAGTTATTCCAATCCCTTTAAAAAAAGAAACAATTTCCAGTGAATTTTCCAGAAACTCCTTTGCTGTACGACGTATCCGAGAATCATTTTCCTCTGCATAATTTACTGTAAACACCACACTGTTCTGCACATAAGATACAATCGTATCAATATGAAATTTTTCTACGATCATCATGCATCGTTCCCGAATTTTTCTTTGTATCAGCTGCAAATCTGCCTTTTCCGTATTATCGTCCCAGATGTCGATCTTCACAAAAAGAACTCTAAACACTCCAGGTTCAAAATGCGAAGAATATTTCCGGTTGATATCCGACAAATTCATATTCTCAGCACTGATCATACCGTTTTTCACATCCTGCACAAAAAAGCTCTGCAGCGTATCTTTAATCTTATCCTCGCTTTTCGAATATACATTATTCTGTTCAATCTCCATCTGAATACATATTTTTTCCAGAGCTCCATTCAGCTCATTTTCATCAATCGGCTTCAGCAGATAATTATCCACACCGTATTTCAAAGCTTCTCGTGCATATTCAAACTGCCGATATCCGCTTACAATCAAAATTTTTACCTTGCTCCCCATTTCTCTGAGCTCTCGTATTAAATTAATTCCGTTGATTCCCGGCATACAAATGTCTATCAAGATAATGTCCGGATGTTCCTGCCATACCTTATCCCTCAGTTCCAAACCATTATGGCAAATCCCGCACAATTCCAGATTTAGTTCTTCCCAGTGAATACTGTTCTTTATCAGAGTGCATATTTTATCTTCATCGTCGGAAATAATCAACCGATATGCCCGTCTTTTTTCTCCGTAAAATTTATTCATAGGGCCTGTTCCTTTCTGTTTTTATCACACAGTGTATACTATCTCCATTATCCTTTACCAGTGTACTATACGGAAAGCATAAAATCCAGCGTACTATTTTTCCAATTTTTCCACTATTTTTTGATATTTCAAGATAAAAACTCTTTTAGAAGAATAAAAACGGATCACCGCCCTGCAGTTCTATTTTGCAGAACACTGATCCGTATCGTTTTCCGGTGCCTTCTACTTCACCTGTATTCCATTCACCTGCACGCCATCATTTATCTCAATCACCAGGCACTTCCTGCCGTCCACGACCTTTGTTTCCACCAGGCCGGCATGCTCCGGGTTTACCTGCACCAGCACGTCCGGCGTCTTGATCTCAAATTTTCTGAGGCTTGCCACATTCGACGCCACAAATTCTGTGCTTTCGTCTGCAAGAGCTTCAAATTGCTCGTCGAACCGCGAGAGACATTCTTCCTCTGCTCCGCTTTGCTCAAGCAGGCGTTTTACCTCCTGCTTTCCAAGCACCAGCGGCGTTGGTTCCTCTTTTTGTTCTTCAATCATCTCATTCAGATTTTCATGTATTGTCCGCACCATCTCGTAGCTGCACTCATCTCCCAGGGTTTCTTCCACCAGCGACTTGAATGTCTCTTTCTGGCCGCCTGCCGTCATCGGTAAAGTGCAGCCGAGAACTGCTTCCACAAAATCGCTTCCCGGAAGTTCAGGCTTCTGATTGTAGTACAGGAGGCTATGGATATCTGCACTGCGGTCATGAAAAGCCGGAAACAGGAAACCGATCAGCGGCATCTCTACCAGCCAATCCTGAATACGGCTGGTAAAACAATTCTCCTTTTCGTCATACGATAGACAAGGCTTTGCCAGATTGACGGGGCAGATGCAGCAGATGATATGTTCATATACTTCCTCCGAGGCGTCAAACATCTCCTGATTATCTGAGGATTTTCCCGGAATGTCGTATGTACCATGTACCAGCAGGATCAGATAATTTCCCACATAATAATAGGATTCGATCACTTTATCATAGAACTCCTCCAGCACTCCATCATCCTGCAGGCCGGTGTACTTAAGCTTCATCAGCAGCTCCTGGGTGCCGCCTTCCTGCTCCGTTTCCAGGGAAAATTCCATATTCAGAAGATTTTTTCCAAGAGTACCGGACATGGTTTTTCTCAGGATATTCAGATACTTAAAAAGTTCTTCCTCCGGCAGCGACTGAAAAGCCGCCCGAAACTGCGTTTTTTTATTCTTCTCCCCGTCCACATAGCAGCCGCAGATACGGGCTGCGGGGCACCGCTCCAGGGTATATTGCTTCTTGATCTCTGCAATTTCTTTTTTATTCATCCTTCGTCATCTCCTTTTTCGCCGCACCTTCCATAGCGCCGCGCATATTCTCCGGCAAAATTTCCTTTCCGTCCAGAACCGCGCTTTTCAGATGGTCTTGCTGGTACTGAAGTTTTAAAGAAAAAAACGGCCGGTCCTCCTCTATCAATCTGAAGAACAGATAGTCTCCCTCCCACAGGTTCAGCTCAGAAAGCCTCGATTTCTCCACCCATTCCAGCGTTCCCTCGTCGCAGTCTGTCATAGTTCCAAAAAAGCCGTCGGCCGTATAGAGACACATATATTCCGTCTCCCAGCCTTCGCACAGGAACGTCACCAGCCCCCGGAAGCGATACTTTGTAAGCGTCAGGCCAGTTTCCTCCTTTACCTCCCTCAAAAGACATTCTTCCGGGCTTTCGCCTTCCTCAAAATGACCTCCTACTCCAATCCATTTGTCCTTATTGACATCATTCTTTTTTGATACGCGGTGCAGCATCAGATATGCGTTATCCTTTTCTATGTAACAAAGCGTTGTAAGCCCCATTCTGTCTCCTCCCCGGGTGACGCCGCGCGCTCCTTTTTCCTGCATCCTTCTGCGGCCGTTCTCCCGTCCTTTAAAAATATATATTTTATCTTACATCATTTGCCTGGAATAATCAAACCCGCCCTTTGACTTTCCACCGGCGCCGTCCTATAATAACATCAGCGAACAGTACAGAGGAGGGATTGTATGTCCCATACGTATTTATTTCTCGGCGACAGTATCACAGATTCCCAAAGGCTCTGGCTTCCCGAAACCAGAGGTCTTGGAAATGGTTATGTGGCACTGCTTGACGCAAAGGTGAGAGCGTATGACCCGGATGCCCGCGTCATAAACAAAGGCCACGACGGGTTTACCGTCCCAGCCCTTTTGCGCTTTCTCACCCAGGGCTTTCCCGCCCCTGACGCTGATTTTATTTCCGTTTTAATCGGAGTCAACGACGTAGGTGTCGCAATGAACACACAAAGAACCCTGAAGGAGCTCTCTTTCGCCAGGGATTATGAACGCCTGCTGGATACGCTCTGCAGCCGCACAAATGCCCGTCTTCTCTGCATGGGGCCCTTTCTGTTTCCTTATCCGCGAAAATATACTCTCTGGATGGACTGTCTGCGGGAAGCAGAGGCAGCCCAGCGCGCTCTTGCCGAACGTATGGAGATTCCTTTTCTTCCCCTGCAGGACCGCTTTTGCGCTGCCTCTGCCCGGTATGGATACTCTGCCGTTACCACAGACGGTATTCACTTAACCGACCTGGGACATTCCCTGCTGGCCGACTTTATCACTCCCTATCTCTCGTTGGGATAGATTACGCCCATCTGCGCACGGATATGGTCCATCAGCTCCATGATTCGGATCGTCTCCGCATGGGGCATTTCCTGACATTCCAGAGCATGATTTTCAATTGCGCGCCTGCATGCCTCCACCTCATATTCATATCCGGTGATCTGCTCCGGCCGCTCATATCTTGCAGTCATATTATGGTCAGAATCATAAACGCGAATTTCCTCGCAGTTATTAATATTCTGTACAATAATATAGCCTTTATCGCCATAGACGGCGCCTTCCCGGTTGTCGGCTGCACGCATGTCGCTGTGCAGAACCGCCATTTTGCCGTCCCTATACAAAAGCGTGATGCTGTCCGAGGCGTCAACGCCGCGGTCTGTCAATACAGCCGATGCCTTCACTTCTTTAAGATCATCCCCAAATACCATAGATGCAAAATTTACCGCATAAACTCCAATATCCAAAAGTGCTCCGCCCGCCAAAGCCGGGTCCACCATTCTCTCTTTATGGGTAATCGGATAGGAAAGAGTTGCGTACAGAGAATAAGGCTCTCCTATCACGCCGCTTTTTAAGATTTCATCCAGCGTTTTTCTCATCGGCATGTATCTGGTCCATATCGCTTCTGTTACGAACACTCCCTTTTCTTCCGCCAGCGCCAGCACTTCCCTGGCCTGAGCCACATTTTGCGTAAAGGATTTTTCTGTTAATACAGGTTTTCCATGTTCTATACAAAGCTTCATATGTGCATAATGGTGAGAATGAGGCGTTGCAATATAAATCAGATCAATCTCGGGATCGGATACCAGTTCCTCGTAGGAGCCATACGCACGCTGAAATCCATATTCTTTTGCAAATTTCTGCGCCTTCACAAGGCTTCTGGATGCCACCGCCCAGGGCATTACATTTTCCATTTTACAAATCGTGCCTGCCATTGTGCCGGCAATGCGCCCGGCGCCTAATATACCCATTTTCATACGTTTTGTCCTCCAAAATTTTAATCTTGCCAAAACAGATGCCCGCAAACCCCTGCAATTAGATTTCCTGTCATCGTTCCTGGCTGATGTTGCTGATACTATGCTGATATTATCGCTGATATTATCATTATACATGCCCGCGCTTTGATTGACAATCCTGGTTTTCCGCGATACAATAAGCAAAACAGAACATACTTTTGGCTACAGCCTTTCCATCGTTTTCTGATCTGGAGGTATTTTTTTGAGCGAACCGATAATTTACCATATCGACGTCAATTCCGCCTTTCTTTCCTGGGAAGCGGAACGCAGGCACAGGGAGCATCCCGAAGAAACTGATCTTCGCAGTATTCCATCCGCCATCGGCGGCAATGAGGAAATGCGCCATGGAATCGTCCTGGCAAAATCTCCCTCCGCAAAAAAATATGGCGTGCGTACCGGGGAACCGCTGGCGCAGGCCCGCAGAAAGTGCCCCGGGCTGGTGGTAGTTCCTCCCAATTACCCTCTGTATGTGGAAAAATCCAGAAAATTTATTGAACTTCTGCAGCGCTACGCCCCTTCTGTGGAGCAGTACAGCATTGACGAGGCTTTCTGCGATATGTCCGGAACAGAAAAACTGTACGGCAATCCTGTGCTTTTCGCTCATACGCTGAAGGACACCATTATGCAGGAACTCGGATTTACTGTAAATATCGGAGTCTCCTGCAATAAACTTCTGGCCAAGATGGCGTCCGATTTTGAAAAGCCAAATCAGGTACACACCTTGTTTCCAGGAGAAATACCTGAAAAGCTCTGGCCCCTTCCCATAGAGGAACTCTTTTTTGTAGGAAGGGCAACCTCCGCAAAACTGCGCTCTATGGGCATCGCCACCATCGACCAGCTCGCCGCCACGGATGTACGGATTCTCAGATCCCATTTCAAAAAACATGGCGAGACCATCTGGAACTACGCAAACGGACGGGATACCGGGGAAGTGACTTCAAAAGCTCCCGCCAATAAGAGCTACGGCAATTCCCTGACGATTCACTTTGACGTGGAGGATAGTGCCACTGCAAAAATGGTGCTGCTCTCCCTCTGCGAAACCGTGGGCGCCAGAATCCGTGCGGACAAATCCTACATCGGCGTAGTGTCTGTCTCCATTGTGGATTTTGAGTTTCATCACAGCAGCCGTCAGGAAACACTCCCCTCCTCCACAAATGTGACGGAAAAAATTTACGAATCTGCCTGCCGTCTCTTTGACCGCCTGTGGGATGGAAAACCGATTCGCCAACTTGGCGTCTCCGCGGGGCATGCCACCACAGAACACTATATGCAATATGAGCTTTTTGACTCCGAAAATTCGGAAAAGCTCAGCAGGCTAAACAGCGCCATTGACAGTATCCGGAGCCGCTACGGCGAGGACTCCATCAAACGCGCCCGCTTCGCCGCCTCCAAAGACGCGCCGGAGCAATCTGCCGGATTCAGCCATATGACCAGAGGGCTTGACAAGAGCAAACGCACCGGTATGACCGGAAAAGTATAAAAATGCCGCTGCACCTGCGATGTCTCATCACATATGCAACGGCTCTTTTATCATATCTTATTTCGCGTAATCTACCGCGCGTGATTCGCGTATTACGCTGACTTTGATCTGTCCCGGATATTCCAGTTCAGCTTCAATCTGCTTGGAAATATCTCTCGCCAGCAATACCATTTCCGCATCACTGACTTTCTCAGGAACAACCATAATCCGAATCTCTCGGCCTGCCGAAATCGCAAACGATTTATCAACGCCTTTAAATGCGTTTGAAATATCCTCTAACTGTTTTAATCTGTTGGTATATGTTTCCAGTGTTTCTCGCCTTGCACCCGGGCGTGCAGCCGAAATTGTGTCTGCCGCCTGTACAATACATGCAATCAAGGTTTCTGGTTCTACATCGCCATGATGAGACTCCACCGCATTGATAACGGTTGCCGACTCCTTATATTTCTTACAGAGATCGGAACCGATCTGCACATGGGAACCCTCTACCTCATGGTCAATGGATTTGCCAATATCATGCAATAAACCGGCACGTTTCGCCATACGAATATCCACACCGATCTCCCCTGCCAATAAGCCTGCCAGATGCGCCACTTCAATGGAATGTTTCAAAGCATTCTGGCCATAGCTGGTACGGAACTTCATTCTTCCCAGCAAACGTATCAGTTCAGGGTGAATTCCATGTACTCCCACCTCTAACGCTGCTGATTCGCCTTCCTCGCGAATCATTGTTTCTACTTCCTTCTGCGCTTTTTCTACCATTTCTTCAATTCTGGCCGGATGAATACGTCCGTCCACAATCAATTTTTCAAGTGCAATTCTTGCAACTTCTCTCCTGATTGGATCAAAGCTGGACAGAATAACCGCTTCCGGCGTATCGTCAATAATCAGATCCACGCCTGTCATGGTTTCGAGCGTCCGGATATTACGTCCCTCTCGGCCGATAATCCGGCCCTTCATCTCGTCGCCCGGAAGCTGCACTACGGATATTGTGGTTTCTGCAACATGATCAGCTGCGCAGCGCTGAATTGCCGTCGCCACATATTCCTTTGCCTTTTTACCCGCTTCTTCTTTTGCTTTACTCTCCAGCTCCTTGTAGAGTCTGGCGGTATCGCTTTTTACTTCGTCTTCAACAGTTTTTAACAGATAGTCTTTTGCTTGTTCGGAGGTTAAACCTGAGATTCTCTCCAGTTCCTGCACTTTTTTCTCATGGACTTGTTCAATTTCCACGCTTTTTCTCTTTAACTCATCTTCTCTTGCTGTCAAACTCGTCTCGCGTTTCTCCAGCGCCTCCGACTTCTTGTCAAGGGATTCTTCCTTTGACAATACACGGCGTTCGTACTTTTGCAGTTCTGCTCTCCGTTCCTTCGTTTCCCTGTCGATTTCATTCTTTCGATTCATGGATTCTTCTTTGACTTCAAGCAGTGCCTCACGCTTTTTTGTCTCGGCAACTTTCAATGCATCATCTATTATGTTTCTGGCTTTTTCCTCCGCATTGCCAATCGTTTTTTCTACCACATTTTTCCGATAGGCAATCGCAGCGAACCAACTAATAGCTGCTGCAAGCAAGGCGACCACGACGCAGATAACAATCGTTACTGCATTCACAGGAGCACCTCCTTATTTAATTTTCATTGTACAACTACAACACTACAATTCTATACTTTTTTTCTTCTGCTGTCAAGTAATTATGGACAAAATCGGTTAGTTTCCGGCCGTAATTATAGACAAAATTAATTGATTTCCGGCACTAATTATAAGCAAAATCACTTTATCCCCTGATTCTTCTTCCTACGCTCCCTCAGTACAAGAACTGCCAGCACAAGGAAACTGAGCAGCGATACCGCACACCCTGCGCTCAGGTACGGCGTTCTGTAAACAAGCTCAATTTCATGGGAGCCGGGCGGCAATTCCAGACCGCAGTACATCAAATTGACCTGTTTTACTTCGTACTCCTCTCCGTCCACTCTGGCCGACCAGCCTTTGCTGTACGCCATAGGAAAGGTCAGCATTTTACTGCTGTCCAATTCGATGGTGCCTGTGATCCGATTATTCAGAAACTTTACATTCTCCATCACATCCTGTCCCAGCAGTGCCGTCTGCTCATCAATATTTTCCATGGGCTGTTCCGCCACATAAAGGTCGTCCCAGGTATAAACGCCGACCGCCGAAAAGCTCAGCGTAATCTGCGAAGGCGCCTCCTGAGAATATCCCATATTCATTGAGAAGTCCTTTTTTCCGCTGTAAAAGCTGTGTTTATTCGTATAGATCGGGAAAGACTTCTTCGCGTCCCCCATTTTTGTTTTTAACGTAAAGTTCTTTACTTTGCCCTCATACTGCAGATTTTTCAGCACCAGATACGTTTCGCAGTCTGCCGTTCCCTCAAAGGAAATAGTAAGCTTCGCATTTCCTTTAAGCACCTCTACGCGGTTTCCGTCCAGGCGTATATTTTCATCAGCGGTTATGGAAATATCCGCCTTTTTATCGTTAAACGTAAGCTCCGCCTCCGGAAGTTCAAATTCTGCCGTAACTGCTCCCTGCAGCAGAGCCTGCTGCCGCTCCTCCAGCGACATTTCTTCAAAGGCGTCCTCTGAAATGGAGTACGCATAAGTATATCCAAAGGGAAGCACTTCCTCCGTCTGATACACAGTGTATTTGCCTTTCTGCGATGCCACTGTATCAAAGGAATAAGGTCCGCAGGATTCATTTCCCTCTTTCACCAGAAAATATTTGACTCCCGCCAGCCTGTCGAGAATTGCCCGCCCATCCAGGTTATCATACATCTGCTCCAGGCGGACTGCCACGCACAGCTTATTAAAGTATTCGCTGACTGCTCCGTTGGGCGTACTGAAGTAAAAGTCCGTGCTGTACGTCCGGTTCTGCATGGAGGTATTTTCATGGGCAGTAATACCATACTGGTCGTAACGGTAAAATGTTTCGCCGTCCTCCAGCTCCTTCACCTGATAAAACTCACTGGAAGTTGTCAGCAATTCATAGGGCCTGCCCTTGTCTCTAAATTCAGTAATCACTCCCGTCCTGTCCGGCGAATACAGGAAAAATACGTTTACAGCAATTCCCGCCAGGGACATTCCATATAAAAATACGGAAAATCCCTTCCCCTTCTTCGGAAATTTTTCGTAAAACACAAACGCCGCACAGAGTACCATCAGCATAGCAATTGCAGTGCAGTTATGCAGCGTCCGCTGCCTTG
Source organism: Eubacteriales bacterium (assembly GCA_030524785.1). Classification (GTDB taxonomy): domain Bacteria; phylum Bacillota; class Clostridia; order Lachnospirales; family Lachnospiraceae; genus Marvinbryantia. Next base: position 25,247 of record JAUNFZ010000002.1, read on the forward strand.
GAAGCATTAGAATGACTGCGCCGCAGACTGCGCTAAGCGCCAGTATTCGCCATCTCTCCCTAGGCGTCGTCCTAAACATCTCCGGGTACACATTGACCACAATATAAGCCAGCAGCATATCGTATCCCCAGATCCAGCGGTTTGACACATAGGAAAATCCATTCATCACATAGCCGAAAACCGGAAACATGAGAAATACATTCAAAAGAAGGAATCCTGACCGCAGATACGCATACTTTCGTCCTTTTCCAAGCATCAGAAAAACAGCTACCATAACTAGGGGAAGAAAGCCCAGCACCGAATAGTACCTTGTAGTGGCGCTCACATAGTCAGCTCCGAAAAAGTCTCCGGCCATTCTCACATAATAGGCCAGAGGATAAAAAAGCGATACATTGTTATCCGTGTTCATCCGATTCGTGCTCAGCAGATTCATTGCCACCGGAAGCAGCGTAACCATTGAGATGCCCACGCCGACAGCAAAAAAGCCGACAAACTTAAAAAACCATGAGAGCAGTTCCTTAAGGCGTATGCGGCCGAATTGTTTCAGATAAACGAATACCGCATAGAGGAACATCAGAATACAGCTCATATAGAAAAAATAAAAATTGCTGATCGCGCTGACGGCAATCATGACAATAAACAGCGCCGGACTCTTTCTCTTAAAAATCCTGTCGATTCCCATCAATATCAGCGGAAAATACACCATCGGATTAATAAAGAACGGATGGCGTGAAAACAGGAAGATTCCATATCCGGAAAAACAGTATACCAGCGTTCCCAGCAGGGAAGCGGCGTTTTCCTTTCCATGGGAACGGCAGAACATAAGGAAAAAAGCCCCCGCCAGATACAGACGCAGAACTACCACGAAACCATACACATATTCGGCAATTTCCGGAAATGCAAACACAGAGAGCAGTGTCAGCGGATCACCCATAACATAATAATTCAGCGTTGTCAGAATATCCGCCCCATAGCCAATACTCATATCCCACATGGGAACCGACAACGTATGATTTTCCAGAAGATTTTTTATAATTCCCCGCAGGTATTTTCCGTAATAGACAAAACTGTTAAAATGCTGGTAAAGGCCGTCGCAGTCCCAGACCATGGACTTATGATAGCGTAAAAACCAGATCAGGATGGTAGACAACGCTGCCAAAAACAGCAGCGTATAATAGAAATAGGCAATACGGTTTTTTTTCACTTCCGTTTTTGCCATTGTATTTCTTTTCATTACAGTTTCCTCCAGAATAATAACAGCAGGGCAGACATATGCCTATGTGTTTGCCCTGCCGGACGTAATTGCAAAACAGTTATTCCAAGAATATCTTGATTATAACCTGCGCAAATTCCAAAGTCAATATTCCTTCTCCCCGCCGCCCGGCATCCCTCTGTGAAGACGGCAGACGTTCTTCTTTTTGCATCACTCTGCCGCAGTTTCCGGCTGCCGGTGCTTTTGTCCTTACTCGTTTGTAAGGTGGCCACAACTGAACCGTACCTGTTGTTTCCGGCTGCCCGTGCTCCTCCCTTACTCGGTTATGCGCATCATTTCTGAAATGGCTGAAGCGGAAAACCCTTTTCTTGCAAGAAATGCATACATGCGCCGCTTCTGTGCCAAATCTGCCTCGGACGGATCAAAATGCTTTTTTTCCATCCACCTGCGGATCAGTTCCTGCTCCGGCACCTGCTCTGTCTGTTCAAAAGCCTGTTCAATAAGAGCGCGGCTTACACCGCGCTCAAACAATTCCTGTTCTATCTGACGCCTGCTCTTTTTTTCCTTTTTGTACTCTACATACTGCCGGGCATAACGGGCGTCGTCCACATAATGATAGCTTTTCACATAAGCAATGGCCTCGTCTATGACCTCCGGCGGATACTCCGTTTTACCCATGCGCAGTTTATCCCGAAGCTGCTTCTCTGTATAGTCTCTGCGCTCCAGAAGATGCATACAGCGCAGCTTGGCGCGCTTTTTTAAATCGTATTCCATTCAGCCGCTCCCATCCCGTCTGCTCTACTGCAAAGCGTCTTTTCCTTCTTTGCTCTCTGCTGCATCCTCCGCCGTCTTTGCATTGTCAACCGGAAGACCATAGTGTTCCCGCACTTTTGCCTCCACTTCATCCATCACATCCGGATGCTCTCTCAGAAATGCCTTTGCGTTCTCGCGTCCCTGGCCTATCTTGGAATCATTGTAGGCATACCACGCGCCGCTCTTATTAATAATTCCAAGGTTTGCCGCCAAATCTACAATATCGCCTTCTCTGGAAATTCCCTGGCCGAACATGATATCAAATTCCGCCTCCTTAAAGGGCGGTGCAATCTTATTCTTTACCACTTTTACCCTGGTATGGTTTCCAATGACTTCTCCCGACTGCTTTAAGGTTTCCACCCTTCTGACGTCCAGGCGGATAGAGGAATAGAATTTCAGAGCGCGTCCGCCGGTGGTCGTTTCGGGATTCCCGAACATAACGCCAATCTTTTCCCTCAACTGGTTGATAAAAATAACCGCGCAGTTTGATTTGCTGATGACCGCCGTAAGCTTACGCAAAGCCTGGGACATCAGACGCGCCTGCAGACCCACATGGGAATCTCCCATATCGCCGTCAATCTCTGCTTTCGGCACCAGAGCCGCCACAGAGTCTACAATAATAATATCCACTGCCCCGGAACGCACCAGCGTTTCCGTAATCTCCATTGCCTGCTCGCCGTTGTCCGGCTGGGAAATATAGAGATTGTCGATATCCACACCAATTTTTGCCGCATACGCAGGATCAAGGGCGTGTTCCGCATCGATAAAGCCGGCCACACCGCCTCTTTTCTGCACCTCCGCCACCATATGGAGCGCCACAGTAGTTTTTCCGCTGGACTCCGGTCCATAAATCTCCACAATTCTTCCTTTGGGGATTCCGCCCATGCCAAGGGCAATATCCAGGCTAAGGGAGCCTGTGGGAATCGTCTCCACATTAAGATTTTTCCCCGAATCGCCAAGCTTCATCACCGAGCCCTTGCCAAACTGTTTTTCTATCTGTGTAAGCGCTGCATCCAATGCTTTTTTCTTTTCTTCTTTTATCATATCCGTTCTCCTTGTGCGAACTTATGTTCGTTTTCTTTTCAATACTATATTATTTTTCCTGAAATGTCAACCTTATTTTTGTAATTTTCCCCACAGTGCGAGCGATTTCACATCTGTCTCTAATTTATCACAAATTATGATTTCATTCAACACTTATTGTATAAATTTTTTATTGCCATACAGGGCTCTTTATGTTAGACTGATGATTGCGCGGCGTACGCGCAGAAAGGATATATGAACCATGAATCTGTCAAATTACTTCGGCGACCGCAGATTTTACCGCTCTATGCTGACCATCGCCATACCGATCATGATACAGAACGCCATTACAAATTTCGTGGCGCTTTTAGATAATATTATGGTAGGACAGGTAGGCACTATACAGATGTCCAGTGTGTCCATCGTCAACCAATTGATCTTTGTCTACAATCTCTGCCTGTTTGGCGGAACCTCCGGCGCCGGCATTTTCACGGCACAGTTCGTAGGGAAAGGCGACCAGCGCGGCATCCGTTATACGGTGCGCTTTAAGCTCTGGATTACGGCCCTTATCTCCGCCTGCGCCTTTTTGATTTTTATTTTTGGCGGAGAGCCTTTGATCAGCCTGTATCTGAAGGGACAGGCAAACGCCGGCAGTGCCGCAGAAGCGCTGGCCTATGGAAAGGAATATCTGTCGGTGATGCTGGTGGGACTGATTCCCTTTGCACTGTCCAACGTTTATTCCTCCACGCTGCGTGAAAACGGCGAGACGCTTCTGCCCATGACAGCAGGCATCGCTGCAGTCGCTGTCAACCTTTGTTTGAATTACATACTGATTTTCGGCCATTTCGGCGCCCCTGCCCTGGGCGTCACAGGAGCCGCCATCGCCACGGTCATTTCCCGCTTTACGGAATGTTTTATTGTCATCATCTGGACGCACAGGCACAAAGAAAAGAACCTTTACGTCGTGGGGCTTTACCGCTCCATGCGCATACCGGCTCATCTTGTTCGGGAAATAACCGTAAAAGGAACGCCTCTGCTGCTGAATGAGGCGTTCTGGTCCGGAGGCATCGCTATGCTTTTGCAGTGTTATTCCATTCGCGGTCTCTCCGTGGTGGCCGCCATGAATATCAACAGCACCCTGTCCAATATTTTTAATATTGTATTTATTGCCATGGGAAATACCGTGGCCATCATCCTCGGACAGCTTCTTGGCGCCGGCCGTATCCGGGAGGCCCGGCAGGCCGCCACGCGTATGACGGTATTCTCTGTGCTGTGCAGCGCCGGCACGGGCATTATTATGGCTCTGTTTCATAACATCTTTCCAGATTTTTACAACACCTCCGCCGAGGTGCGCTCGCTCGCCGGGCAGTTTATTCTGGTAACGGCTCTTTTGATGCCGCTGCCGGCTTTTACAAATGCTTCTTACTTCACCCTGCGCTCCGGCGGCAAAACGATGATTACCTTTTTCTTCGACAGCGTTTATATGTGGGTGGTAAATGTACCTCTGGCCTACTGCCTGAGCCACTTTACCGACCTTCCAATCGTTGCGGTATATTTTGCCGTGCAGGCAGCGGAATTTGTAAAATGCGTGATTGGATTTATTCTTGTGAAAAAAGGAATCTGGCTGAATACAATTGTGGAGGAGTAGCCAAAAGCTGCTCCTCCCTCTCTGTAACTTCTATGCTG
>JAUNFZ010000002.1:29991-79347 GCA_030524785.1 Eubacteriales bacterium
TTTTTGGCGCTGTTTCATGCTTTTTAGCGCTTTTCCACGATCTCTCCCTGTTTCTTATAAATGCTTCCCGGCGCCACCACGCCCCGCACGCAGGACACCGGATAGATCTGGGAGTCCCGGCCCACTACCGTTCCGGGATTAAGCACAGAATTGCAGCCCACCTCCACATTATCGCCCAGCATGGCTCCGAATTTTTTTAAGCCCGTGGCAATCTGTTCTTCTTTGTCCTTTACCACTACCAGCGTTTTATCGGACTTCACATTCGAGGTGATGCTCCCGGCGCCCATATGGGCTTTATATCCCAGGATAGAATCCCCTACATAATTGTAATGAGGCACCTGCACCTTATTAAACAGGACAACATTCTTAAGCTCTGTGGAGTTGCCCACCACGGCTCCTTCCCCCACGATGGCATTGCCCCGGATAAATGCGCAGTGGCGCACCTGGGCGTTTCTGCCGATGATTGCAGGGCCGTTGATGCATGCTGTGGGCGCCACCTCCGCGGACTTTGCAATCCACACGTTTTCTCCCCGCTTTTCGTATTCTTCTTCACTCAAAGTTTCCCCCAGCTCTACGATAAAGCTGCCGATCTTCGGAAGTACCTCCCAGGGATAAACCGCTCCTTCAAACAGTTTCGCCGCTATGGTTTCCGTCAGGGTATACATATTTGCTATTTTTGCTGTTTCCATATCTGTTTTCTCCTTTTTTGTTACTGTTTTGTCCCGCACCTTCGCGCGCCGGCTTTTTGCTCTTATAAAACCGGGCCGAGGCGTCAAATACATTTCGCAGTTCATAATGAATATTTGTATTCAGCACGTTTTCTGTACGGCTGCGGACAAACTGATTTAATTTTGTCATATATTCCTCTGACGTGATTGTTCCCTCCGCCACATAGGTCAGTCCCTTTTCCCAGCTTGCTGTCAGGTCAGGGTTTAAAAGAGATCTGATAGAACTGTTCACCACGTCAAAGATCATCTCGCCAAGCAGCGTCGGCGTCAGAATCTGTGTCTTTTTGTTCAGGGAAATATACTTATTCCCAATGAGCTTTTTAAGAATTTCGGCTCTTGTGGCGCTGGTGCCGATACCGCTGCCACGAATCTGTTCCCGAAGTTCTTCGTCCTCGATCAGCTGTCCCGCATTTTCCATAGCCAGAATCATAGAGCCTGAATTATAGCGCTTGGGCGGCGATGTTTCGCCCTCTTTGATTTCCAGTTTTTTTACTTCCAGCAAGGTGCCTTTTCTGAGGCGCTCCATAGCCTTTATGAAACTCTGATCTGCCGTTTCCTCCCCGGCGGTTTTCATGCCGGCCACTCTCAGATACCCCGGCTCCTCCAGCACTTTAAAGGAAGAAAAGAATTTTTCCTTTCCTATCGCCGTCACAATACTGATTTTGCGGTAAACCGCCGCCGGATAAAAAATGCTCAAAAATCTTCTCGCAATCACTTCATAGACCTTTGCCGCCCGCTCAGGCAGCCTATCAATCCCATTGATTCCCTGCCCTGTGGGAACAATCGCGTAGTGGTCGGTGATCTGCTTGTCATCCACGTAGCGGGTACGGGCTATGCCGCGAAAGCTGCCCTGCTCCAGTATTTCTTTTGCAAATTCCGCTGCAGGAGCATAACCGCACAGGCCCCTGATATTTTTTGAAATCTCCTTTGCCACTGCCGAAGAAAGCACCCTGGCGTCTGTTCGCGGGTAAGTGACCAGCTTTTTTTCGTAAAGCTCCTGTACCACCCGAAGTGTCTCGTCGGGACTGATTTTAAAAAGCCTGGAGCACTCATTCTGAAGCTCCGCCAGATTAAAGAGAAGCGGAGGATTTTTCTTCTCCTTTTTTCGCTCGACGCTCTCAGTTACTGCCTGCAGCGGCTGATGCTCCGTCAGTCCGGCAATCAGTGCTTCGGCGTCCTTTCTCTCTTTAAAGCCATTTTCCTTATAAAGCTTCGGGGACTGAAACCACGCGGAACCTTCCACCGCCCGAAATTCGCCCTCAAAGTCCTTTCCCCCATACTCCATGGTGCTGACCACACGGTAAAAGGGCGTCTTCACAAACTGACGTATCTCCCGCTCCCGGCGAACTACCATACCAAGCACGCAGGTCATCACCCTGCCTACCGAGACCACCGTATAGCGCGTGTTCAGATAGTTTGAGATCGTGCCGCCGTATTTAAGCGTGAGCAGACGGGAGAAGTTAATCCCCATCAGATAGTCTTCTTTCGCCCGCAGATAAGCCGCATCCGCCAGATGATCGTACTCCGACAGATCCTTCGCCTCTTTAATTCCACGGCGTATCTCCTCCTCTGTCTGAGAATCAATCCACACCCGGAACCTGTGCTTTTTCTTTATGTCCACCTCTGCCTGCTGCTCCACCAGGCGGTAAATATACTCTCCTTCCCGCCCGGAGTCAGTGCAGACATAAATATTCTCCACGTCGCTGCGGTTCAGCAGTCCGCTTACAATCTGAAACTGCTTCGCCACGCCCGGGATCACTTCATACAGGAAATGTTCCGGCAGAAACGGAAGAGTTGACAGACTCCATTTTTTATATTTTTCATCATAAACCTCGGGGTAGCTCATCGTCACCAAATGCCCTACGCACCAGGTAACAATTGTATTCTCCCCCTCCAGATAGCCGTCCCGCCTGGCTGCATTAATCTTCAGCACCTTGGCAAATTCCTGGGCTACACTGGGTTTTTCTGCTATAAATAATGATTTTGCCATAAAATACTCTCATTCAAATAGAAATCACAGCGCCCCGCCCCGGCTGCAAAACAGATATTTGCCCGCCAGAAAGCAGACAGCGCCTAAAACCGCAAATATTAAAGACGTCACAAAGGCTCCAAGGGAACCCTTTGCAAACATCTCCTGAGAGAACAGACTGAATACCGTAAAATATTTGAGGAAAAACAGTCCCGGCACCAGATAATAGGCCAGATACACCAGATACAGTACAAGCAGTATCCCGGCCGCCGCCTCATAAAAGTGTGATTTTGGCGGCTTCTTCACACAGGCCGCCAGAAAGCACCACCCTCCGGTAAATACCTGCAGGCACATGCCCCCCAGATTCAGAATAATATACGTATCCTGATGCCATACTCCGGTCAGATCATACACATGAGCCACACAGCCGAACAACATGGAACATGTAAACAAAAGCAGATTATTCAGCAGTAAAAAAATAATTTTTGTCGTAATCACCTGAGACGGACTGATCCCGGTGGAGAGAATAAGCTGCATGGTTGTGTCCATATCTTGCCTCCGCACAACCTCATAGACCAGGACGATCTGCATTATCATTGGAATGACAACCACCGGCAGCGTGTCAAAAAATACGTCGGCAATCTGAATCAGGCGCAGATTGCGGATCACCGCCGCCAGAATCAGGCTGAGTATCTGAAGCACTCCGCACACCAGCAGCGTCCGTCTGGAGATGATATAATCCTGTTTCAAAACCGCAAAATTAAGCATGGACATTGCCTCCGTAAATGTGTACAAACGCCTCCTCAAGCTTCAGGGAAACCGGCTCGATGCTTGTGACATGATAATTTGACAGCGCGCGAATCAATGGGAGCAGTTCTCCCTGAATCGATACCACCAGATTTCGGTCTTTTATGCTTTTGACTTCAAAAGGTTCCTTTGAAAACTGCATTGCCGCCCGCTCTGTGGCAAATCGGATCAGATAATTCCGGTACATATTATCCCGCATATTTTCGATATCCGCAATATAGACAATATTTCCCCGTTCCAGCAGTGCCGCGCGGTCACAGACCAGATCTGCAATATCCACGCTTGATGATGTGATGAGGATCATTTTTCTGTTCTCTTTTTCCTCCAGAATGATATCCACCAAAGCGCTGCGGGCACCTGCATCCAGATTTTGGAAGGGATCATCCAGCAAAAGAACAAAAGGATTGTGCATTAATGCACAGACTATTCCTGTTTTCTGCAGGCTTTCCGGAGACATTTTCCCAATCCTTTCATCCACATTCAAGCCCAGACGCAGAGCGCTTTCAAACAGGCGCTCCATATTTTTAATGCCCCTCATTTCCGCATGAGAACGCAGAAACTGCCTTCCCGTCATTACGGACGGGAGGGCAATCTCCTCCGGCAGATATCCAATCATTTTGTGCAGATATAACGCCGCCTTCCGGCAGTCCTTCCCATTGATGGCGCACCTGCCCTTCGTAGCGCTCTCAAACCCCATAAGCATACGAAGGGCGGTGGTTTTGCCGGAGCCCTCAGAGCCAATCAGCCCAAAGACCTCCCCTTCTTCCACCTCGAAAGAGAAATCAAAGATTCCCGTCCCATCCTCGTATTGCTTTGTCAGGTTTTTAAATCGTATCATCAGCGCATCCCCTAAAACAATCTACTTCTTTGTGATATACCCCAGCGCTTTTAATGCCTCGGCGCACAGAACAGCGCCGCCGGCCGCGCCGCGGACGGTATTGTGGGAAAGTCCCACGAATTTATAATCATACACAGTATCTTCGCGGAGTCTTCCGATGGAAACTCCCATACCATTCTCGTAATCTACATCCGCCTTTACCTGAGGCCGGTTTTCCTCCTGCATATACCGAATAAACTGCTTCGGCGCGCTGGGAAGCTCCTTTTCCTGGGGAAGTCCTGAAAAATTCTCAAGCTTCTCGATCAGCTGTTCCTTTGTGGGTTTCTTTCTGAATTTTACAAACACAGCCGCCGTATGGCCGTTTAATACCGGCACACGGATACACTGGCAGGTAATCTTCGGCTCCGCAGCCTTTACGATCACCCCGTTCTCAATTTTTCCCAGAATACGCAGGGGTTCCTGCTCGGATTTTTCTTCCTCTCCTCCAATGTAGGGAATAATATTCTCCACCATCTCCGGCCAGTCCTTGAAAGTTTTTCCTGCTCCGGAAATTGCCTGGTACGTCGTTGCAACCACTTCATAAGGCTCAAACTCTTTCCATGCAGCCAGCGCGGGCGCATAGCTCTGAATGGAGCAGTTCGGTTTTACGGCAATAAATCCCCTCTTTGTTCCGAGGCGCTTCTTCTGAAATTCGATCACTTCAAAATGTTCCGGGTTGATTTCCGGGATCACCATCGGCACATCCGGCGTCCAGCGGTGAGCGCTGTTGTTGGAAACCACCGGCGTCTCTGTCTTTGCGTATTCTTCCTCGATAGCCCTGATTTCCTCCTTTGACATATCCACAGCCGAAAAGACAAAATCCACGCCTGCAGCTACTTTCTCCACTTCATTTACGTTCATTACTACAATATTCTTTACAGCCTCCGGCATGGGCGTCGTCATCTTCCAGCGTCCGCCTACGGCTTCCTCATACGTTTTTCCTGCGCTTCGCGGACTTGCCGCCAGCGTAACGACCTCAAACCAGGGATGATTCTCCAAAAGAGAAATAAATCTCTGGCCTACCATTCCTGTTGCTCCCAAAATTCCAACCTTCAACTTTTCGCTCATAATATCCTCCTCTTTTCCTCCAGATACGCCCTTTCTGCTGCAATTGCCTGCTGCATCGCCGCCCTGGAGGGAGCTCCCTGCGTGCATCTTTTTTCCACACAGGTTTTCATGCTGATCGCCTCGTAAATATCTTCCTCAAACACAGGGCTTAATTTCTTATACTCCCCAAGTTCAAGTTCGTCAAGAGAAATTCCTTTTTCTATGCACAAAAGCACCAGTTTCCCCACAATTCCATGGGCGTCCCTGAAGGGTACTCCGTGATTCACCAGATAATCTGCGGCATCCGTGGCGTTGGTAAAGCCGTTCTTTGCGCTTTCCTCCATGCGTTCTTTATTGAATTTCATGGTAGAGATCATACCATCAAACAGCACAAGACAGCCCTTTACTGTGTCAATCGCATCAAAAGCAAATTCCTTGTCCTCCTGCATATCCTTATTGTATGCAAGGGGCAGTCCCTTCATCGTCGTCAAAAGCGCCGTCAGAGCACCGTAGACACGCCCTGTCTTTCCCCGGATCAGTTCCGCGATATCAGGATTCTTTTTCTGCGGCATAATACTGCTTCCGGTGCTGTATGCATCATCAATTTCCACAAAACGGTACTCATTGGTATTCCAGATAATGATCTCCTCGCAGAACCGGCTCAAATGCATCATGATCGTGGAAAGCGCCGCCAGAAATTCTATCAGATAATCCCGGTCCGACACGGAATCCATACTGTTTACCGTGGCTTTCTCAAATCCCAAAAGTCTGGCCGTATATTCTCTGTCCAGAGGATATGTGGTACCCGCCAGAGCACCGCTTCCAAGCGGGCAGTAATTCATCCTTTTGTAAATGTCTTCCATGCGCATACGGTCCCGCTTAAACATTTCAAAATACGCGCCAAGATGATGGGCCAGCGTGACCGGCTGGGCTTTCTGCAGGTGCGTAAAGCCCGGCATATATGTGGACATGTGCTCCTCCATCATTTTAAGCAGCGTTTCCAGCAGCTTTTCAAGCAGCCCGTCAACCTCTTTCACTTCATCGCGCACATACAGCTTCATATCCAGCGCCACCTGATCGTTGCGGCTGCGCCCCGTGTGGAGCTTCTTTCCCGCCTCTCCCACGCGCTCCGTCAGCTTTGCCTCCACAAAGCTGTGAATATCCTCATACTCCTCGGTAATTTTCAGTTTTCCGCTCTCGACATCCTCAAGGATTTCCTTCAGTCCCTCAAGGATTTTCGTCTGTTCATCTTCGGTCAGGATTCCCTGAGCGGCGAGCATTTTTACATGGGCCATACTGCCCTGAATATCCTGCCGGTAGAATCTCTGGTCAAAGGAAACAGACGCATTAAAGCGGTATACCAGGTCGTCGGTCTGTTTGGTAAAACGACCGCCCCATAACTGTGCCATAAATTTTCTTCCTTCCGTAACAATTTCTGTCCTGCTGGCAAAGACATACCTCTGCCACATACGGAGTTTACCATACTTTTTCCGCAGTATCAAGCATTATTCGGCTCTCCCGGCCTTTTTGAAAATACACATCCGCAATAATTCTGCCGGTACAGTCCATACTCCCTGGACAGTTCTCCGGAACGCTTAAACCCATTCTTCTTTTTAAAATCCGAGGGAAGCCAGGAAACGCCATATTCCAGGGCCAGAGCCTCGCCAATCTCATTGATCGCCCCCGCGTTTTTCAAAGGGCTGATTGTCAGTGTCGAGGCAAAAAAGTCCGCCTTCTGCACCGCCGCCAGGCGCGCCGTTTCCTCCAGGCGCAGGCGGTAACATTTCAGGCAGCGCGCTCCCCCCTCCGGCTCTTTTTCCATGCCCCTTGTACATTCATAAAAACGGCTGTCGTCAAATTCTCCCTCCATAAAGGAAATTGGATATTCTGCAGGAAGCTCCCTGATAAAGCGCTTCTGCTCCTGAACCCTCTTTTCGTATTCCTCTCTCGGATATATGTTTGGATTGTAATAAAATACCGTGATCTGAAAATACTTTGACAGATATTCCAGCACATAGCTGCTGCAGGGTGCGCAGCAGCTATGCAAAAACAGGACCGGCACCTGTTCTTTCTGTGCCAGCCCTGCAAGGATCTTATCAAGTTCCCGCTGGTAATTGCGCTGATTCATATGATCCCTCTCTGCGTTTCTTATTTCTCTTTTTCCGTGACCTCTGCCTCCGGAGCATTTTTCACCACGCTGGCGATTCCTTTTTCGCAGGCTTCCTTTGAGGAATATGCCTGAGAAGCCAGAATTTCCTGGCCGTTTGCAGCCCTCAGACGAAATCTCGGTTCACCGGCGGCGTCTATGTAGATTTCAAACTTGGGATTCGTTACCTTTTCCCAGTTTTCCACCGTCTGATCCTCCATCTTTGCAACGGGCGCCACGCGCTTTACGCTCTCGATTCCCGCTTTGCACGTTGCCTTGCTGGCATACACCTGCGAGGTGCCTATCGGTTCGCCGTTTCCTGCTACCAGGTCAAACTTAATGCCAGTTGCTGTTTCTCTGATTACAAATTTGCTCATTTTCCCTTCTCCTTTTCCCCGTACAAGTATTTTGCTTTAAACGCCCTCAATTTCCGCGAACGTATTCAGCCACTTTTTTATCCCATCCCTGAATATGATGAATCAGCCAGTCTACCACGTTTTTCTTCACTGCCGCCACAAAAGCTTCGCTGGGGCCTTCTTCCTCCTCAAGCATCTCCCGGAGCTCATCCACAGCCTTTTCAAAAGCCTTATGCTGCTCTCTGTGCTCTGCAAGCTGCGGGTAGCCGTGTTCTTCCTGAAGTTTTTCCTCATCCCGGAAGTGGAACTCCGTATAATCCATCAAAAAGTCCAGCGTCTGAACCGCCACATTTTTTTCTTTTCCCTGCGCACATTCCTCGGTAAGCTTATTTACTCTGGCGATCAGCTCTTTGTGCTGGCTGTCGATCAGCTCGTTTCCTGTTTCCAGGGATTTGTCAAAAACAATACTCATAATTATCTGCCTCTCTTTCTTACGTAATGACGCCGGATGATATTTTATTCTGACGTCACAAATTCAATTAAAATAAGTATACCAGAAGTTCCCGCAAAATACAATTATTTATTAGCGCGATTCCGATACCCTTTTGTCATTCTGAATTTTGCTGTTGACAAATCCGGATTTTCTCCGTAAAATATGTTTTGTTTCTAACATTTCGATTTCGAACAAAAAGAGGTGTATCTATGTGTAAAACAGAGCATATCGGCATGTATATTAACATTGCCTCTCACCAAATCAGGCGCAGCACAGACAGTTTTCTGGCCCGCTACGGCCTGTCAGGGATTCAGGGACGTATTCTCGGCCACCTGGACCGCGCGGCGCAGCGCGGGGAGGACGTTTTTCAGCGGGACATTGAAAAGTCCTTTGGCATCCGCCGCTCCTCTGTCACCAGCGTCATTTCTCATCTGGAGGAAAACGGCTTTGTAGCGCGCTGCCCGGTGCCCGGCGATGCGCGCCTGAAAAAACTTATCCTCACGGAAAAGGGCGAGCAAACAAGCCGGCAGGTAAAGAGCCTGCTCTCGGAATTTGAGAGTTCTCTGAACAGCTGCTTTACCGAGCAGGAGCGAAAGGAGCTGCTGCGTATGCTGAAAATTCTGATTGATAATACAGAACATATGGAAGTTTAGAAAGGATGTGTGATTCAATGAAAAATTTACTTGGCTGCATTGGAGAGTACAAAAAGGCCTCCATTCTGGCGCCTGTGTCCGTCACGCTGGAGGTGATTCTGGAAGTTCTCATACCGCTTTTAATGGCAAGCCTGCTCGATCAGGGCATTACGCTGGGAAACATGGATATGATTCTGTTCTACGGCGTTCTCCTTGTGGCGGCCGCCATGGCCTCCCTTGCCTGCGGCGTCCTCTCGGGCAATTTTGCCGCAGTGGCAAGTTCCGGTTTTGCAAAAAATCTCCGAAAAAAAATGTTTTATAAGGTGCAGGATTTTTCCTTTACCAACATTGACCGGTTTTCCGCCTCCAGTCTGGTGACGAGGCTGACGACGGACGTCACCAATGTACAAAACGCCTATCAGATGGTCATCCGCGTTGCTGTGCGGGCGCCGATCATGCTGATATCCGCTTTTATCATGGCCTGCAAAATCAATGCCCGGCTGGCTCTGATTTATTTGGCAATCATTCCGGTTCTGGGGCTGATTCTCGGCTTTATTATCAAAATTGCCCACCCGATCTTTATGCGGGTATTTAAAACCTACGATAAACTGAATAATGTTGTGCAGGAAAATGTACACGGCATCCGCGTGGTCAAATCCTTTGTGCGGGAAGATTTTGAAAACCAGAAATTTGACGAAATCTCCGGCAGCATCTATAAGGATTTCAACAAAGTAGAAAAAATTCTTGCGTTTAACTCTCCCGCCATGCAGTCCTGCGTGTACGCCTGTATGCTTCTGATCTCCTGGTTCGGCGCCCATATGATCGTTTCCGGCACGATGACCACCGGAGAGCTGACGTCCATGTTTACTTATACCATGCAGATTCTGATGAGCCTGATGATGCTCTCAATGATCTTTGTTATGGTAACGATGTCAAAAGCCTCTGTGGAGCGTATCAGCGAGGTGCTTGAGGAACAGCCGGACATTGCAGATGTCAGCAATCCCGTCATGGAGGTGCCAAACGGCAGCATTACCTTTGAGCACGTCTCCTTCAGTTATTCAAAGGACATGGAGCGTTTAAGCCTCAAAGATATACAGCTTGACATCAAAGCCGGGGAAACCGTGGGAATTATCGGCGGCACCGGCAGCGCCAAAAGTACCCTGGTGCAGCTGATTCCCCGTCTCTATGACGTAACGGAGGGCGTTCTGAAGGTGGGCGGCATCGACGTACGCCGGTACGATCTTGAAGTTCTTCGTGATGCGGTATCCATGGTACTGCAGAAAAATGTTCTGTTCTCCGGTACAATCAAAGAAAATCTGCGCTGGGGAAATGCCGGGGCTACCGACGAAGAAATGATTCATGCCTGCCGCCTCTCCCAGGCCGACGATTTTATCAAAGCCTTCCCGGATGGGTATGACACATACATTGAACAGGGCGGCTCCAACGTATCCGGCGGGCAGAAGCAGCGCATCTGCATTGCCAGGGCACTTTTAAAGAAGCCAAAAATATTGATTCTCGACGACAGCACCTCCGCAGTGGATACCCGCACGGATGCGCTGATTCAGAAGGCGTTTGCCCAGGAAATTCCTGACACGACGAAAATTATCATCGCCCAGCGTATTTCTTCCGTACAGAACGCCGATAAAATTATCGTCATGGACAACGGCAGAATCTCTGCAGTCGGCACCCATGACGAGCTGCTCTCCTCCAGCAGCATTTATCAGGAGGTTTACTATTCTCAGGTAAAGGGGGATTCCGACAATGAGTAGACACGATGATCAAAAAGCTATGGCCCGCGGCCTCTCAAAAGAAGCCCGCCGGGAAATGTTCCAAAAGCAGAATCCGATGATTCCCCTGAAGCGTCTTCTTGGGTATATCGGCAAAGATTATAAATTTCATATGATCCTGGTGCTCGTCTGTATTTTCATCAGCTCCATCACCGGAGTTATCGCGTCATTGTTTCTTCAGACGCTGATTGACGACTATGTGGTTCCGCTGACGCAGTCCGCAAGCCCGGATTTCGGCCCTCTGTTTCAGACGCTTTTGAAAATGGCGGCCATCTACCTGTCCGGCGTGCTCGCCACACTGCTTTATTCCCGGACGATGGTAACGATTGCCCAGGGCGTGCAGAAGAATATCCGTGATGAGATGTTTTCCCATATGCAGACGCTGCCCATCAAATACTTCGACACTCACGCTTTCGGCGATATTATGAGCCACTATACAAACGATACCGACACGCTGCGCCAGATGCTGTCCCAGAGTCTTACTCAGATCATGTCCTCCGGCATCACCATTGTGTCTGTTGTAATTGCAATGCTGACCACCAGCCTGCACCTTTCGGCGGTAGTTGCCGTGTCTGTATTCTTTATGCTGAAGGTGACTGGAAAAATTGCCGGAAACAGCGGAAAATACTTTGTCAAACAGCAGGCTTCCTTGGGAAGAACCAACGGCTATATAGAGGAAATGATCAACGGTCAGAAGGTGGTGAAGGTATTCAACTATGAGGAGCGTTCCAAAGAAGCCTTCGACAAATTAAACGAGGAGCTCTGCAGCAACGCCACCAACGCGCACCGCTATGCAAATATCCTGATGCCCGTGATGGGCAACCTGGGAAACCTGCAGTACGTGGTAATCGCCATTGTGGGCGGCGTTCTGGCCTTAAACGGCATCGGCGGCATCACTATCGGTATGATCGCCAGTTTCCTGCAGCTTAGCAAGTCCTTTACAAATCCGATCGGACAGATTTCACAGCAGTTTAATTCCATCGTTATGGCTCTTGCCGGCGCGGGACGGATTTTTGATCTGATGGACGAAACGCCGGAGGCAGACGAAGGATACGTAACACTGGTGCGGGCAAAATACGAAAACGGAGAACTCACCGAATGTCCGGAACGTACCGGCATGTGGGCATGGAAGCACCGCCACGGAGACGGCACTCTGACTTACAAAAAGATGGAAGGCGACGTGCGCTTCTATGATGTGGATTTCGGATATAATCCGGACAAAATTGTGCTGCACAATATCTCACTCTACGCAAAACCAGGCCAGAAAATCGCCTTCGTGGGCGCCACCGGGGCCGGCAAGACAACCATCACCAACCTGATCAACCGATTTTACGATCTGGCCGACGGAAAAATCCGCTACGACGATATCAACATCAACAAGATCAAAAAGCCGGACCTGCGCCGTTCCCTCGGTATGGTTCTGCAGGACACGAACCTGTTTTCCGGCACGATTATGGAAAATATCAGATACGGCAAACTGGATGCCACAGACGAGGAAGTCTATGCGGCGGCAAAAATTGCCAACGCCCACGACTTCATTGAAATGCTTCCTAATGGATATCAGACAGAAATCTCCGGAAACGGGGCGGAACTGTCCCAGGGGCAGAGACAGCTGCTCTCGATTGCCCGGGCCGCTATCTCCGATCCGCCGGTCATGATTCTCGACGAGGCGACTTCCAGTATTGATACGCGTACAGAATCCATCGTTCAGAAGGGCATGGACGCCCTGATGAAAGGGCGCACCGTTTTCGTGATCGCCCACCGGCTCTCTACTGTCCGCAATGCCGACGCCATTATGGTTCTGGAACAGGGCCGCATTATTGAACGCGGTACCCATGATGAGCTGATTGCACAGCGCGGAAAGTACTACCAGCTCTACACCGGAGCGTTTGAGCTGGAGTAACTTCCCCGGATATCTTATTTTTCAAATGGGAACTTAAACTCTGTCAGGCCGTACTGATCCCTCATGGAAATGAGCTCCTTCTGTACGGCCTCCCCTACGGGAACGCCCTTGTCCTTGCGGAACATCCATACGTCGTGCTCTTTCTCGCCCGCCGTATAGATGCGGTCCTCGCCCGGAGCCTTCTGAGAAGCGCGAAGCTGACGCAGGATTTCGCCCGCTGTCTTTTTGAAGCTCTCCGCTCCCACAAATGCCTCTGTATCAATGGCGATAAAGAAATGGCCCAGCGGATAGGGAATTTTGTTTCCGTTTTCATCCTTGCCGGAAAGCATTTTCAAAAAGCTTCCTGCCTGCAGCGCTGCCGATAAAATCTCTACCACCGTCGCATATCCATATCCTTTGTATCCTGCCAGTGTCTCACCGATACCGCCAAGGGGCGCAAGGGCCGCTTTCTGGCAGTTCAGATCCTCAAGAATCTGGACGCTGTCCGTCATGGCTGTGCCATCCCTGCCGATCACCATACCTGCGGGGGTATCCATCCCCATTCGCGCATAAAATTCGATTTTTCCGCGCTGGGAAATTGAGGTGGCGCAGTCCAGCACAAAGGGAAATTCCTCGTCCGTGGGAATCCCAAAGGTAATCGGATTCGTGCCCAGCATGTTCTCCACGCCGAAGGTAGGCGCGATGGAGGGCCGTGCATTTGTTCCGGTAATTCCAATCATGTTATTCTGCGTACACATAGTCGCGTAATATCCGGCAATTCCATAATGCGTGGAGTTGCGCACCGCAACCATGCCCATTCCATACTGCTTTGCCTTGTCGATGGCCATCTGCATGGCTTTTGTGCCGATCACCATACCCATTCCATTGTGTCCGTCCACCACCGCTGTCGTCGGCGTTTCTTTGACCACTTCAAACTCTGTTACCGGATTTAAAATACCGTCGTTGATACGGTCGATATAGATCGGTTTAAAACGGTTGCAGCCGTGGCTTTCAATTCCCCGCCGATCGCTCTCCAGCAGCACATCCGCACAGATGCGGGCATCCTCTGTGGGCACGCCTACTTTTTCAAAGACGGCCACCATAAAATCTTCCATCAATTTCCAGTCTACAAACGGTCTTGTTTCCTGCATCTTTTTTTCCTCTCTCTCGTATTATTTTTCTGTTCTTTCTGCACCCTGGCTCCCGCGCCCGGCCGATGTTACGGCTTCTCTTTCCCGGCACAGTTCCTCATAAAGTGCAATGGAATCCCATTTCATATTGTAGGGCGTTAAAATCGCTTTCAGTTCCACAACCGCCTGCTCCCGCTTCATCATCTGAAGCGCAAGCTTAAAAATTTCTTCCCCGGGCAGATGCATCACCAGCATTTCCTCCGAAAACCCCGCGCCAAAGTACGGCGGGCTGTTTTCTTCGCCGGAAGCTATGCCTGTCAGAACGCCAAGAGGGCTGCGAAACCAGGCTGTTTTTACATGGCGTACGCGGCATCCCAGCAGGCGAAAAATCTGCTCGATCTTTTTTCCTTTTTCCGTTTCCTCCAGGTTGTAGCACAAAACAACTGCATCCATGCGTTTCACTCCTTCTTACGGCAGCTCTGTATAAAAATGAGATCCGGTAATTTTATTATAGCGGTACTTCCCGCTTGGCGCAACAGCTTTCTTCCTGCAATCTTTCTCTACAATCTTTTTGAATACTGCTTCTCTGCCGCCCCAATCGCTGCATACAGGCCCATGGCAATCACACAGAGAATCACAATGCTCATCAGCACCCAATCCAGTTTAAAGACCTGGCTTCCGTAAATAATTAAATAGCCCAGTCCGCAGCGGGCGCCGATAAATTCACCGATCACCACGCCCACCAGACAGAGTCCGATGTTTACTTTCATAATGCTGATCGTAGCCGGAACCGTACTGGGAAGGACAACCTTTGTGAGCACATGGCGCCGGCTTCCGCCCAGCGTATAAATCAGCTTCATTTTATCCTGGCTCACTTCCCGAAACCCCGTATAGAGATTTAAAATCGTCCCGAAAATCGCTACGGACATCCCCGCCACAATAATTGTGCTGCGGTTCGCCCCCAGCCACACGATCAAAAGAGGCGCCAGCGCTGATTTCGGAAGGCTGTTCAGCACCACCAGATAGGGTTCCAGAATCTCTGAAAGCTTATCGCTGCACCACAAAAGGACAGCGCACAGAAGCCCTGTGACCACCACCAGCAAAAAGCTCGCCACCGTCTCAAAGAGCGTGGCCCCCATATGCCTGAAAATGCTCCCATCCTCCACCATGCCCATAAACGTGCCGGCAATCCTGCCGGGACTGCTGAAAATAAAGCCGTCGATCCATCCAAAACGGACTGCCGTCTCCCACAAAACAAGAAATCCAAAAAGAAGCAGTATCCGCATCATCTTTACAAAGCGCCGGTGCCTGCTTCTCTGTTTCAGATATTCCTGTTGTCTCCGGGAAATACCGGCGACCTGCATCTTGTTATCCCTCCTGCGCATACGTATTCAGCTCCTTCCATATCCGGTTAAAGTATTCTTTAAATTCAGGAGCGTTCCGCGATTTCATCGGCGTCCGGTTTTCCATTTCCATATAAACTTCCACCGTCGCCACTACGCCGGCAGGCCGGTTGGAGAGCACAATAATTTTGTCCGCCATGCTCACAGCTTCCCCAAGGTCATGCGTCACCAGAACCGCCGTCTTATGTTCTTTCTTTATAATGTGATAGATATCATCCGCCACAAACAGCCGCGTCTGATAATCCAGGGCAGAAAACGGTTCGTCCAGAAGAAGAAGGGACGGCCGCAGCACCAGCGTGCGTATCAGAGCCGCCCTCTGGCGCATGCCCCCTGAAAGCTGGCTTGGCTTTACATGGCGAAATTCCCACAGGCCGTATTCCCTCATCATTTTCTCTGCAAATTTCAGATTTTCCTCCGTCATGCACCGCTGTATCTCCAGTCCCAGCGTAATATTTCCATAAATATTGCGCCATTCAAACAACTGATCCCTCTGGGGCATATATCCAATATGAAACTCCTCGTGCTGATCTACGGATCTTCCGTTTACCAGAATTTCTCCGGATTCCGGCCGGGTCAGATTGCAGATTAACGAAAGAAGCGTAGATTTTCCGCATCCGCTGGGGCCAACGATCACGACGAACTCGCCGTCCCGGGCCTGGAAAGATATATCAGAAAGCGCGGGCGTTTCGCCGGACGGCGTATGATAGGAATAACATACATTTTTACATTCTAATAAAGGCTGCATTTCATACCTCCCATATTGCTATATGTTAGTGTATGAAATCCAGCCCTTTTCGTTTACAGCCTTGCCACGCCCGTATCTCTTGCCGCCTGCGCCACAGCTTTTGCCACCGCTTTTCCCACACGCTCGTCAAAAGCTTTGGGGATAATGTAATCGGGCGACAGTTCTTCCTCCGTAATCAGCTCCGCCAGAGCCTTTGCCGCCGCAATCTTCATCGCGTCGTTGATATCTCTGGCACGCACGTCGAAGGTTCCCCTGAAAATTCCCGGGAACGCCAGCACATTGTTGATCTGGTTCGGAAAATCGCTTCTTCCTGTAGCTACGACCTTTGCTCCGCCTGCCTTCGCATCCTCCGGGAATATCTCCGGCGTCGGGTTTGCACAGGCAAAGATAATGGCGTCCTTCTCCATAGTCTTTACCATCTCCGTCGTTACCACGCCCGGCGCAGAAACGCCGATGAACACGTCTGCTCCCACCAGCATATCCGCCAGGGTTCCCTGACGTTTTTCAAGATTAGTCACAGCCGCCATTTCATCCTTGACAGGATTCATTCCTCTTTCTCTGCCCGCATAGATAGCGCCGTTTCTGTCACACAGAGTGATATTCTGATACCCTGCGCTGAGCAGAAGGCGACAGATGGAGATGGCTGCCGCTCCGGCCCCGTTGATGACAATTCTTACTTTCTCTTTGCTCTTGCCCACCAGCTTCAGGGCATTATTCAAACCTGCCAGCGTAATCACTGCTGTGCCGTGCTGATCGTCATGGAAAATCGGGATATCACACTTTTCCTTCAGTTTTTTCTCAATCTCAAAACATCTGGGCGCCGAGATATCCTCCAGATTCACACCGCCGAAGGAACCGGAAATCATATAAATCGTATTTACAATCTCGTCCACATCCTTGCTCTTGATGCAGAGCGGAAATGCATCTACGTCCCCAAAAGCCTTAAACAGCACGCATTTTCCTTCCATCACCGGCATACCGGCCTCCGGGCCGATATCGCCAAGCCCCAGCACCGCCGTACCGTCCGTCACTACCAGGCACATATTATGACGCCTTGTCAGCTCATAGCTTTTCTCTACGTCTTTTTGAATCTCCAGACAGGGCTGGGCCACTCCCGGCGTGTACGCCAGGGACAGATCGTCTTTTGTTTTTACCGGCACCCGGCTTACCACCTCAATTTTTCCCTGCCACTCGCCATGAAGCCGCAGTGATTCTTCCGCGTAATTCATAATACATCCTCCTCATCCGCTTTTACGCTTCTACTTCATTGCCATTTTTCTTTCCCTGCATAAAACTCAGGGCATTTTCCATGGTTGTTTTGCTGATCGCCTCCAGGGCTTCCTTCGCGAAAAATCCCTGATGGGAAGTCACCATAACATTCGGGAAGCTCAAAAGTCTTGCCACTGTGGAGTGCTCCAGAATCGCATCCGACAAATCCTCATAAACGCTTCCGTTTTCTTCCTCGTACACATCAAGTCCCACGGCAAAAAATTTTCCTTCCCGGATGCCCTTGATCAGATCATCCGTCTTAATCAGACCACCTCTGGAGGTATTTACCAGAATTACCCCCGTTTTCATCTTTTCAATCGTGTCAATGTTGATCATATGATGGGTTTCCTCTGTCAGAGGACAATGTAAGGAGATCAGGTCCGACTCCGCCAGCAGTGTGTCGAGATCCACATATTCTGCAAAATCCAGCGACGGATTTTTATAAACATCATACGCAATTACCCTCATTCCAAACCCGTGGCAGATACGCGCCATGGCCGCTCCGATCTTTCCGGTGCCTACGATACCGGCCGTTCGCCCGTGAAGAACTACGCCCATCAAACCGTTTAAGCTGAAATCATTTTCACGTACCCGCACATAAGATTTATGCGTATGGCGATTTGCCGTCAGCGCCAGCGCCATCGCATGCTCTGCCACAGCTTCCGGCGAGTATCCCGGCACGCGCATTACTGTGATATTCTTCTGTCTGGCTGTCTCAAGATCCACATTATTGAATCCTGCACAGCGCATCAGAATCAGCCGCACTCCACATTCCGCCAGAATCTCCACCGTCGGTGCGCTCAGATCCATGTTGACAAACGCACACACTGCGTCGTATCCCTTCGCCAGCCTTGCAGTGTCCGGCGTCAGCAGCGTCTCCACATAATCCAGTTCGATCTCCTTATACTCTTTTTCTTTCCATGTTTCATTGAAAAACTGCTTGTCATAGCTTTTCGTTCCAAAAAACAGTATTCTCACAAAATTACCTCCTTTATGATGGAATATTTCAAATAATCCTATTGTTCCCTATTTTACCATAAACTATGTGTAATTGCCAGCAGTTTCAGCGCCCGAAGCACCTTGAAATGCCCTAAAATGCACGAAAAAAGCACACACCCAGCTCTCAATCCACCGGCAGCCGTTCAATCCGACCTGCGGCCGTTCACTGCCGGAACATCTGCCGGATTTTCGTCTCTCCCGCTCTCAGATGCTCCCCGAGAGCTTTTCTTTTTTGTTCTGTAGTGCCCAATACCCGTTCAAACACTTCCCGCTCCTGGCAGACGCCTTTTCCGTGAGGCACCATATATGCCCCCGCATCGCTTCCGAGCGCCAGCTGCACGCCCTTTTCATAGGCCCGGGACAGGTTTTCACACTCCATATCATAAATTTTCTTCAGGATTTCATCTTCATACCGGCCGCAGCCGAAAAGATTGGCCGTCGTCACAATTGTCGGCACCCAGATACAGCCTGTATCCGCCATGGCGTCCATGCAATCGCCGTCAATATAATTTCCGTGTTCTATGCTGTCCGCCCCCGCCAGCACTGCCGGAAGCACCGCCTCCCGGCCGTTGGCGTGCACCATCACGGCAAAACCTTCGGCGTGAGCAATATGAATCATCTCCTTAATCCATTCCGGCTCCAGGGCCTCCTCGCTCAGACGCCCGAAACAATCGTATTCAATAATCCCGGATACCATGATCTTGATAAAATCGCCGTGCCTTCTGCGTACTTCCTCCACTTTTTCCCGGTAATCTCCAAGGCTTTCCGCTCCGACACCCACGATATGTCCATAGTGTCCCATCCTGTGAATGGCAAACACCGGCGTGCGGTAGTCGATTCCATATTCCCCGGCCAGCTCTTTTGCCTTTTCCGATACGCCAAAACGGTCTCCGCCATCCCTCACAAAGGGGATGGCAAAGACCTGATATGCCCGCAGATGTTCCCGGACGCGTTCTATATTCACGCTGTTCTTATGCTCCGCCACAGCAGTGCGGTAATTGAGCCCATCCATAAAAATATGGGCATGACATTCTCCAAACATTTTTTACCTTTTCGTCAGGTTCTTGAAAAGCCCTCTTACAAGCTGATTGCCCACATTCGTCGCCACTTTTCCCATCGTCTTCATCATTTCTCTGTGGGCACGTTCTCTCTCCCTGGCCTCTCTTGCTGCTTCCTTTGCGGCCGCTGCTTCTGCTTTGGCCCGCTCTTTGGCGGCTGCAGCCTCCTCTTTTTTCTTCTCCTTTTCCTTTTCTGCCTCCAGACGGGCCAGGATTTTCGCCTGCTCTGCTTCCTGCTTTGCCTTCTCCTTCGCGGCCGCAGCCTCCGCCTTTGCCTGTTCCTCCGCCGCTTTTTCTGCTTCTTCTGCCTGCTGTTCCTCTACCGCCTTCCGGTTCAAAAACTCATAGGCTGAATCCCGGTCGATGCTCTCGTCGTATTTTGCCGCCATTGCATCTGCCTGAATCGCTGCCTGACGTTCCATATCTGTAATGGCTCCCATACGGCTCTGCGGGCAGAGAATCTTGCATCTTCTCACTACTGTGGGACGGCCCTCCTCATCTAGAACAGACACCAGCGCTTCCCCGATGCCAAGCTCCTGCAGTACCTCCACTGTCTTAAATTCAGGATTTTCTCTGAAAGAATCCGCCGCCGCCTTCAGCGCCTTCTGCTCCGTCGGCGTATACGCCCGCAGGGCATGCTGAATACGGTTTCCAAGCTGTCCCAGCACCTCCCCTGGAATATCGGAGGGACTCTGGGTAATGAAATAAATACCTACGCCCTTAGAGCGGATCAGTTTCACCACCTGCTCAATCTTTCGAAGCAGTTCCGGCGACGCGCCGTTAAAAAGCATATGCGCCTCATCAAAGAAAAATACCATCTTCGGCTTGTCCGCGTCCCCGGCCTCCGGAAGCGTTTCAAAAAGTTCCGACATCGCCCAAAGCATAAAAGTGCCGTACATATCCGGATAATTCATCAGCGTGTCCGCCGCCAGCACGTTGATATAGCCCCTGCCGTCGGCGTCCGTGCGGAACCAGTCGCGCACATCCACCGCCGGTTCCCCGAAGAATACGTCTCCGCCCTGCTCCTCCAGGTTCACCAGCGTACGCACAATTGCCCCGATGCTCTGCTTTGTCATATTTCCATAAGCTGTCACGTAATCCTTCGTATGATCTCCCACATAGGTGAGCATGGAACGAAGATCTTTGATATCGATCAGCAAAAGTCCCGCATCATCCGCAATGCGGAAAACAATGGACAGAATATCCGTCTGCGTATCATTAAGTCCCATCAGCTTTCCCAAAAGCAGCGGTCCCATCTCCGAAATTGTCGTGCGCAGGGGATGGCCCATTTTTCCGTATACATCCCAGAGCGCCGTAGGATATGCGTGATAGCTCCAGATATCCTCCAGACCAAATTTTTTGATGCGCTTCTGCATATCTTCTGTGTCGTTGCCCGGCTGGCACATTCCCGCCAGATCGCCTTTCGCATCCGCCAGAAACACCGGAACTCCCGCGTCGCTGAAAGATTCCGCCAGCACCTTCAGGGTAATTGTCTTTCCCGTACCGGTAGCTCCCGCAATCAGGCCGTGACGGTTTGCCATTTTCGGTATTATGCAGACTTTTTCTTCTCCGTCCTGTCCGATCCAAATTTTTTCCTCATTATACATAATATTTCCTGCCTCCTTTTAGGTTTTTATGACGCCCGTTTTGCAGTTTTCCTGCGCTTCCAAACAGAGGGCACAAACAGCATCAGCATTGGAAACAGTTCCAGGCGGCCCGCCAGCATGTCCAGGCACAGCACAAGCTTGGAAAGGGGCGAAAAACTGGAAAAGTTTCCTGCCGGACCCACGACCTCCAGGCCGGGGCCTATATTATTGAGCGTAACGCCCACTGCCGTAAAATTCGTAACCAAATCCTTTTCATCCAGCGTGATAATCAGGAGAGAACCTACAAATACCAGCACATAAATAGCCAGATACACATTCACAGAGCGGACCACTTCATGTTCTATCATACGGCCGTCCATACGCACCTTATAAACGCTTCGCGGGTGCAAAAGCATCTTGATCTCCTTGCCGATACCTTTTACCATAATCACAATACGCGACACCTTGATGCCGCCGCCCGTGCTCCCCGCGCAGGCGCCGATAAACACCAGAATCATCAAAATGGTTTTCGAAAGAGGCGGCCACTGGTTAAAGTCCCTTGTAGAATATCCGGTGGTTGTGATAATCGATCCCACCTGAAACGCCGCGTGATGAAGCGCCTGAAACAGATTCGGAAACATCGGCAGTATATTTATGGTAATGACCGCCACGGAAACGGCGATAATTGCCAGGTATGTGCGCACTTCCTCCGACTTCAGCGCCTGCTTCGGCTTTTTTCTTACCAGAAGAAAGTATGTGTTGAAATTTACGCCGAACAGAATCATAAAAATCGTGATGACTGCCTGCTGGTACACCGTATAATCGGCAATTCCCGTATTTTTTACGGCAAAGCCTCCGGTACCCGCAGTACCCATAGTCAGAGTTATGGCATCAAACACCGGCATGCCCCCCAAAAGCAGCAAAACAAACTGAAGCAGCGTCATGCCCATGTAGATTGCATACAAAAAGATAGCTGTATCCCGCAGCCGCGGAACCATCTTGCTCACCGACGGACCGGGGCTCTCCGCCTTCATCAGGTTCATAAAAGCCCCTCCCTTTAAGGGAAGAATGGCCAGAATAAACACCAGCACGCCCATGCCGCCTATCCAGTGAGTAAAGCTTCTCCAGAAAAGCCCTGCATGGGACATTGCTTCCACATCCATCAGAATACTGGATCCGGTGGTCGTAAAGCCTGACACCGTCTCAAACAACGCATCCACGTAAAAGGGGATCTCCCCGGAAATATAAAACGGGACCGCCCCGAGAAGACTTAAAACAATCCAGCAGAGCGCCACCGTCACAAGCCCCTCTTTCGTGTACAGCCGCCTATCTTTCGGTTTCCGGAAAGTAAAAACAACTCCCAGGACAGCGCACAAAAGAGCGCTTGCCGCATAAGCCGCGCAGACCTGAAATTCTCCGTAAATCAGCCCAACTAGCACAGGCAGCGCCAAAAACGCTGCCTCAAAATAGCATACATATCCCAGCATATACCGAATGATCTGATAGTTCATCTTTACCCCCTGCTCTTTCCGAGAATATCTCTGATATCCCTCAATCCGCTTCTCGTTGTAACGACTACTACCGTATCATCCACCTGCATGGCGTCATTTCCTCTTGGAAGAATAATTTTTCCATGACGCTGTATACAGGCCACCAGAATATCGTCCTTTAAATTAAGATTCATTAGCGGGATGTTCACCACCGGACTGTTTTCGCGAATGATAAATTCCAGCGCCTCCACCTTGCCTCCGGCGATCCGGTGCAGGGATTCCACATTGCTTCCGATAGAATTTCCCAGCGCCCGGGCATACCTGATAATGAACTCTGCCGTAATTTCCTTTGGATACACTACCGTGTCAAGATCCAGACTGCTTATCACCTCGTCAAAAGCAATCCGGTTGATCTTTGTGAGCGTCTTAACGTCCGCCTGGCGTTTCGCATACAGGGAAAGAAACACATTTTCTTCATCCATACCGGTCAGAGCCGCAAATGCGTCCACCTGATCCAGCCCTTCCTCCATCAAAAGCGCCTTGTCCGTGCCGTCTCCGTGAATGATCGTCACATTCGGGAGCTTCTGACTGAGCATATCGCAGCACGCCGCATCCTTTTCCAGAATTTTTACGTCCATTCCCGTGGCCGAAAGGAGTTTTGCCAGATAGTAGCTGACCTTTCCTCCCCCCACCATCATAATACTGCGGGCCGGATTTCCCTCGATACCCACCTTTTTGAAAAACTCAATCGTGCTTTTTGTCGCACCTACAATGTATATATTGTCTTTTTCCCGCAGGGTAAACATACCGTTGGGAATCGTAATCTCCTCTCCGCGCTCCACCACGCACACCAGAATATCGCTGCGCAGTTTTGTATAAATATCCTGCACCTGCATATCGCACAGGGGAGATCCCGCCTTAATTCTTACTTTCAGTATCTCCGCCTTGCCCTTCGCAAATACCTCCACGCCGATAAGCGCCGGGAGGCGCAGCACCCTGGAAGCCTCCGTGGCGGCCGCCAGCTCGGGATTAATTACCATGGCGAGTCCCAGTTCTTTTTTCAGGAAATCCACCTCTGAGGTATACTCCGGATTTCTCACCCGGGCAATAGTCTGACAATTTCCGGCCTTTTTAGCGATCAGGCAGCACATAAGGTTCAGTTCGTCGGAACCTGTCACCGCGATCAGAAGATCCGCTTTTTTCACGCCGGCCTCCACCAGCATTTCAAAACTGATCCCGCTCCCTATGTACCCCATAATATCAAATTCGTTCACAAGCTGCTCAACGCGGTCCCCATTCGTATCCAGAACCGTGATATCATTGTCCTCTCTGCTCAGCTGCTCCGCCAGCGTCGATCCGACTTTACCGCAGCCTACGATAATTATCTGCATAACATCCTCCGTCTTTCCTGGGCTTTTTCTGTATCGTCTTTACACAAATTTAATACGGCCTTTATACCCATTTTACGATATACGGAGGAAATGTCAATGCTTTTTCCGTGCAATCTGTACAATCTGTGCAATCCTGCGCAATCTGTGCAGGAGCTTTGCACAAAATCATAAACGTCATGGCAGAAGCTGTAAGCAGCGGGGCTGAAGTTATGGAACGTGCCGCTTTCTACTCTTTCTTTTTTTCATGAGCACAGCAAAACGCCGCGCAAATACCGGCAATCAAAAGGCCTGCTCCCACGGCGCCAAAGGCCAGCAGCGCCTGATGATCTGCCATCCACAAAAGCAGTGTTTCCATTATTCCGTCCTCCGTCAGAGCGCTTAAAAGATAGCTTCCTCCAAAAAACAGCAAAAAGGGAGGAACAATACGCACCAGCTGTACAATCTGCGCATTGCTTATGCCAAACATATAAAATATTACATATTCCACTGCCATAAAGAACAGCGATGCTCCAAACAAAACGGCAATCATAGGGAAAATTCCCGTCCAGTCGTTTTCCCCGTTCATGGCAAAAACTAATGCCTGGACAGCGCATCCCACCAGAGCCGATGCCGCCATAACGCCGCTTCCGAAAAGAAATCTTCCAAACACCTTTTCCTCCACCCGGGCCGGAAGAATCTCCGTGAAGGCTGGCGTCATATTCGCCATTACTGTAAAGGGCGTCGTCACCACGGTCAGGCCGCCGAACACCATATAAAGAACTGCCCAGGAAGCCGGCATATTTACCACGATTGCTACAAACCCGCAAAGTACTGCAAAAAATATGAAAAAAGCCACCATGCTTCGCGATTTCATAAAATCAAGTTTGGCACATTTTAAGATTCTCATTGCGCTTCCTCCATTTCTCTGATCATGTGAATGACTATGTTGTCGATAGACGGCTTCTCAAAGACACATTCCCGGGACAGATAAGCCGCGTCATCGCTTTTTATGACTGCCTCAAAGCCAACGCCCGTCTCCTTTAATCCAATCATATATTTTCTTGCCTTCCCGTCCAGATCCTCCCGGCCGCCTTTTACAATCATATATTCCTCCTGCAGTTCTTCCTTCGTCTCGCAGAATACCTTCGCGCCGTTGTGGATAAAAAACACATAATCCGCAATCTGTTCCAGGTCACTTAAAATATGTGTGGAAAACAGTACGCTTCTCTCGCCGTCGGCAATATATTCCTGCAGAATTTCCAATATCTCCTGCCGTACCATCGGATCCAGGCCATTGGTAGCTTCGTCCAGAATCAAAAGCTTTGTGTCACGGCAGAGAGCCATGGCAAACATCAGCTTTACTTTCATGCCTCTGGAAAACTCTTTTATCTTTTTATTCTCCGGCAGCTTCCATTTTTTCATATAAGCGTCAAATTCCTGCTCCCGGAACGTAGGGTAAAAATCGCGGCAGACCGTACGGATATGCTTCAGTTTGAAATCCGGCATAAAGCCGTCGCTGTCGCCAATATACCCTATCGCCTCTTTGTAGGCCACCGGCTGTTCCTTATAGTTTATGCCGTCGATCGTACACACTCCCCCGTCCGCCTTAATCAGATGGGCAATCATCCCAAGGGTCGTGGTCTTGCCTGCCCCGTTTCTTCCCACATAACCCATAATATAGCCTTTGGGCAGCGTAAAACTGATTTCCTTTAACGAAAAATCCTTATAGGATTTGCAAAGTCCTCTGACTGTTAATGCATTTTCTCCCATAATCTACTCCTTTCCCTGCGTCCACATATGTTTCAGAGCCTGCGCCACTTCATCCTCCGACATTCCCAGATGTCCTGCCGCCTGTATGGCTCCCTCTAAATATTCTTTCAACTGTTTCTGATATTGTTCCCGTATCAGCGCGTTATCACGCTCCAGCACAATGCTGCCCTTTCCCTGTACAGAAGCGATAAATCCACTGTTTTCCAGCTCCCGGTAGGCTCTGGTTGTGGTGATGACGCTGATGCCCAAATCCCTGGCAAGCTGACGGATGGAGGGCAAAACCGTTCCCGCCGCAAGCTGCCCGTTTAAAATCTGCTGTGCAATCTGCTCCCGTATCTGCGCATATATGGGAAGCTCCGATTGATTTGAAAGAACTATCTTCATCCCTTTCTCCTTTTCTCTGTCAGCAGGCAGACGTCTCTGCCGGCTGCATATGGCAATGTTTCTTTCTGCAAAACGCAAAAAGTATATACTGTATATATATGATTATATACAGTATATACTTTTTGTCAAGGACTTTTCTATAAATTTGTCAAAGGCGGCACAGCCCTTTGGCCATGCCGCCGTATGCAGGTATATTTACATGGATTTTCGTTCCGCAATCTCCGCCATTTTCGCTGCGTTCAGACGCGTGTCTCCGTGAACCCGGCTGTAGGAAAGATAACCGTTCATACGGTCGATCTTCGTCAGGTTATGAGAACCGCACTTCGGGCACACATCCATCTCCAGTTCCTGGTGGCCGCAGTCGTCGCAGTAAGCCAAAGACAAATTCACGCCCTCATAATAGCCAAGATCCATCGCCCTCAGCACCAGACTCTTGATTGCTTCTTTGTTATAATCAATCGGATAACGGACGTACTGAATTTTTCCTCCGTTGCACAGATCCCAGAAACGTCCCTCCAGATCCTGTTTCTGAATCGGCGTCAGATCTTCCGTCACATGGCAGTGAAAGCTGTTGCTCACATAGGGACGGTCGGATACATTTGCAATGATACCGTACTGCTGGCGGAACTGCTCTACCTGCAGACCACACAGGCTTTCCGCCGGCGTTCCATAGATCGCATACAGCACGCCGTCTTTTTCTTTAAACTCGGTGATCTTTTTATTGATATACTCCATCACTTCCAGCGCAAACTGCCCGTCCTCCGCAATAGACCTGCCATTGTAAAGCTCCTGAAGCTCATTCAGCGCCGTAATGCCAAAGGAGGCTGTGGCCGACTTTAAGAGCGGCTTGATCTTGTCGTGGGGCTGCAGATGGCCGCCGTAAAAGCCGCCTTCACAATAGGCCAGCGGATTGGTCGAAGCACGCATCTCGCCAAGGTAATCATAGGTACGCATATGAATATTTCGGATCATTTCCAGATAATAGTCCAGCACCTCGTAAAAATCGCGGCTCTCCTGTCTTGCCTTCGCAAAAATCATCGGCAGATGCAGGCTGACGGCACCTATATTGAATCTTCCCACAAATACCGGTTTATCCTCGTCATCCGCCGGATGCATCCCGCCCCGCTCGTACCAGGGGCTTAAAAACGCCCGGCATCCCATGGGGCTCACCACTCTGCCGTAGCGCAGATACATGCTGGACACATATCCCTTTCCGGTCAGCGACAGCCAGTCGGGATACATCGTCTTTGCGGAGCACTCAAGTCCTGCATTAAACACATCCTCGCAGGGTTTTCCCTCGCCGTGAAGATTTTTGTCAAACAAAAATACAATCTTTGGAAACAGCACCGGCTTCTTGTTCCCCGGCTTGCCCTGGCCCTCTCTGTGCACGTTCAGCAAAGAGATGCTGCACATGCGCTCAAATTCGCCCTGGCCGAGTCCCAGCGTCATCGTGACAAAGGGATAATCCCCCCTGGAAGACCCAACGGTATTCAGCTTATATTCAATGCCCTGCCAGCCCTGGTCGTAGTCCCGGCGCACCTTGTCCATGGCATATTTTTTGGCCTTTTCCTCAACGCCCTCCCAGGAAGAATCCGCATATTTTTCAAACTCGTTCAGATACTTTTTGTAACTCTTTTCCGCGTAGGGGCCCAGGATCTTATCCACCTCGGGAACCGTAAATCCGCCGTACTGCTGCGCAGCCGTGCTCAACACAATATCCCCCATCACGTCAAACGCCGTATCCAGCGTTTTCGGTTCATTGTACCAGACATTGCCCATCTCAAAGCCGCCCTTTAACACAGAACCCACGTCAAACAGGCAGCAGTTCATCGTATCGAGGCGGGCCGACTGGTCGTGAATATAGAGGTATCCGTCCCTGCAGGCCTGGCGCTCATCACGCGTCATAAAAAACTTCTGATACAAATTCTTGTTCAGTTCATTAAAAATCAGGCTTCGCTTTGTGGCCACCAGCGCGCTGTCCGTATTCGCGTTGCTCTTATCTCCAATGTAGCGGATAGACTGGCTCTTTGTGTAGACGTCGTCCATCATATGTATAAAATCTACTTTATAGTTGCGGTAATCCCGATAGCTCTTTGCCACCTCGGGGCTTACCTTTTCCAGGGCACTCTCCACAATATTGTGCATTTCCTGAATCGTAATGCCTTCCCTGCCCATATCCTCGGCGCGTTTTGTGGCATAAGCGCAGAGCTGCTCAATCTCCTCCTCAGAAAACTTATATAATGCTCTGGCAGCAGACTTGTTGACTGCCACCACGATCTTTTGCACATTAAAGTCTTCGTGTGTCCCGTCCTTTTTGATTACATACATAAAAATTCCCCCTTGTACAATATCTGGTGTTATTTTCATCATTCATTCACAACATGTAGTTCAAGTATAGATGAAATTTACCAATTTGTAAAGAGGGAATATAATAACTTTTTTTAACGCGGCGTAACATTTCTGTAATTATTCAAAGGGAAGCCTGTCATCCTCCAGTATTTCCTCCGCATCAAAAAAATCTGTCAGGCTGTCTTTGTAGAAATAAAGGTCGTAGCCATCCAGGGTCCGGCGGGTCTGGCGCACGTAATCGCTGTTGACCTCCAGAAAATCGGCAGTCGTCCATATTCCAAAGAAAAATTCAAATCCCTGCTCCAGCAGATAATCGTGCTTTGCCGTAGCCGCCGAGACTTCCTCCCCATAGGGATAAATCAAAAGATCCGTATCTCCCACCAGCGGCGCAACTTTTTCTTTCCAGTCCTCCACATCCGCTATAAGTCCATCGTAGTCCACTTCCGACTCCATAGACAGATTCTCGTATCCATGACAGGCAATACTCCACCCGGTTTCTCTCAGCCGATCCGCAATGGCCGCAATCGTGCTTCCGCCCGTTTCCAGCCCATAACCAAAAACGCCTTCATACCCCGTCACCGAAATAATACCCTTTGCCCCCCGCAGGGAAAAATCAGGGTGTTCCTCCACAAACTCATCTACAATCGGCACCACATCATAGGCGCCCACAGATTCCTTCCCGGATGCATCCGTATAACTGTTCTGTACACTGCCGTCCTCTGCCAGAACCAAAGCGGAAGAAAACCCATTTCCCTTCGTATGGTCATAATAATTTGCCTCCACAAAGGAGAGAATCATCGGTTTTTTCCCCTCGGGAACCGACGGCATATTCAGAGCAAAGCTTGTGGTTCCATCTTCATTTTCCACAATAACCACCGCATCATGAATATCCATCAAAACGTAGCCGCGCTCGTAAAGAGACTGCAGTATCTCTTTAAATTCCTCCACCGTCAGCGTCCAGTTATTATAATAATATGCCATATCGTCGTCATCATAGGCTCTCTCCGGATCCACCACCAGCGAACGGACGGAAAAATGGGGAATACTGTCATTGTAAACCACCATGGCGTTCTGCAGCCGCTGATACTCAATTTTGGCGCTGATTACCCGGTCGTCGTCCTGGCGGTCTTCACTGATACTGGCAATTTCCTCCAACGCCGCCGCATAATCATAAGACGCCGCCAGACGCGCCGCTTTTTCCAAATGTCCGGTCACATCCGTTTCCTCGGACTCCTTTGCCTCCTGCATTTCTCTCTGGGCCTTCATCTTCGGAGACTCCACCGGTTCGTTGTTGTCGTACATTCCCAGCGTTCCAATACTTTCCGCAATCTGAAGATTCATCTGTTCCCGGCTGCAGCCGGTTGTAAGAAGCGCTGCGGCAATGCACAGACTCAAAAAAACTGTTTTTCTATATATAAAAGCAGATATACTCTTTTTCATGTATCGTCTCCTTTCTCAGGAATACATTACGTTCTAAGTATATCTGCTCTTGAAAAAAAATACAAGTCTTACTGTGACTCAATCTTTCGGACTCAGTTTTTCGGCGTCAGCCTTTCAGCAATTCCTTCAGCAGCCGGTTGACTGCTCCCGGGTCTGCTTTTCCTTTCATGGCCTTCATGGTCTGGCCCACCAGAAATCCGATGGCCTTCTCCTTTCCGTTCCGGTAATCTGCCACCGACTGCGGATTGGCCGCCACAATTTCTTCCACCGTCCGCTGCAGGGCGCCCTCGTCGCTGACTGTTTTAAGTCCGTGTTCTTCAATATAAGCCTCAGGCTCCACATCATGCGCAAAAATTTCTGCAAAAACCTCTTTTGCCACAGAGCTGTTTACTGTGCCCGCCTCCGTAAGCTCTATCAGCTTCGCCAGATGCTCCGGCGAAAAAGCAATATCCTCCGGCTCCTGATTCTTCTCCTTCAAAAGCCGCAGCGTCTCGCCCATCAGCCAGTTCGACACTTTTTTAGGCTTCCCACAGACAGCCGAGGCCGCCTCAAAAATATCGGCCATCTTCTTTGAGGACGTCAGAATCTGCGCATCATATGCGGGAATATCAAATTCCTTTCTGTATCGCTCAAGCTTTTCTGTCCGAAGCTCCGGCTGGGCCGCCTTCACCCTCTCAATCCATTCGTCGCTGATAACCACCGGCACCAGATCAGGATCCGGAAAATACCGGTAATCCTGGGCGTCCTCCTTCGAGCGCATCGCATAGGAATATTCCTTTGCATCATCCCAGCGGCGGGTCTCCTGCACCACGCTTTCACCGGATTCCAATAGATCGATCTGACGCTCGCGCTCGTTTTCGATCGCCCGAGCAATCGCACGGAAAGAATTTAAATTCTTCATCTCCGTTCGCGTTCCAAACTCTTTTGCCCCCACCTCACGCACGGAGAGATTTACATCCGCCCTCATAGAGCCCTCCTGCAGCTTGCAGTCAGAAGCCCCCAGATACTGGATAATCAGCCGCAGCTTGTCGAGATAGGCAATCACCTCGTCGGCGCTTCGCATATCCGGCTCCGACACAATTTCAATCAATGGCACGCCGCTTCGGTTGTAATCCACCAGCGAACAGTCCTCCCACTCGTCATGAATCAGTTTTCCTGCGTCTTCTTCCATGTGAATTTCATGGATACCCACCGTCTTTTTCCCGGCCTTTGTCTCAATCTCTATACCGCCGTCGTGACAGATCGGCAGATACAGCTGGGAAATCTGATAGTTCTGCGGATTATCAGGATAAAAGTAATTTTTCCGGTCAAACTTGCAGTACTGATTAATTTTACAGTTGGTGGCCAGCCCTACTGCCAGCGCATATTCCACCACCTGCTTATTTAATACCGGCAGCGACCCCGGCATCCCGGTGCAGACCGGACAGGTATGGGTATTGGGCGCTCCCCCAAATTCCGTGGAGCATCCGCAGAAAATCTTCGTTTTCGTAGCCAGCTCCACATGCACCTCCAGGCCGATGACCGTCTCATACTGTTTCGCCATCTATTCCACCGCCTTTCCTGCCGCCGTCCGCGTTGCGGCGCCGCCGGCCTTAAACCGCTGTTCAAACGCATACGCCGCGCGGATGATATTTTTTTCTTTAAAACAGTCTCCAAGAAGCTGCAGTCCTATGGGAAGCCCATTGCCATCAAACCCGCAGGGCACAGACATTCCCGGTATTCCCGCCAGATTCGCCGATATCGTATAGATATCTCCCAGATACATTTTCAGCGGATCAGACAGGCTTTCTCCAATCCGGGGCGCAGTTGTAGGCGCCGCCGGCCCAAGAATCACATCATAGGAGGCAAAGGCTTTGTCGAAGGCCTTTTTTATCAGCGCCTTTGTGCGCAGTGCCTTCAAATAATATGCATCATAATAGCCGGAGCTCAGCACAAAGGAACCCAGCATGATTCTTCTCTTTACTTCAGCTCCAAAGCCCTCTGAGCGCGTCTTTTTATACATCTGATGAAGCCCCTCGCTCTCTGAGGTCCGGTATCCGTATTTCACGCCGTCAAAGCGCGCCAGATTGGAACTGGCCTCTGCTGAAGCAATGGTATAGTAGGCCGGGATTGCATACTCCACCATTCCAAGGTCAAATTCCTCTACAACGGCTCCCGCCTCCTGCAGAACCTGCGCCGCTGCCAGGACTGCATCTTTCACTTCCTGATTCAGCCCCTCCCCCAGATAGTCCCTGGGAATACCGATACGCATGCCCTTAACATCATCCGACAGCGCCGAAGTAAAATCACAGTCGCTCCGCCGGATGGAAGTGCTGTCCTTGGCATCATAGCAGGAAATTGCTTCCAGAACCGCCGCACAATCGCTGACATTTTTTCCTATCGGGCCAATCTGATCCAGAGATGAGCCGTAGGCAATCAGCCCATACCGGGATACGGTGCCATAGGTCGGTTTAATCCCTGTCACGCCGCAAAAAGAACTTGGCTGACGAATGGAACCTCCCGTATCAGAGCCCAGAGCAAAAAAACATTCCTTTGCCGCCACTGCCGCACAGGAGCCTCCGGAAGAACCTCCGGGCACATGTTCCCTGTTCCACGGGTTTCTTGTAATGCCATAGGCGGACGTCTCCGTAGTGCTCCCCATTGCAAATTCATCCATATTCGTTTTCCCCAGCAGGATCACTCCGGCCTGTTCCAGACGTTCCACTGCCGACGCCGTATAGGGAGGTACAAAATTCTCCAGTATTCTGGAACTGCAGGTCGTCCGTACTCCCCTGGTACACATATTGTCTTTTATCGCTGCAGGTACACCCGCCAAGGGACCCGTTAATTCGCCTGCCTCTATTTTTTTCTGCACAGCAGCCGCTTTTTTTAGTGCGCCCTCTACATCCACTGTCACGTAAGCATGAATCTCTCCCTCTGCCTGCTCTATCTGCGCAAGCGCTGCCTTCACTGCTTCCTGTGCGGACACTTCCCCCGCCTTGATCTTTTCTGCCAGTGCAAGGGCCGATAACTCCATTAATTCCACTGTTTCGCCCTCCTATTCTACCGTTCTGGGAACTACGTAAGATCCGTCCTTTTCCTCCGGAGCATTTGCCAGCATTTCCTCTCTGCAGTCTCCGTTTGTCACCACATCCTCGCGGAACACATTCTGAACCGGAAATACATGGGACATAGGTTCTACCCCGGATGTATCCAGCTCATTCAGTTTGTCTATATAGTCCAGCATCTTCTCCATATCTTTTTTGGCCTGCTGCTTTTCTTCTTCTGAAAGCTCCAGCTTGGACAGGATGCCCACATATTCCATCGTTTCGTCTGAAATCACATTTGCCATATCTGTTCTCCTGTATCTAACTAATCACGCACTTTAATATGCACTTCACGAAGCTGCTGCTCTGTCACATTTCCCGGTGCCTGGCACATTAAATCTTCTGCATTGCCGTTCATCGGAAATGCAATGACTTCCCGGATATTTTCCTCATTTTTCAAAAGCATCAGCATACGGTCAATCCCCGGCGCCATACCCGCATGGGGCGGAGCTCCATAGCAAAACGCATAATAAAGAGCCCCAAACTTGGTTTTCAGAGTTTCCCTGTCATATCCGGCAATCTCAAAAGCTCTTTCCATAATCCTCATATCGTGGTTGCGGACTGCTCCCGAAGACAGCTCCACGCCGTTGCACACAATATCATACTGGTAGGCCAGCACTTCCAGAGGATCCTTGGTATTTAAGGCTTCCAGGCCTCCCTGGGGCATAGAAAACGGATTGTGGGTAAAGCCAATCTGTTTCGTCTGGGGATCTCTCTCAAACATCGGAAAATCATTTACGTAGCAAAAACGATATGCTTTTTTCTCCAAAAGATCAAGTTTTTCTCCGAGTTCCGTGCGGATCATACCTGCGTAATAGGCCGCCCGCTCCTCCTTATCCGCCATAAAGAAAATCGTATCGCCGATGTTGGCTCCCGTAATCTTCGCAAATTCCTCTTTCATCTGTGCAGGAATAAACTTATCAATCGGCCCTTTATAAGATCTGTCCTCCATCACTTCAAGATATCCCAGACCGCCCATACCGATATCTGTGGCAAATTTCAAAAGCCGCTCGTGGAAGCCCTTCGACATCTTTTCGCTCACCCGAATCGCCCGTACTGTTTTCCCGATAAAGGGCTTAAAGGTGCATCTCTGAAAAAATTCCGTCACATCCATAATACGCAGGGGATTTCGAAGATCCGGCTTATCCGTACCAAATTCCAGCATCGCCTGCCGGTAACTGATCACTGGGTAAGGCGCATCCGTCACCTCATATCCCTCCGGCGCAAATTTCTTGAAGGCAGCCGTCAGCACTTCCTCGCCGACCCTGAAAACCTCCTCCTGAGTGGCAAAGCTCATCTCGAAATCCAACTGGTAAAACTCTCCCGGCGACCGGTCCGCCCGGGCGTCCTCATCACGGAAGCAAGGCGCGATCTGAAAATACTTGTCAAATCCCGACACCATCAACAACTGTTTGTACTGCTGGGGCGCCTGGGGCAGGGCATAAAATTTGCCCTTAAATTTTCTCGATGGCACGATATAATCTCTGGCTCCCTCCGGGGAGGACGCGCAGAGAATCGGCGTCTGTATCTCCAGAAAGCCCATCTCCGTCATCTTCTGCCGCAGGAAAGAGATCACCTGAGAGCGGAAAATAATGTTGTCTTTCACCTTCTGATTCCGCAAGTCCAGATAGCGGTATTTCAGCCTGACATCCTCCCGCACCTCGCGGCTGGTCTGAATTTCAAAGGGAAGATTTTTATATACTCCGCCGCAAATATCAATACTGCTGGCATTAAGCTCTATCGTCCCGGTGGGAATTTTGGGATTATAGGTTTCCTCGTCCCGCTTTTCCACTGTCCCAAAAACAGACACCGCCTGTTCCTTTCTGATACCAGAAAGCAGCGCGCTGTCCCGAATCACCACCTGCATAACGGCATACATATCCCTCACATCAAGAAAGGATACACCGCCATGATCGCGAATATTCTCCACCCATCCTGCAATCCGAAGCTCTTTTCCGATATCTGCTTCGCTGATATGATTCAGTGTTGTGTCTCTGTAAATGTTTTTCATAATTCCTGACTCCTTTCTGCAGCGAAAACATGCCTGCAGGCGGTACATAAACAAAGCCCCGGGATACTATCCGTATCCCGGGGTGAATAGTCAAACTTATCCACGGTACCACCCGTATTTGCAAAACCTCTCTGTTTCGCCGCTCACAGTATTTAACGCCTACCCCGCGTACCGACCTACTGCAGACATTTCTCCTGTGGCATCTGCTGCCTTCTGCACGTTCCCTGCCTGCTTGTTCAACCGGTCTGCTCCAGAGTGTTCCCTTATTGTCCTTTCCCTCAAGCGGCGCTCTCAGTCGGTGACGCCACATTCCTGTCAAGTTCCATGGACAAGAGTCTCCTTCACTGCATTTCACTGGTATGATGATAACATATGATATTTTGAATTACAAGCCTAATATTAATGAAAAGAATTTATAAGAGTAATGAAATTTCCTCATTCAGCAGTATCACTTTTTGGGGCGGCGCCTGCGCGTATCCGTCCGTTCCAAAAGATAATCCACGCTTACATTATGAAAATCTGCAATTTCAATCAGAATGTCCAAAGGTATCATACTGTCAGAGTTTTCATACCGGCTGTACGTTCTCTGCATGATTTTAAGCTCCTTCGCCATTTCTTCCTGCGTCATTCCCTTCTCTTTGCGCAGTTCACGGATTCTTTTGTACTTCTTCATCATTTGCCTCCCCTCTCCCGTTTATTATAATCCAGTCAATTTCTGTCATTTCTTTTTAGTTAAATTTTATCTATTTTTTAAATCCGGTGAAAAGGGAAAATAGCCGCCGGCAAAAAAACATTCCCAAAGCCTTTATAGACTCCGGGAATGTCTGCCGTCGATTTTTTTGTTTTTTCTGGTACTCAGTCTACATTTTTTGCCGCATCCACAATCAGCTTTACACACAGGTCATACCCAAGTGTTCCGCTGTCCAGCGTCATATCAAAATTGTTGCTGTCTCCCCACTTCTTTCCTGTATAGTGCGTATAATAATTGTGGCGGCTGCTGTCTTTCTTTGCAATGGTTTTCTGAAGCTCCGTAGCATTTTTTATACCCGTCATTTCACTGACGCGCACCGCCCGATGAAGCTCGTCCGCATGTATAAATACATTGAGCGCGTCGATGCCCGCTTCCTTCAGCACCGTATCTGCACAGCGGCCAAGAATCACGCAGGGACCCTGCTGGGCAAATTTCAAAATAATCGCTTTCTGCACCTCATGAATAGCTTCCTGCGGATCATGAAAATAAGAGCCGGAAAGGGAGCAGATGCTTTTCAGCACAGAATCCGTTTTTGAAGCTTCTTCTTCCTCTTTTTCCACCAGGTTCTTCTCAAATCCGCTTTCTTTTACTGTTTCCCTCACAATATCCCTGTCATAAAAAGGAATTCCCAATTCTTCGGCTACCTTTCTGCCGATGGAATGTCCGCCTGCGCCGTATTCCCGGCTGACTGTAATCACTCTCATACTCTTGCCTCCCACAGTTTTTTCTTAATTTTACTATATTCTGCGGTTCTTGGCAACAGGTTATCACTCGCCGATGATTTGTATATGTACTTTTCGCTCCCTCGCCCTGGTCTTATCAAAATCTGCAAAATAAATCCGTCCGAACTCTCCCAGTATCACTTCCCCATCTACTATGGGAATCGTCTCAGAACGGCCCATAATGCTGGATTTAATGTGCCCATCGGTATTAAGTCCCCAGGCCTTCTCCTCCTGACGAAGTTTCTGCGCCTGTTGGATATGATATGTGCCCGGGTGCAGATACTGTCCCTCATATTCGCAGGTTGGTATGATTTTTTCGAGACAATTTACTGTATCTTGTAAGATATAAGGGATATGTTTATATGTTTCCCCTTCAGAATCTTCCTGAATCAAAACGCTGCAGCTCGTATGCTGAGAATAAACCAGCAAAATTCCATTTATGATCTTTGAATCTGCTGCCGCTTCTATTACCCGTTCGGTGATATCATCAAAGGTCACCTGCATTTTTGACTGAATTGTAAAACATGTATGATATACTGCCATCTCTTTACTCCTTTAGTTTTGCGCCGCACGCTTTTCTTTTCTCCGACTTCGTATCCCTATCAGATGATTTACAAAAATCACAAAAATCAAAACAAATCCCCAAATCAGCTTTCGGTTATACGGGGACAGCTGCCAAATCGTAAAAGCACTGGAAAGCACCTGAATCGTGGCAATGGCAATCATGACACCCGATATCTTTCCCCGTCCTCCTGAAGGACTTACTCCTCCTATAATCGCTACCAGCATCGCCTGTACCAGATAAGCGTCCCCATATCCTACTTTCGCCGTAGTAACGCGACTGATAATCGTCAGTCCTGACAAGCCGGCCAACAGACCATTCAGGCAAAACACCAGTATAATCAACCGTTCATTCCCGATCGCCGAAAATCTTGTGGCTATCGGATTTTCGCCATACAGATAAATTTTTCGTCCAAGTCCCGTCTTTGCAAGAATCAGTCCCAGAATCAGCGTAACTACAATAAAAATAAGAAAGATTACGGGTATTCCTGCCAATCTTGCTGTGCCAAATCTGATAAATATTTCCGGAAATCCTGTCAGACTTCCGCCTCCTGTAAGCGCCATAGCAATCCCATTGTAAAATGTCATTGTCGCCAGCGTAGCAATCATTGGCGGTACGGAAAACTTTGCTATCATGATTCCATTTAACAGTCCACCGGCAACTGCAGCAAAAAGTGCCGTACATATACCGATAAAAACTACTGCTTGTGCCGGCATACCGGTAAACCATGCGCCCGATAAAACATATGCCCCCAAAATTCCCGACAAATTTGCATTCGCTACCAGAGACAAATCAATACCCCCAAGCAGAAAAGAAAATGTCATTCCTAAGGCAATTAATCCAAATTCCGGCACCTGGTATCCCATAAGCAACATTCGCTCCGGCGTATACATACTCTTTCCCACGGCCAGCCGGAGACCGATCGCAACTGCCAGAAACAGAAGGAACAATGCAAAAAGGCTGGAATCCTCACGTATCCATTTTTTCAGTTTACTCATGCTCCCCCTCCTATTCTGTAAAAATAAAGTGCCTGCGATTTTTTATCCGTTCCTGATATGCAGTTACAGATACGCTGACAATCATCAGTGCTCCCACAAAAAAATTGTTCCAGGAGGAACTCAGTCCCAGAAAAATAAGTGTATTATTCAGCAAATGAACAATCATTACCCCTAAAAATGCCCC
Source organism: Eubacteriales bacterium (assembly GCA_030524785.1). Classification (GTDB taxonomy): domain Bacteria; phylum Bacillota; class Clostridia; order Lachnospirales; family Lachnospiraceae; genus Marvinbryantia. Next base: position 68,023 of record JAUNFZ010000002.1, read on the forward strand.
CAAAAGCTTTCCCTGTCCTCCGGACAATTTGGTTCCTCCGATGACTGCTGCCGCAATAACAGACAACTCATCCCCCACCAAAGCGTTTGGATACATACATTTCACTTGGGACACATATACGATTCCCGCCACACCGGCCAGCGCTCCCATATAAGCATACACAAACAGTCGGACTCTAAACGGATCAATACCAATCCGCCGGGCTGCACTCTCCGAATTTCCCAATGCAAAAATGCTGCGCCCCATTTTCGTTTTATACATAATAAACCATGTCAAAGCCAACACAAGAATCATAGGAATAACAAAGCAGGAAACTCCCACCTTTCCTGTCCCGGTCTCTATCTGGAATATCTGGGCAGATGCAAATCGGGAGAAGGCCTTTGGAATTGCTGCGGCTCCATAGGTTTTACTCCCTATAAAAGTCGTCATTATCCCAAATATCAAGTTTTGCGTACCCAACGTAATAATAAAAGCCGGAAGTTTCAGTTTATGCACCAGTACTGCGTTGAAAAGTCCCCATAAAACTCCCATAGTCACCGCGCATAAAAACGCGATTCCCAGATGATCTATCCAGGGTGCCTGCGCTTCTGTCAGAATTTTGGTCGTTACATAAGCGCCAAACAGAGCTACGGCAGTAAAGGAAACATCAATCCCTCCGGAAATAATTACTACCATAATTCCCGCCGCCATAATCATCGTCACCGCCGATGAACGAAGGATGTCAAACAATGTCTCAAAGCTTAAAAATGCAGGATTAACGATTGTTACCGCCGCACAGTACAAAAAAATAATTCCAATCAGGAAGCCCTCTGTGCGATTTATAAAGCCTTTTCTTTTCATGATACACCTCCTGCCCCAAGCTCATCATCCGGTCGTTTTTCTTCACTCATCAACCGCATAATCTTTTCTTCCAGTAATGCTGGATCTGTTGCAAGGCGTTCTTCTTCCTCAATCATTGCCACCTGCTTTCCCTGCGCCATTACCAGAATCCTGTTGCAATTGCAGATAATTTCCTCTATCTCATCAGAAATCAACAGGATCGCCATCCCCTTCGATGCATAATATTGAATTTTATCATAGATCTCCGCTTTAGAACCCACATCAATCCCCACTGTCGGTGCATCCATTATAAACAGTCTGGGATTTCCGGCAATCCATTTTCCAATCACTGTTTTTTGCTGATTTCCGCCTGAAAGAGTTTCCACCGGTGCTTCCATGGAAGCTGCTTTCACATTCATATCCGCAATCATTTTTTCGGCAAGCTGCTCCTCTTTTTTGACATCCAAAATTCCCAAACGTCCGGTAAGCTCGCTCAAACTGGCTGAAGAAAGATTTTGCCGTATGCTTTTCCCCGCAAAAAGTCCCTGAACGGACCGGTTCTCTGGCAACAGGCCAACTCCTTGTTTTCTCATGAATTCCGGCGTTGGACGTTTTATTTCTTTTCCTTCAAGCATAATCGTTCCCGAGGTATGTTGATTGAGTCCAAACAGAGTAAGTCCAAGCTCCGTACGTCCAGAGCCCAAAAGTCCGGTCAGTCCCAGGATATCCCCTGGCCTAACCGAAAAAGAAATATCTGTGTAATTATCCTTTTGGCTCAGATGATCTACTGTCAGCACTGGCGTATCTTCCCTGCACGTTCTGACATACCGGTGATATTCCACCTCACTGCCCGTCATATACTGTGTCAGTTTCTTTTTGTCCAAGCTCGAGCTCTCAAAATTTCCCACAATCTGTCCATCCCTGAAAACAGTGATCTTATCCGCTACGTCAAAAATCTCATCGAGTTTATGGCTGATAAACACGATGGCATATCCTTTCTTTTTCAAATCCATCACTACCGCCAAAAGACGCTTTACTTCACGGGCAGTAAGTGCCGTAGTCGGTTCATCCATAAAAATCAGCTTTGCATCCATCGCAAGTGCCCTGCAGATTGCCGTTAACTGACAATTCGCCATTGTGCTCTCCTGAATTGTATCATTCAGATCCATCTCCACCCCAATTTTCTCCAGTTGGGCACTGGCCACAGAATATATTTCTTTCCAGTTTACCAGGCGTTTGCCCTGGTTCATGATCTTATTTATTGCGATATTCTCTGCAATCGTCAAATGCGGAAACAGCGAAAGATCCTGATAAATCACCTGTATCCCCTCACTGATCGCTTCCTGCGGTGTAAGATGAGAATATGTTTTTCCATTTAAAATGATTTCCCCGCAGTCAGGTTCATAAATACCTGAAACGCATTTAATGAACGTAGATTTCCCTGAACCATTCATTCCAGCAAAGCAATGAATTTCATTTTCATGAATCGTCAGATTAATCTCTTTTAATGCATGAATTCCGCCAAAAGATTTACCCAGGTTTTTCGCCGTCAAAATCCCTCTGCTCAATTTGTAATCACCTCCCATCAAAGTTTAAAGGACCCTGCAGCCACAAAACTGACTGCAGGGTCCTTCTTTATGGCGCCTGATTAATAATCGTAATCGTCAATATTCTCTGCTGTAAATTCAATGGAAGCATCGCCAAATGCCAGATGCCCCTGAAGCGTGAGATTGTCGTATCCTGTGATTCCAAGATCCGTACCATTTTCAATTGTCTCACCCTTCGCCAGCTTCAAACCGGCCGCCATCAGCGCATAACCTGTATCGTAAGGTCTCCAGCCCTGTCCAAACTGCATAGAACCATTCTTCAGGTATTCTGCCGACATCGACGGCTGTGCCAGGGAAACTACTTTGATTTCTCCCGACATTTCCTTATCTATCAACGCCTGACTGATACCAGCTCCATGAATAGAACAGTCGAACACGCCCTTCAGATCGGGATATGATTTCAAAAGTTCCAGCGTCTTATCATACGCTACCTGAAAATCATTTTCATCCACAAAAGGTTCCTCAGAAATCAGTTCCATCTCAGGATAATTTTCAGAAATATACTCGATTGCCGCCTTATACCAGTTCATATGAGACGTCATCGTCAGAGACGCAACAAATCCACAATACTGACCCTTTCCATCCATTGCCTTGGCAAGAGATTCTCCATACAGCTGTCCGAAAGCTTCATCCTGAAATGCTTCAAGATCCAGATCTACCTGATCTGCAATATCAGGCGATTCATGCGTAATAACCGGAATCCCCGCATCTCTGGCTTTTTGGATACTTGAAGTCAAAGACATAGGATCGTTTGGATTTACGCAGATGACATCTACTTTCTGTGCCGTCAATTCTTCCACCAGCGCATTCTGCAAAGCAGGATCACTCGATTCCGGAGTCAAAACAAAAGCATCTACTCCCGTGTCTTCTTTAAACTGCTTCACACCAAGCTCCATATCGTCATACCATGGATCGCTCTGTTGTACGATAAGGGCAATGCGAATATCCTCTGGTGCTTTTTCCTCAGCCGCGCCTGCGAGACATCCAAGCCCCGCCGTCAGGCAAAAAGCAGCCGTAAATGTTGTGAAAACGCGCATTATTTTTTTTGACATTTTTTCCCTCCTACATTTCTAAATTCACGGTTCAATTCATCAATGGGCCCCATCCGTAATCCTATTATAGTATTTGAATTTTTTGTTTTCAAGAAATTTCACCGTCAAAATGCGCACTAATTCGTGAACCGATTCACGAAACGTTGGTAATTTTTCCAAATTTTGTGCTATTGTCGTACAATTTTGGGGGCACTTATCTGGTCGCAAACATCCGTTGGAGTTCTTTCATGACCTTCTCAGCTGACACCCCCTCATAAACTGCCTCTGCCAACTTGGATGCCATCATTTCATTAAATAACGGGTCGTCAATTACCCCATTAAAAATCTGATCTCTCGATACCATAGTCTCAATATTATCAAACATATCTTTAATGCCCTGATTAAAATACTCTATTTCTCCGTTCAGAATCACATTTGTTTTCGGTGTCAGCCTCCCAAGCAAGACACTTTTTAAAGCCACATCATCGCTGCAGCACCATTCAATAAAGGCACTGCTGGCCCAAGGTTCCTTTACTCCCGCAGGAATACCCAGAAGGTAACTGTCAATGACTGTCATATTACTGGGCGTTCTGCTGAATTTAATCCGTTTGCCCCATCCTGTACTGTTTAAAACCATATAACTGTAGTAAGTCACAATCATAGCGATGTCGCCTGAAAGCATTTCCTGTACTTGCTCGCTGTCCATAAATGTACGGCAATCAGGATAAGAATATCGATAGGAATCGCACAGATTTTCCAAAGCCTTAATATTCTGTGGCGTACAAAATGCAGGATTTTGATTTTCAAAAAATTTTCCCCGGAATGCCAGGCTGCGGGGCCAAAATTCCTCTACCAAACCGGTTGGAATATGTCCTGCAATACAAGTCCCATATTTCACCGGTGAAGCCGGATTATACCTGCGCGTAAAATATTTTGCAATAATATTAAATTCTGTCCAGCTGCGAGGCGGCTGCAGTTCCAGGCCCACCTCGCTGTAATAATTTTTCTGTACAACCGGATCTGAAAAAATATCATCCCGATAGGCCAACACCTGCACTCCCATCTCTGCCGGAATACCATAGCCCGCATATGCTCCCTTAAAATACGCTTTCTGCACCTTAGGAAAATATTCCTGTGAAACACGTGCAAAATCCATCCACTCATCCAGTTTTTTCAAATATCCTTTTCGTCCAAATTCAGACAACCAGTTAATATGAAAAGTCACTACATCATAAGTGGGTTTTTCCTGACCGCACGAGTCAATGATTTCCTGACGGAGCTGAGTCATATTTTTTCTGAAAAATTCTACGTTAATCCCAGTTTTATTGATAAAATCATTTTTTAAAAGCTGAATACTTCTGCTCATCGGAGCATCCGGAAGAAGTACCCGAAGCGTCCTTTGGGAACTTTCAACCTGCCTTAAAAAAGAAACCGGAATAATTCTGGATGTGTCAAGCTGCGGCACAGACGTTTCCCCTGGGGAATCATTAACCATCGGTTCACAGATCTGCGCGTGAAGAATATCCACCGCTTTACGAGCACAGCTCACTGCGTCGCGCTTCAGCAATACCACATCGGAAACTTCTCTTTGTTCAAAAGATTGTCCCGACAGCACATAGAACATATGTCCGCGCCTACCGTTAATAAAAAGCGTCTCTCTCATACAGTCTGCCATGAATTCATTTGAAATAATAAAGCAGTCTGGTAATTCCTCTCGCGCAGGAATCTCCGCGAGGAGTGTTTTATACAGCGCCTCTCTCTGAAAGGGAAGCTCCATATCAAACACACTCTCTCTGTCCACCGTTTTGCTCTGTGCGAGAGCCTCCGTAAAACCTGTCCAGCACGTTTTTTCCGAGCCAAACCTGCGCGGTCCCGTAACAAGTCCCACCGTTTTTCCCTGCTTCCATAAAAGCTGTGCGGCTTCTCGAACCACAACAGTATTATCAAACTCCATAGTCAAAAACCCCGGAAGATGAAGACAATGATCCAACAGCAAAATAGGCGCCATTGTGTTTTTCATGCTCTGCAGCATTTCTTCGTCCAAATGCGGGCTGCATAAAATCACACCTTTTACACCTGTGCTGATTAATTGCCCTATAGTATCACGTATTTCCAGCTGTTCCTCTCTTACAAGTTTCACAATCGCCTGATATCCCAACTGCTCCAGCCGAAACAGAACCCCCTCCAACAGTTTTGAAGAATAACCATTTAATTCATGAAAAACTACTCCAATAAAATTCATGCGGTTTTTCCGAAGATTCATTGCCAGAATGTTCGGGCGGTAATTCATCTCTTTCATCACTTGCATTACACGATTATAAATTTCAATGTTCACACTGCTTTTATTATTAATAATATTTGATACAGTAGATACGGACACCCCCGCCGCACGCGCTACATCTTTGATTGTGCTCATTCTCTCCCTCCTCCTACTATGGTCTTTTTTTAGATATTAGCATATCCAATTTTTGAATTCCATTTTAGTTGATGTAACTATCTGTGTATCGTTACACGAACTAGTACTTTATATTTGCCCTGCTGAGGTTGAAACTTAAACTTTTGCCATGCTACAATTCATTTACAGTATGATTATCTGCCAAAACGGAGGGAATATTATGCTTTTAGGAATTGATGTTGGAACAACTGGAACAAAATCCATTTTAATTCGAGAGGACGGACATCTTGTCCACTCCAGCTATCAGGGATATAATCTGATCAGCCCCAGGCCATCTTATGTAGAACAGTCACCTGAAGACTGGTGGAGAGCTATCGTTCTTACAGTCAGAGACTGTGCCTCCCATCTGCCGGCATCGGAAGAAATTTCCGCAATGTGCCTCTCCGTGCAAAGCGGTACGCTGGTGCCTGTAGATAAAAATTTCCACCCCGTCGTCAATGCAATTTCCTGGCTCGATACGCGGGGAAAAGAGGAGCAAAAAATTCTTTTGAATCAATATGGTGAAGAATATTTTTATTTAAAAACAGGCTGGAAACTCTCTGACTGTTATAATTTCATTCAAATCTGTCACATACGCCGCTCTGATCCGGAACTTTTTGACAGAATCGCTTATTTTTTATCTGCCGCGGATTATCTTACCTGCCGTCTTACAGGACAATGCGTAATTGATGAAAACAATGCTGAAAATTCCCAGTTATGCAACGTAACCACCGGACAATGGGATGAAGAAATTCTTCATCTGGCAGGAATTGATAAAAGCAAAGTAGCCTCTATGATAAAAAGCGGCCAGATTATCGGAAACCTCACCCCACAAGCAGCTCGGGAGCTGGGTCTTAATTCTAATATCAAAGTAATCAGCGGAGCTCAGGATCAATACTGTTCTGCTGTGGGGGTCGGCGCAGCCGCTTCTGGCGATATTATGTTTTCCACAGGAACTTCCTGGGTACTTCTTGGACTTTCTGATAAATTGATTTATGATACGAATACCTATCTTACCATCGGCCGCCATATTCTTCCAAACGTATACAGCAGTTTTGCTTATACTCCCGCCGGCGGGGCGGCCATGAAATGGTACCGTGATCACATGGGATTATCATCAGAAGATACAGGCCCTGAAAGTTACGATCAAATCACTCAGCGTGCAGAAGCCGTCGAGCCCGGCGCAAACGGCCTCTTTTTCTTTCCTCATCTAGGCGGAACGCTGTTCCCAACATGGAGTTCTGAAAGCAGAGGTGTCCTCTGGGGAATGGACTTTATGCATACGCGGGCACATATCTGCCGGGCTGTTATGGAGGGCATCTCTTTCGATCTTTTGTGGATGATTCATTCTATGCAGAAAGCAGGATATGAATTTCAGACTATGCGGTGCTTGGGGGGTTCTACCCGAAGCCGTGTCTGGATGCAGATGGTATCTGACATGACAGGTCTTGAAATGTCCGTTTCCAGCTATGCTGACATGGCCCCGTTAGGGGCCGCCATGATAGCAGGTGTCGGCAGCGGTATTTATCAGAACTATGCCCAGGCCAGAGAGGCGCTCGGTGTTGCGCAGAACTATTTCTTTCCGGACTCACAGAAAAATAAACGCTACCAGGAACTATTTAAACAATACTGTGAACTTTTCCAAAAACTAAGAGGTACATTCGATGCCCCCTAGGAAGCGCCAATTACGCCTTATAATGCACAAAGATAAAAAGTAAATCATTATGTGGAGCAAACTTTCACAAAAAAACGCCCTCGAAAATATTGGATTTCCGAGGGTGTTAGTACTCTTATAAATAATTCGCAAAATCGGGATTACATTCCCATCTGCTTTGCAACCTCTGCAGCAAAGTCTTCTTCCTTCTTTTCGATGCCTTCACCGGTTTCAAAACGAGCGAAACCTTTCACTGCAATTTTAGCGCCGTTTGCTTTTGCTACGGAATCTACGTAAGCCTGTACGCTCTGTTTTCCGTCCTCGGCCTTTACGTATACCTGATCCAGCAGACAGATTTCTTTCAGCTCTTTGTTGATACGGCCGTTAATCATACCCTGAATTACCTTTTCCGGCTTCTGGGATTCCTTCGGATCGTTCTGAATCTGAGCCATCAGGATCTCTTTTTCATGATTAATATATTCTTCGCTTACTTCGCTCCTGTTTGTGTACTGCGGCTTCATAGCTGCAATCTGCATACCAAGATTTTTTGCCATTTCCTTGATGTCGTCATTTACCACATCTGTTACAACGTCAACAAGAACACCGATTTTACCGCCAGCGTGCGTATAGGAAGCTACAAAACCTTCTTCCTCAACTACCTTCTGGAATCTTCTGATATTCATGTTCTCACCGATAATGGCAATCTTTCCGGCCAGCGCTTCCGCAACCGTCTTGCTCGTGTCGGGCAGCCATTTCTCTGCCATAAAGGTCTCCATATCGGAAGCCTCTGTCGCCATTGCCTGCTCTGCAACCTCTGCCACATACGCCTGGAAAGTATCATTCTTTGCAACAAAGTCAGTTTCTGCATTTACTTCTACAACAACTGCCTTTTTATCATCTTCAGAAACAAGTACCTTGCAAAGTCCCTCTGCTGCAATTCTGCCGGCCTTTTTCTGAGCAGTCGCCAGACCTTTCTCTCTCAGGAACTCTACCGCCTTGTCCATATCGCCCTCGGTAGCGGTCAGGGCTTTTTTGCAGTCCATCATGCCCGCTCCGGTCATTTCTCTTAATTCTTTTACCATTCCTGCTGTGATAGCCATTCTATTATTCCTCCGTCTCTGCTGCTTCTTCTACCGCTTCCTCAGCGTATTCTTCGCCTTCATATACAGCGTCCTGCTCTGCGCCCTGGTTTGCCTCGATAACAGCATCTGCCATCTTGGAAACGATCAGTTTTACGGCACGGATAGCATCATCATTGCCCGGGATAACGTAATCCAGTTCTTCCGGATCGCAGTTTGTATCACAGATACCAATCAGCGGAATACCCAGTGTATGAGCTTCCTGTACACAGATTCTTTCCTTTTTCGGGTCAACAACAAAGATCGCATCCGGAATCTTCTTCATTTCCTTAATTCCGCCCAGGTTCTTTGTCAGCTTTTCCATCTCTTTTCTAAGAGCAATAACTTCCTTTTTCGGCAGCACATCAAATGTACCGTCTGCCTCCATGGTCTCAATCTGTTTCAGACGTCCGATTCTGCTCTGGATTGTCTTGAAGTTGGTAAGCATACCGCCCAGCCATCTCTCATTTACATAGAACATACCGCATCTTTCTGCTTCTGTCTTCACTGCATCCTGCGCCTGTTTCTTCGTACCTACAAACAGAATCGTACCGCCGTTTGCAACGATATCTCCTACTGCATTGTAAGCGTCGTCCACCATGCCGACAGATTTCTGAAGATCGATAATATAGATGCCGTTTCTCTCTGTGTAGATGTACGGAGCCATCTTAGGATTCCATCTTCTTGTCTGATGTCCGAAATGAACACCTGCTTCCAGTAACTGTTTCATTGAAATAACACTCATCTTTTTGTCTCCTTTTTGGTTTTTCTTCCGCATGCCGTGCTTCCTCGGAAACCGCTCGGGCACCCTCCTCGAAATAGGCATACGTGATTTTTCGCGACTTATTCATCATATCATAGGAACCTGCACTATGCAAGCATTTTCACAGGTTTTTTCGCATTTTTTCGCATAGCTGCATGGCTTGCAGCAGGAAATCTCTCTGTTCACAAAATGCTAATTCTTATCCTTCGCCATACCTTGTAACTTCTGTAATATTTGTTTCAGAGCATTTCTTGATATAACGCACTCCTCATTCAAATGCTTTTCTAATCTGATCCAATCCAAATTCTCATCTAATAAATAGCTTTTCACATCATCCGTAATAGTTGCTCCTATTATCTCCAGCAAACTCACACGTAATGCCACGTCTAACACATAAAAAACATACCAATTGATCATATTATCAGTATCAAAATTTGGATCGCTTATAAAAGATCCAAAACTAGATTTTTTATAGACATAATGTGTAAGTTCAGTTCTAGTGTCCTGTAAAGCCTCTTTTGCTTTGTCATGCGGTACGCCTAACATTTGTGCTCCAGTTCTGTACTTTTTTGTTAAGCGCGGGCCAATATCCACACATTCTAAAACTTTATTAATATTCCCGCTATTATCCCTATGGTTTCCCTGCAAAAAAGCGATTGCAAATCCATCGCATATATGCATTAGCAGCACTAGTCTATGCTCAATATTTAATGCCTTATAGTTTTCCGAGTGCAAATAGAAATACGAAGAAAACATTGTTCTATTCAACGATTTTTGTTCTCTGCCAGCATTTCTGATTTGCATATATCTCGTAATAATCTCCTCTGAAATTTCCCGATGGTTTCTGCCAATCAATAAAGCACTGCTTTTCCATTTAGAATCTGTTACATAATATGGCGTTCTAAGTAATTCATTGATATCATATTCAACACCGTCTATCCAATATTCTACAGGTTTATAAAAGTATCCATCATTCCATGCAAGTATTTCCCATATTGCAAAGATAATTTCATCTAAATTATCTTTGCCCAAAATCTGCAGCTCACAACATGTTCTCCTAATTACAATATCAACTACGGTTCCAGTTTTCATGGAAAAATGAATTTCCTGATCACTCCATCCTGTGGGATTCGCTTTTATTTCAAAAATAATGGTTATTTTTTGATTAAGCAACTCACCACAAACAAATTTCCCGATTTTGTCTTGGTATTTATGAATTATAGCTTTATCTCCAACAATAATTTCATCAAACAGTTCTGCTCCTGATTTTCTTCTTAAAACCAGTTCAACTGGTTTCGGATTTTTTAATTCATTCCCTCGTATCAGTGATTTAGGTCTTGCCTTCTCTGAATCCGTAAATCCTAACGTACAGTTACCGTCTGCCGTTGCAAAGGAACAAATTACCTTGTTCTTTTTAAAATCTTCTTCTGCTTGCAATCCTTCCCTGAACAATTCCATCATATCAGGAAGCGCTTTTATCTTCCTTCTGACAGTACCTTTTACCGATTTTTCATTCTGCCCTTTCTTAATAAAATCAAAGTCTTCTTCTGATAATGAACCATCCAGACATTTATCAAAAAAGCTCTGCGCACTTATTTGTGAATGTACTCCCGTTAAATGCTGGTAGTTATCCTTTTTTGCATCCACTATGTAGTAAGTTCTATTCTCAAACGCTGATGAACAGATCAGATATTCATAATCCACATATATCTCTTTGTATCTTTTCGCTTCTTTCATTATTTCTAATCGGACACGTTCCTTAAATCTTTCTTCCGCCACTATCGCTCCTTTCGTAAGAAAAAAGGATGACCGCAGCCATCCTTTCTCTGATTTTTAGCAGTTTTCTCTGTAATGGGAATGAGTTTTAGGTCTTCATCCCGACCACTGGAAACGGATTTA
>JAUNFZ010000056.1 GCA_030524785.1 Eubacteriales bacterium
AACTTTTACACCTATCCAGGATAGCAGGTATGGAATCTTGGATTACAATTGAGGGAATTAAAGTTCTAAGAGCCGAAAGAGATTGGACACAAGCAGATTTGGCAAACAAGGTTGGGATTTCCCGACAGGCGGTTATATCAATAGAAAAATATAAATATACTCCGTCTTTGGAGTTGGCTTTTAAGATTGCAGAAGTCTTTGGCGTTTCTATTAATGAAGTTTTTGAGCATAGGGAGGATAAACATGAATGAACAAATAATTATCTTAGTTTTTCTCATTATCGCATTAGGCATAACTCTTTGGCTATATATTTCAAAAGCCAAGAAGCAAGTGAAATACAGAGGAGATGAACGCTGGCAGCTGATACAATTAAAAGCGAGTAATTCCGCAAATCTTGCAGATTCGATTTTGATAGTTTTAATTGCTGTTCTACCACTTTTTATAAATATGCAAACAACAGTTACACTCCAACGAGTTTCAATTTTTGCTTTGCTCTATATTGGAATACGCAATTTAATTGAACTGGTTGCAACGATTTATTTTGACAAGCGATTATAATGTGGACACAAAATGTTTAAGAATACAAATCCATTGGGTGAGCATGACATTATACTTGCACTGGCTGTTACGATAGGATTTATTTCATTAGGACAGGATAAAAAAAGAAAGATAGATTTCTGCTTATCGAATGAATAGCAAAACAGCCGATCCAGTCAACGGTCAAGATAAACGGGTTACACTTGCCGTTGACTGGCTCATCTGTCCTTGCAATATGGTAATTAAGAGAGGGGCTGTCACAAAATCATTAAATTAGATGATTGAGCGGCAGCCGCCGATTCCCTATGCAAAAATACTTTCTCTGTCTTATTAATTGCCCTGTTTTCAAAAACAAGCTATCGGCTCTCACAAGCCTATGCTGCCATTCGTACGTATCAGCTCTTTATACCAGAAGAAGGACTTCTTTTTATATCTTGCGAAGGTTCCCGCCCCCGTATCATCCCTATCCACATAAATAAAACCATACCGTTTTCTCATCTCCGCCGTGCTTGCACTTACCAGATCGATGCATCCCCAGGCTGTATATCCCATCACCGGCACACCATCCTGCAGTGCTTCATATACCTGCCGGATATGATCCCGCAAATAATCAATGCGGTAATCATCCTCTACCGTTTTTTCTCCCTGCAGCGTTTCTGTCAGCTGATCCTCCGCTCCCAATCCATTCTCCACAATAAACAACGGCAGCTGATAACGATCATAAAACCGATTTAAAACATGTCGAAGCCCCAGAGGATCGATCTGCCATCCCCATTGACTCGATTTCAGATAGGGATTTGTCACGCCTCCAATCATATTTCCTTCTCCAGGCACAATACTTTCGTCTGCCGAAGCACATGCGCTCACATAATAACTGAAAGAAACAAAATCCACCGTATTTTTTAAAATTTCCTCATCCTCCGGAGCAAACTGGATCTGTATACCATGTTCTCTGAAATACCTTTTTATATATCCTGGGTATTCTCCTCTCACATGTACATCCCCAAAGAAATCATTTTTATGTTCTTCCTCCATCGCTGCAATCACATCTTCCGGCGCAGGCGTCAAAGGATACATCGGCATACTTAGAATCATACATCCGATTTTTGCTTCGGGCATTAATTCATGACCAATCTTTACAGCCAGTGCGCTGGCTACCAACTCGTGATGGACTGCCTGGTACAATTCCTGCTCAGAAAGCTTCTCAAAAGATGTATAAATCCCTGCGCTGTTAAAAGGATGACGAAGTATGGTATTGATTTCATTGAAAGTCAGCCAATACTTCACTTTGTTCTTATAACGTTCAAAAATCGTGCGCACAAAACGCTCGTAGTAGCCAATCATCTCCCGGCTTTTCCAACCATCGTACTTTTTCGAAAGATACAGTGGCATCTCATAGTGAGAGATTGTCACCATCGGTTCTATGCCATATTTGAGGCACTCATCAAACACTGCGTCATAAAATGCAAGCCCTTTTTCGTTGGGTTCCTGCTCATCTCCCCTTGGATAAATTCTGGTCCATGCCACGGATGTACGAAATACCTTAAAACCCATCTCCGCAAAAAGTGCAATGTCTTCCTTATAATGATGGTAAAAATCAATCGCCTCCAGTTTCAGATTATCCCGCGTAGGTTCCGGTGTCGCTTCTCCTTTAATCCCACGGGGCAGCACATCCTGTACACTTAATCCCTTTCCATCCTCATCGTAAGCTCCCTCACACTGATTTGCCGAAACTGCCCCACCCCATAAAAAATCCTCTGGAAATTTTATTGTTTTCTTCATCTGTCTTCCTTTCTTCCTCATATCATCTCTCGCTCCTTATCACGGCGGCAATTTATCGTCATTCATAGTAGTTCGGTGCTTTTTTCAATCCCTCAAAAAATTTCCAGTCATGGGAAAAAAATACTCTGCCTCCCGTCCTTTCAGCAATCTCTCTCACTTTTTCAATAGAACGATACCACGAAAGCGTATCATATACATATGTTGTCTGCCTGGCCGGCGGCCCAAATACAAACCGAGAGCTCACCGCATCCTGCGCCAGAATCACAGTTCCTTCCCGCTCAAGCTCCAGTACCAGGGCCACGCAATCCGGACAATGTCCTGGAACGTGAATCACATCTATCCCCTCTGCAAAGGTGAAATCCGCGTCTGGAAGCATATGCCAGTTTACCTCTGCCTCAAAATCTTTTTTCACATAAGATATATGTTTCTCCGGATCTTTCTCTGCAGCAAACATCCTCTGAGCATACTCATAGTCAGCTCGGGGCACGTAAACATCGGCTCCCGGAAATAACCGAAGATTGCCCATATGATCGTAATGTGTATGTGAGCAGATAATTGTTTTTATTTCTTCCTTCTTTGTTCCTGTCCTTTTTAGTTGATGTTCCAACATCTGATCTTTCCTGCAATAATACGGTATAATCTCCAAATGTCCCGTGGGATGATAGCCTGAATTGATATCTGCCGTTTTCGGATTACACCCAACATCAAAAAGAATTTTTCCCACCGTCGGATGTTCAATCAAATAGCATGAGACTGGCCATCTTCCCCATTTCTTACGCGGATGTCGGTTATGTATTGTGCCCATCACAGCCATTGCCGTCATATGGTTCTGATCTCCCTCCATCCACCCGTTATCCAGCACATACAATTTTACATCCTTCATTCCAGCCCTTTACCCTTCCTCTCCCAGATATATATACTCCATACGAATTATTTTCCATTCTCCGCCCTGACGTTTAAAATCCACATCGTATGACCCGCATACCGGTACATTTTTCACATTATCAGGAGCAAACTGCAGCCATCGCTTCCCGTGGCCCATCAATCTCAAAAAGTATGCCTTTGCTTCGTCTTTTGTCACCTGCACTTTTTCCGGCAAAACAGGATGAATCCAAAAACGTTCCGTCATTCGCTGAAGCTTTATGGTTTGTAAAAAAGTACGTTTATCCATCATCCCAAAGGGTTCCATGATTACCATGACGTTCTCAGCAAGCACCTGCGAGACATTTTCAAAAGACGCCGTATCTATGCCAAAGATGTATCGGTAAAAGCTTTGAAGAATCTTTTCTTGCTCTGTAAGTCCTTCTTCTGCAGATGGAATCTTTCCAAAAGGGCTGTCTAGTTCTCCACTTACAGCAGGCAAGCGGATTTTCTTATGCCACCCAAGACTCTGCTCATGAACAGGCAATTTCTCTATGAAGCTTTTAAAGTTTCCTTCCGCATGAGTAATATCCATCTTCACTGAAATCGTCTCCCACTTATTCTTCCTTTTTTCATATTCCGCCACACATATTCCAGCAAACTGACAGGCCCTAAATCCGTCTTTTTCAGAAGAAGCAACACCTGTAATCTCCGCCGACTGAGCACCTCTGTTTTCGCAGATACGTATCACGCTGCCGCAGGTATAA
Source organism: Eubacteriales bacterium (assembly GCA_030524785.1). Lineage (GTDB taxonomy): Bacteria > Bacillota > Clostridia > Lachnospirales > Lachnospiraceae > Marvinbryantia. The sequence continues at coordinate 3,948 of JAUNFZ010000056.1, forward strand.
ATATGAATATAATCTATCTCCATTTTGTCCGGAGCCCAAATCGCCTCCGTATTCTCCATTACGTTCTGAAACAAAGATTTGATCTGATCGTAGTCCTCTTTCATATCATCCCTTCACGGCTCCCAGCGTAAGTCCTGACCCAAGATTTCTGTGGGTAAGAATTGAAAATATAATTGTTGGAAGCAAAATAATCATCCCTGCCGCAGCCATCATGTTCCATTCGATTCCCTGCTCTCCCATATAAGCTGCCATCGCCAGCGGCAATGTCTTTGCTTTCGAACTTGTCATCATCAGCGGATACAGATAATCATTCCAAGAAAACACCATAATCAATACCGCCGTAGCTACAATCCCGGAGCGGCACATTGGAAGCACAATCTCAAAAAAGGCACGTACCCTGCTACAGCCATCAATCCAGGCTGATTCCTCTATTGCCACAGGAACCTCTTTTATAAAGCCCCGCATCATCCATATTACATAAGGGATATTGGTTCCACAGTTTAAAATGATCAGCCCCCGGCAGGTATCGTAGAGCCCCAGTGCCCGAAAAATAATATAAATAGGAATCACCGTACTCATAGGCGGGATAAAACGCGATGCCAGAAGAAACAGGCCAAACCCTTCCTTTCCTCTCAGAGTAGATCTTGTAAGCGCATACGAGGCAAATACACCCACCACCATCGGAATCACAACAGAGAAGGCTGTCACAATTACAGAATTTCTCAAAAGTAGCAGTACATCGCTCTGAGAAAAAAACTTTATATAATTCGTAAAATCTGGCAGAACAAACAGCTGTGGCGGCTGGCGAAACGCCTCTTTATATGTTTTAAAAGATGTCTCTGCCGTCCAGTAAAGTGGAAATATAAATACCATCGCCGCCAATATCGCCCCGGCATATATTGCTATGCGGACTGATAATTTTTTCTTCACCTGGCTTACCTCCTAGTCTGACTTCATACTATTTTTCAAAATGGCAATGCTCAGCACCGTCAAAATGAGAAACATCAAAACGGAAATTGCGGAGGATACTCCGACGTCATATCTTGTAAACGCCTGTCTCCAAACTTCCAGTGCCATAGTTTCTGTTGCCGTACCTGGCCCTCCATTTGTCAGAGCATAAATCAGATCAAAGCTTCGAAAAGCCCAGATAAACCGAAACATAGCTGCAACCTCAAGTACTGGCAGCAGCGCATGAAATTTAATTCTGAAAAATATTTGCACCGCCGAGGCTCCATCCACCGTCGCCGCCTCTATCGGCTCCGGATCCATGGCTTCCATCGCCGCCAGAGCCAGAATAAACGTATAAGAAGACCATTGCCATACATCCGCGATAATAGCGCTTACCATCGCCATCTTTGCATCCCCGAGCCAGTTGATCCGCGAAAATCCCAGACACTGAACAAGATAGTTGAGTATTCCCATCTCATTATTAAAGAGGAATCGCCAGATCACCCCTACGACCACAGCAGAAAACATCATCGGTGTAAAGATTACGATCCTGAAAAATGTTTTTCCCCGCGTCACATTGTTGATCAGACTTGCTAACGCCACACCCACCACCAAAGAGATAGAAACAGAACACACCGTAAAAATCAGCGTATTCCTTATCGATTCTAAAATAGCACTGTCTGAAAAAACTCTGATAAAATTCCCAAACCCAAAAAAGGATATTTCCTGGGGCTTGGTGAGAATGTAATTATGAAAACTCAGATAAAAAGTATAAACCAGCGGTACAATAGAAATTACAAACACCGCAATCACCGCTGGTGCCAGCATTGCAAACATCATTTTATCGTCGCGGCTTCTGAATAGTTTTCTCTTTTTCTGCTTTACTCCAGAGTCCATGACCTGCTCCATAGTCCAGCGCCTCCTTCCTCAGCCGGGCGACAAAAAATTCTTTTCCTTTGCCGCCCAGCCCCTCCTACCTATGTGCTGCCTTCAAATTCTGCCTTTTACAGGAGTGCTTCTATTTCTGTTTTGGCATTGTCTAAAGCTTCTTCTACGCTTTCCGTTCCGTTTACAGCCTCCTGTACATGGCCTGCCAATATCTCCATAATCGAAGTACACTGAGTTGTCTTTGGGTACGCAAACGTATGTCCATCCTGAGAGGAAATATCTGACATTACAGAAAACCACGGATATTCTCCGACAAGTTTTTCATCGTTCAGCAACGAGGTACGAACAGGATTTGTGGAACCTCCCGTCTGTTCCACCAGTTCCCGCATATTTTCCGCCTCTGTGATGTATTCAATAAACAGAAAAGCCGCTTCAGGATTTTCGCAGTTTTTCGTGATACAGAGTCCCCAGGTACTTGACGTTGCACAGGCTGTTACAGGGCCCGGCTGTTCTGCAACAGCCGTACATGCAATGACTTCCGATTTTTCCGGATCCAGAATATTGCCCATTTGTGTGTTTACTGTGTAGGCCATCGCAACATTACCCTGGCTGAATAATGTAGCTGTCTCCGGCCATTGATTATTCACAGACCCATCTGACGCATATGCGGAAAGCGCAACAAGAAATTCCAGTGCCTCCTTCGCTTCTTCTGTATCCAGATAGCAGGTCTTCAAATCCTCAGACAAAAATGTTCCACCGTTCTGATACAGCAGGTTCAGATAAATATCCATCGCGCTGGCTTTCGAAAGTGCGAGAGTCATGCCCATATTTCCTGCTTCTGTCTGCCGCTTCGCTTCTTCGAGAAGTTCTTCCCAGGATGCAGGCGCTTGCTGTACCATATTTGTATTATAGACAAGCATCTGGCTGTTAAATTTCCAGGGTATCGCCAGAAGTTTTCCGTCAATGCGGTTCAGTTCCAACATGGACTCCGGGATATCTTCAATATTATATGCTTCGTTCATCAACGCAGGATCGTCAACAAACTGCTGTAAATCAATAATCCACCCTCCCTCGTAAAATTCGGGCAGCCAGTACTCTGTAGTAGCATAAATATCATAGGTTCCTCCTGCTGACGAAGCGTCCACCACAAACTTATTATGGGAATCGCTGTAAGCCACCTGCTCAATATTTACCCGTATTCCTGTCTCCTCATAAAAATCCTCTGCTTTTTCTGCCATCCAGTCCGCGTCATAACCGGAGTGACGCAGGAAATTCAGTTCCACACCTTCGTACGGTTTCTCCTCCGCCTGAGCTGTTATTCCCAGCATCATACTTGCCGCCATAAATGCTGCCGCTAAAACCTTCTTTTTCATTTTCATATACTTTCCTCCTTTATTTTGAATATGCGCGCTGCATTCTCCCAATAGATTTTTCTGCGCTGCTCCTCTGTAATATCCGCCGTATCAATCATACGTTTCTCTGTACAGTAAGTGGCAAAAGGCGTATCTGTCCCGAAAAGCAGTTTATTCTCCCCTGCTTCCCTGACAGCCCACTCAATTGGCGTCATAAGCGGATGTATATTTGCAGTATCCAGATAAATATTGTCTACACTTGCCGACAAATATCTGGAACAGTTAGAATGAGTCGTATCTTTCATAGACGACGCATTAATAAAAGTAATCATCGGAAATTTTTCCGCCATTTTTCTGAGCATATAAGGGGCTTCCAATACCGAATACTGAGAGGTATGAGCCAGTATCACGGGGTTTTCATATTTTGAAGCATGTTCAAAAAATTCCAACATAATAGGATTATCAAATGTCAGCCCCGTTTTATCCGTGCTGAACATCAGCCCATGAAGCCCCAATTCCTCAAAAATGCGATCCACTTCCGGAACAGCGGCTTTTCCATGCCGCGGGTCTACCACTCCCAGCCCACGCAAAAAACGTCTGGGATATTGTTTCAATGCCAGAGCAATCGCGTCGTTTTGCTTCATCGAGCTCTTTACACCTTCCGGCAGGGGATACGTGGGTACCGGCGAAATGACCGCGTAAGTAATGTCATTAGCGTCCATAAAGCTTAGCGCATCCTCCGCCGTATAAATCCCCGTCAGCGATTCTCCGATATGAACATGCACATCCAGAATACGTTCCATTTACATCACCTCCGTCTTACCAAATATCCGTTCAAAATTACGGTAAAAAATATTTTCTCTGTCTTCCTCAGAAATATCTGCATGTTCAATCACTTCTTTGTCAATGCAAACGTGTTCGTTATAGTAGGGATTGTCCGAGCCAAACATAATATTTTCAGAACCGCCCATTTTTTCTATCACGCGTTCAATCTGCCTGTCGTGAGTCCAGGTACAACAGGTATCAAAAATAATATTCGGGCATCTGGACGCAACCGCAAGCATATTGTCAAGCTGTATCTGTGACATCATCGGATGTCCGCATAGAAACGTAACCTCCGGAAATTTTTCCGCCAGAATCCAAAGGGAAAACGGCGGTTCCAGCATGGAATGTTGGGCGGTATGCACCTGAATCACAGGATGTTTCCGATAGCGACAAGCTTCTGCAATAATGTCCTTTACCACCGGTGCATGCATTTCCACCCCTGCAAAATCGTGATGGAACATCAATCCTTCCAGTTCCAATTCTCCCATCGCATACTCAACTGCCGACAAAGCTGCCACGCCGTGACGCGGCTCCGCCACGCCGAGAGCCAACGGAAACATCTCCTTTTTTTCCTCCTGGAGCTTCTTCACCAACCAGCTTGCCTTTTTTGAAGATTCAACTCCTTCCGCATCTTCATATCCAGGGATCGGTGAAATCACCGAGTGAGTGATCCCGCAATTTCTCATTCTTGTAATTACAGCATCTCCGCTTCCCGCCACATAAAGCGCAGCGCTGCTTCCAACGTGTGCATGAACATCAATTACCTTTCTCATTCTTCTCCTTTCCAAAGCGTTCCCCTTTTTAATTGTTTTGTGATTAAATTATATATGTTTTTCAGTTTAATTGCAATATGCATATTTTAACCAATTTTCTATTACTTTTTTGTTTATATTTACTAATTTTATTCCATTTTTTTATTTTTTTGTAAAAATAAAGGGAGAATCAGAAAACTAATTCTCCCTTCCTGTACGGCGTTGTCGCAACAGTATTAACTACGCTTGAAAAACAAGCATGGCCTCGATTACGCGAGTAGCGGAACCAATTACGCCAGAATCATCCCCAAGTTCTGAAAATCTCACGTTCATTCCATCAAATACATATGTCCACAGCTCTGTTTTCATCTGATTCACACATGGATTCATGATCCATTTTCCCGCTCGGGCCATACTCCCCCCGATAAGTACCAAACTTGGATTCAACACACGGACGAGATTTGCAACGCCAATTCCTATACTCCGTCCAATGCTTCCCAGTACCTCAATGGCGTGTATGTCCCTCATATCGGCCTTCTCCGTAAGTTCATCTATTGTCTGAGGCATCAGCGTATACGTCGTTCCCATCACTTCCCAACACCCCCGTTTTCCGCAAGGGCAAACTGGACCCGACGGATCAATGACCATATGCGAAATATCACCGGCATACCCTCCCGCGCCACTGTAAAGCCTTCCGTTTGTCAGTATTCCAGCACCGATCCCCTGTCCAATGCTAAGATATATCACGTTGTCATCATTTTGGGCAGCGCCAAACCATTTCTCCCCGATAACCGCATTATTAGATATCGTGTCTAAAAACACTGGCACTTGAAATCGTCTGGCAAAAAAGTCTTTCACCGGTATGTTGCTCCAATTCACAATATTCGGAGTTCCATACATCACACCACTCTCACGTTCTACAAGGCTCGGGAGTCCTATCCCAATGCCTCGAAGCTTCCGTTTTTTGCTCCCGTCAATTTCATCTATTCCTTTTTTTATCTCTGAAGCAATGCGCTCCATGATTGTCTGTGGCTGTCCAGAACGTTCGAATGCCCAATCACTGCGCCAGAGTGTCCTCGCATAAGCATCGCACAAAATCACTCTGATATTATACGTTGATATCGCCACCCCGCAGCACATCCCAATCTCGTCGTTAAACATAATCAAATCGGAAGCCCTTCCAACTCGGCTGCTCTGGCGCCCCACTTCAGCAATATATCCTTCTTCGTCCAACTCCTTTACCAAATTGGTGATCGTCGCCTTATTAAGCCCCGTTAATTTCGCCAAATTAGATCTGGAAATAGGGGAATTTTTCCACAATTCTGTCAATATTCTGCTCTTATTATTCATCTTGATTACCATCTGATGGGTCGGTTCAGTTATGTAAGCCATAAAACACCTCTTTATTTTTTGATTAAATTGATTTATTATATCACACCTCGCAATTCCCTTCAATATTATTATTTCCATTTTTTATGCTCCTCAATTTCTTCTTATTTTTTCATGATTTTTATCACTTGACATCCTGATCCGTAAAGCATTATAATTTAATCATCAAACAATTATTTGTCATCTGTAGAGGGGGATTTTATGAATTTTACAGCAATCGATATCGGAGGCACTTTTATCAAATATGCGAATATGGACAGAAACGCGTCAATTCTCGAAAAAGGAAAAATCTCCACGCCGCAAAACTGGGAATCCTTTTATGAAACGCTGCTCTTTCTGGCAAAAAAATACCCCCGCCAACAGGGTATCTGCATTTCCTGCCCAGGGCTTATTGATACGAAATCAGGAATTTGCTACCACGGCGGCAGTTTACATTTCCTTCACGAAAAAAATCTAAAAAAGCTATTGGAAAACTCTCTGGGAATCCAGACTGAAATTGAAAATGACGCTAAATGCGCCGGTCTCGCTGAAGCAACGCTGGGAAATGCATCCCATGTACAGGATTCTATCGTCATTGTACTCGGTACTGGCATTGGCGGTGCGCTTATAAAAAATAAGCGCGTACTTCACGGCAAGCACCTAATGGCCGGGGAGTTTAGTTATATCATTCCTTCACCAAGCGCTGTATGCGAAATCGCACCTGCTCTATCTCCGCTGCTTTTCCGAGAAGTCTCCGCCAAAGCCATAGCAGAGAAAGTACGACTGCGCAAACAACTAACGTCTCAAACAGTCACAGGCGAGCTCGTATATCAATGGGCCCAGGAGGGAGACAGCGTTTCTCGGAAGGTTCTCAGTGAATTTTATATCTCTCTGGCAATACAACTCGCAAACCTGCAGCATATTTTTGACCCAGAAATCATCTGCATCGGCGGCGGAATCAGCAGAGCGCCTCACATTCTCGAAGACATTCGCATTGCTGTAGACAATGTATACAAAAGTTATTCTCTGAAAATGGAGAAGCCGCAGATTGCCGCCTGCAAGTTTTATAATGATTCTAACATGATCGGAGCACTGTGTCACTTTCTTCAACAACCCCCGCTCCAATCATAACTGCCAATCCACCCTTGCCAGAACTTCTTCTCCTTCAGGCTTTCTCCCCTGTCAGCTCCGCTTTATACGCCGGGAATTTTTCTTCTTCCTCCTTCGGGAGCTCGGGGTATTTCGGATTGATCTTTTCCAGGGTTTCCAGAATCGCCTCGGACACCAGATAGCGGCTGTACCACTTCTGATCCGCAGGAATTACATACCAGGGCGCGTCCGGCGTAGCCGTCTCGTTGACCGCGTCCTCATAGGCTCTGCTGTACTCCGGCCAGAGTTCCCGCTCCGACATATCGCTGCCGGAAAACTTCCAGTTTTTCTCCGGCGTTTCAATGCGTTCCAGGAAACGTTCTTTTTGTTTTTCCCCGGACACATTCAGGAATATCTTAACTATGCGGTAGCTCTCGTCGAAAAGATATTCCTCAAAATTGCGGATGTGCTGATAGCGTTTTTTGATGAACGTCTTTCCATTTACACAACGTTTCGCCATTTTATAATTTTTGTACAGCTTATGTACGCGCACCACAAGCACGTCCTCATAATAGGAGCGGTTGAAAATCGCAATCATCCCCCGGCGCGGAAGATTCTGTCCGCAGCGCCACAGGTAATCGTGGGACAGCTCCTCCTTGGAGGGCTGTTTGTAGCTGTATACCTGTACGCCCTGGGGATTTACCCCGCCCATGACATGGCGGATGGTGCTGTCCTTTCCCGCCGCATCCCGAGCCTGCAGCACAATCAGAAGTCCCTCTTTGCCCTCCGCATAGAGCTTATCCTGCAGGGCAAAGATCTTTTCCTGATTTTTTGCCGTTTTTGCAAGAATTTTCTCCTTATCCACTCCATCTTTTTTGCTGTCTGTGGGCAATTTCTTTAAATTCAGTTTTTTGCTCCCGTCAAAACGGTAGTTCTCCAAATGTGACATATCCTTCCTCACTTTCCATCATCTGTCCGCCTCGCGCCCCGCGGCGGCTAATCCCGTACATTCATTATACTATTCCCACAAAAAAACAGCAAACAAAATGTGAATTTTCTCGTGCCCAATTTGCGCTTGGCCCAGCGCACTTTTAGAGCATCCGTAAAATGCAATGCGCGCCCGGGAAGCCCCCGAACGCGCTCTAAAAAGGAAAATGTGTTATGACAGTTGGCTAATCCAGCGCCCCGCGATAAGCTGCGGGACATTTTTTGCTGCTTTTACTATCTCTGCACTCTGGCGCCTGCACCGCCCATGATCGCCTCTACTTCTTTCTTGCTTGCCATGGTGGTGTCGCCCGGCGTCGTCATTGCCAGTGCGCCGTGAGCCGCTCCGTAATTCACAGCCAGCTCTGCGTCTCCCGTGGTCATCAGGCCGTATACCAGGCCGGACGCAAAGGAATCTCCGCCGCCTACGCGGTCCATGATTTCCAGTCCCTTGTAATCCTTCGCCTTGTAGATCTCGCCGTCTGCCCAGCAGATAGCGCTCCAGTCGTTGACGGTAGCCGTCTTTACCTCACGCAGGGTAGTCGCCACTGCCTTGAAGTTCGGATACGCCTTTGTAGCCTCGTTGATCATCTTCTTATAACCATCCAGATTCAGCTCCTTCAGATTTTCGTCGTTGCCCTCGATTTCAAATCCAAGGCAGGCCGTGAAATCTTCCTCGTTGCCGATCATAACGTCCACATATTTCGCAATCTCTTTATTTACTTCCTGAGCTTTCGCCTGTCCGCCGATAGCACTCCACATAGAGGGGCGGTAGTTTAAGTCGTAAGAAACTACTGTTCCATATTTCTTTGCGGTCTTAATTGCAGCCAGAACCGTCTCACAGGACTGCTCGGACAGAGCCGCGTAAATACCGCCGGTATGCAGCCAGCGTGCGCCAAGCTCACCAAAAATATAATCGAAATCAAAATCCTCCGGCGTCGCCTTGGAAATCGCTGTGTTTGCACGGTCTGAGCATCCCACCGCTCCGCGGATACCAAAACCTCTCTCCGTAAAGTTCAGGCCGTTTCTGCAGATTCTTCCGATGCCATCTGTCTTCATCCATTTGATCAGGGACGTGTCTACGCCGCCCTGCAGAATGAAATCTTCCATCAGCTTTCCTACCTCGTTGTCCGCAAACGCCGTGATAACGCCGGTGCGAAGGCCAAAGCATCTGCGAAGTCCGCGAACCACGTTGTATTCTCCGCCGCCTTCCCATGCGCGGAACTGACGGGCAGTACGGATTCTGCCCTCGCCGGGATCGAGACGCAGCATTACCTCGCCCAGAGATACCGCGTCATATCTACATTCACTTGCCGATCTTAATTTTAAATCCATGATATGTATTCCTCCTGTTTTCCCAATTCGGGCCGATTATCCTCTGATTTCCTTTGCCAGAGCTACTGCTTCTTTTGTCAGTTCACGAATCTTGTCAAACTCGCCCGCTTTGATAAGATCGCCCTTTACCATCCAGCTTCCGCCGCAGCAGATAATCTTGTCGCAGCTTAAGTAATCCTTCAGATTTTTTGCGTTCACGCCGCCTGTCGGCATAAATTTCACCATGGTATAGGGAGCCGCCATCGCTTTGATCATCGCCACGCCGCCGGCCTGCTCTGCCGGGAAGAATTTCACAACCTTCAGCCCGCGTTTTACTGCCTGAGCTACCTCGGAGGGAGTAATGCATCCCGGAAATACGGGGATATTTTTTGAGAGACAATAGTCTACGATCTCCGGATCGAATCCCGGGCTTACAATAAATTTGGCGCCGGCATTTACTGCGCGGTCTACCTGGTCAATGGTAAGCACAGTTCCCGCTCCCACCAGCATTTCAGGATACTTTTCACTCATCAGACGGATGGATTCCTCCGCCGCGTCGGTACGGAACGTCACCTCTGCGCAGGGAAGTCCGCCCTCCACCAGCGCCTCTGCCAGCGGCAGCGCATCCTTTACGTCATTCAATACTACAACCGGCACTACGCCGCACTCTCTGAATTGTTCTGCTATCGGTTTCATTGTATATAAGCCTCCTCTTTTTGCATCTGCAATGATAATCGTTTCTATGCGTTCACATATTTTTCCAGGGTTGCTTTTACCGCGCCCGGACCTGCAATCAGCTTTTTAAAATAACTTACCACCAGCGGAGCAATGCCAAGTCCGTAAAGATCTACGCCAAAGATTGCCTGGTTTTCCAGAATCGGGCGGATCTTTTCCTCCACACCCTCTGTCTCACCAAGTTTGATGTCCGCCACGTAGGGGCAAACCGTCGTCAGAAGCGGATCGGAGCTCAGCGTAAACTCTTTGCCCTCGTCGTCGATTGCCATCAGATAACGCACCCATCCTGCCAGAACCAGCGGGATCAGCTTAAGATCCGCCACATCCAGTGAATCGGAAGCCGCGTATGCTTTGATTGTCTCGCCAAAGCGGATTGCCAGCTTCTGGGATGTATCTGTTGCAATTCTCTGAGGCGCATCCGGCATGAACGGATTCGGCAGACGTGTGTTGATTACCTCGCCGATAAATTTCTCGGGATCAAGGATGCCCGGATTTACAACCACCGGAAGTCCTTCTTTATAGCCGATCACCTCGATCAGTTTCTTCAGCGTGGGATTCTTCATCTCTGCGGAAATCAGATCGTACCCCAGCAGGCATCCGTAAACAGCCAAAGAGGTATGAAGCGGATTCAGGCAGGTGCAGACTTTCATCTTTTCCACCTTATCTACCGTTTCTCTCTCTGTGTAGATAATTCCGGCCGGCTCCAGATTCGGTTTTCCGTTCGGGAAAGAATCCTCAATCACCAGATACTGACATTCCTCTGCGTTTACAAAGGGAGCGATATACGTATTCTTGGAGGTAATCACCGGGGCAAGTTCCTCCAGGCCGTCCTCTTTCAGAATCTCCTCCACCTGTGCGTTGGGACGCGGCGTGATCTTATCGATCATGCTCCAGGGGAAGCTTACTTTTGTCTTATCATTTACATAATCCACAAAACCTGCCTCGGCAACGCCGTTTTCTGCCCACACTCTCGCCAGCTTGTCGATTGCCGCATAAAGCTTGTCTCCGTTGTGAGAGCAGTTGTCCATGCTTACCATGGCAACCGGCTTGCGTCCATCCAGATATCTTTCATACAAAAGCGCCGCCACTTTGCCGATATAGCTGTCTGCCTGCTGCGGGCCTTTTTCCATATCTTCTTTTACCGCCGGAAGAAGCTCTCCAGCGCCGTTTACCAGGCTGTAACCCTTCTCTGTGATCGTAAAGCTTACCATCTGCAGAGAATCCGCCCGGAAAATTTCTTTTAATCTTGCAAAATCCTGTGTGTTCTGCGGATTTACCGTCAGCGATTCCACAACGCTTCCCACAACCGTTTTCTCTACTGTTCCATCCACCTTTAAGGTTACGAGAACGCTGTAGCCGTCGTGAGGAATATTCATTTTTTCTACGATCTCGTAGTCGTAGCCCTCTGCCACCACAAGTCCTGTGTCCATCAGGCCCTTGTTCAGAAGCTCCTGAAGCACATTCGCCTGAAACGCACGGAAAATGTTGCCCGCGCCGAAATGAATCCACTGAGGCGCTGCTTTCGTTTTCGCCTTCACTGCCTCCCTGTCAAATTCCGGCAGGCGGTAGCCCTTGTCCAGCCACTCCTGACGATTCTGCAATCCTACTTCGCTTAACTGCATAACTTTCCTTCTCCTTTCCTACCCATAAGTTCCAAATACATTTTTTAAGCCGGAAGCGCCGGCTCTGCACTGCTTTCTGTCCGTTATGTAAGTACTTACATACATTATAGGCTCTCCCCTGTAAAACGTCAAGTCTATTTTTCGTTATTTTACCTGTTTTTTACAGGTTTTTATAAACTTTTATCAAGATTCTCCAATTAGGGTTTGCTATTTTGTACTTTTTGATGTATAATAAATTTAAACTTGCAGAATTTGTTAATGTAAATACTTACATCACGAGGAAAACGTATGAATATCTATGATATTTCCAAAAAAGCCGGCGTTTCCATTGCCACCGTTTCCCGTGTGATGAACGGGAGCACCAACGTCAGCGAAAAAACGCGGAAAAAGATCTTGGACGTCATAGCGGAAAACGACTATACGCCCAACGCCTTTGCCCGGGGGCTGGGCTTAAATACCATGAAAACCATAGGTTTTCTGTGCGCCGATTCCTCCGATCAGTTTTTTTTCCGCGCGGTCTATCATCTGGAACGCGCTCTGCGCGCCAATCACTACGACGCTATTTTAAGCTGCACCGGCATGGATCTTGAAACCCGCAGGGAATACCTGAAAATGCTCCTGGCAAAAAAAGTGGACGCCGTAATTCTGGTGGGCTCCAGCTTTATTGAGGAAGTCTACGAGCGAAATCAGTACATCTTCGACGCCGCCGCCGAAGTGCCTGTGATTATTCTAAACGGCTATCTGGATGCACCGAACGTATACTGCGTTCTCTGCGATGATACTGAAATCGTGGAGCACACCGCCTCTGTCTTCCTGGACAGCGGACGCCGCGATCTTCTGTTCCTTTACCGGGCTGATTCCTACAGCGGAAAAAAGAAGCTGACCGGCTTTAAAAATGCTTTTTCCAGCCGCGACATTCCTCTGGATCCCCAGCGCATTTTGCTGTTCCAGGGTTCAATCGCTGAAACAAAGCAGCGGCTCTTGTCTCTGGCAGATTCCGGCCTTCGTTTTGACACTGTGATTGCCGGCGATGACGAGCTCGCCATAGGCGCTCTGAAGTACGCAAAGGAAAGGCGTCTGGAAGTGCCGTCCGAATTCAGTGTCGTGGGCTACAACAATTCCAGCCTGGGCGTCTGCTGCGAACCGGAGCTGACAACCATCGACAACCAGCTTGAATTTTGCTGCAATCACGCTGTCACCGTTTTAATGAGCGTCCTGGACGGAAAAACCGCTCCGGGAAAAACGCTGCTCTCCGCACGTATTCTTCAGCGGGGAACCACCGACGTATTCTAAAATGCTTCAAAAAATTTTTATAAAAACAGGAGGGTATTTTTTATGAAAGCATTTATGGACAAAGATTTTCTTCTCACCACCGAAACGGCAAAAAAGCTGTTTCATGAGTATGCCGAGACCATGCCGGTTCTCGACTACCACTGCCACATCAATCCCCAGGAGATCGCGGAAAACCGCCAGTTCAAAAACATCACAGAAGTCTGGCTGGGAGGCGACCACTACAAATGGCGCCAGATGCGTTCAAACGGCGTGGAGGAACGCTATATTACGGGTGATGCTACCGACCGTGAAAAGTTTCAGAAATGGGCGGAAACCCTTGAAAAGCTCATCGGCAATCCTCTTTATCACTGGTCCCACCTGGAACTCCAGAGATACTTTGGATATGAAGGCCATTTAAGTGGAGAAACCGCAGAAGAAGTCTGGAACCTCTGCAACGAAAAGCTGGCGCAGCCGGAAATGAGCGTGCGCGGCCTGATTAAGCAGTCCGGCGTTACTTTAATCTGCACCACGGACGATCCCGTAGACACACTGGAATGGCATGAAAAAATCAAAGCCGACGACACCTTCGACGTGCAGGTGCTTCCGGCATGGCGCCCGGACAAGGCGACCAACATTGAAAAACCGACCTTCGGCGCATACATAGAGCAGCTTCAAAAAGCCAGCGGCATATCCATCAAAACCTTTGCAGATCTGAAAGCCGCCATTGTAAACCGCATGGAATACTTTGACGCGAGAGGCTGCAGCGTATCCGACCACGGTCTGGATTACGTGATGTATGCTCCGGCCAGCGAAGCGGAAATTGAGGAAATCTTTGCGAAGCGCCTGGCAGGCGGCGAGGTTTCCCCCTGTGAAGTTGCAAAATACAAAACAGCTTTCGTTTTATTCCTCGGCAGAGAGTATCACCGTCTGAATTGGGTAATGCAGCTTCATTACGGCTGCAAGCGCGACAACAACAGTCTGATGTTTAAGCGTCTCGGCCCGGACACCGGCTTTGACTGCATCAGCAATTACACTCCGGCGGATCAGCTGGCAGACTTCCTGAATGCTCTCGTTACTACCGACGAACTGCCGAAAACCATCATCTATTCCTTAAACCCGAACGACAACGCCGTAATCGGCACGATCATCGGCTGCTTCCAGGATTCCTCCGCTGTAGGCAAAATCCAGCAGGGTTCCGGCTGGTGGTTCAACGACAATAAGACAGGCATGATCGAGCAGATGATCTCCCTGGCAAACCTGGGCACACTGAGCAATTTTGTAGGTATGCTGACGGATTCCAGAAGCTTCCTTTCCTACACCCGTCATGAATATTTCCGCCGGATTCTCTGCGAGCTGATCGGCGGCTGGGTAGAAAATGGTGAATACCCCAACGACGAAAAAGCGCTGGAGAAGATTGTAAAGGGCATCAGCTACAACAACGCCGTGCGTTATTTCGGTTTTGACCTGTAAAAGAATTTTCCGCACCTTCGGCAAATTCAGCAGCAAAAAAAGAAACGCTTCTCAAAGAGGCGGAAGCGTTTAAAACTTCAGGGGAGAGAGTAACACATACAAGTTACTCCCTCCCCTGTTTACAAGCCGCTTACAGGCTGTTCATTTCCCAATTTCTACGCCAGTATCGCTTTTACGCACTTTGCGATTTCTTCATCCTGGCAGTCTGCAAAGAAATATTCCTGAAAATGCTCGCCCAAAAATGCGCCCTTTACCAGTTCCCTGTCAAGCTCCGGCAAAATTTCTGTCAGGCTGCGGTGGGTGATCTTTTTAACGCCGTCCAGAATTTTTTTGTTGCGCTGTTCGGGAACCACGCGTTCTTTCGGATACCCCTGTCCGCTCTCCCCCGTAAACAGTTTTTCAAACATGTACTGCAGATTCAGTTCTGCACCCCAGCCGAAACCTTTTGCAAAGGGAATCGCAACGGCGTTTCCATCGTTAATCTGCGCAAACATATACGCGTCCGAGGGATCTGCGATATGGCCGCACAGCACTCCCGGGAATGCGTTGCAGGCAAGCATGGCCCCCTCTCCGGTACCGCAGCCGGTCACCACATAGTCTGCCGCCCCGGAATTTAAAAGCGTCGCCGCCAGAATACCGTTCTGCACATAGGTAAGCTGATGCTCGTCCTCGGCGCTGTACATACCATAATTCACTACTTCATGACCCAAAGGCTCTACAACCTTTTTCAATGTTTCAAAAATCAGGCTGTTCTTTGCCGCCTGGCTGTTCTCATTAATCAATGCAATCTTCATTTTCTGTTCTCCTTTTCCCTCAGATTTTTCTCTGTTTTCCGTCTCTTTTTACGGCTGTTTTCCGATATACGCCAAAATACCGCCGTCCACATAAAGGATGTGCCCGTTTACAAAGTCCGAAGCCCGCGACGCCAGAAAGATTGCCGGCCCCATCAGATCTTCCGGCTCACCCCAGCGATTTGCCGGCGTCTTTGCCATCAGGAACTGGTCGAAGGGATGCCTGCTGCCATCCGGCTGAATTTCCCTCAGCGGCGCCGTCTGGGGCGTGGCGATGTACCCGGGCCCAATGCCATTGCACTGGATATTGTACATTCCATATTCGGAAGCAATATTTTTTGTCAGCATCTTCAGTCCGCCCTTGGCCGCCGCATAAGCCGATACTGTCTCCCGGCCCAGCTCGCTCATCATAGAGCAGACATTGATAATCTTTCCGCTGCGGCGTTCCATCATCCCGGGAAGAACCGCTTTTGCAACGATAAACGGCGCCGTCAGGTCAATATCCACCACCTGGCGGAAATCGCCGGCGCTCATTTCGTGCATGGGAATCCGCTTGATGATCCCGGCATTATTCACCAGAATATCAATAGGGCCCACCTCTCTCTCGGCGTCCGAAACCATCTGCTTCACCTGCTCCTCGTCGGTCACATCGCATATATACCCTTTTGCGCTGATTCCATCCGCCTCGTAATCCGCAAGAGCTTTCTTCAAATGTTCCTCGCCCCTGCAGTTAAACACAATCTTTGCCCCGGCCTGCGCATACGCCTTTGCGATAGCATACCCGATACCGTAGGCAGCCCCTGTCACCAGGGCCGTTTTTCCTTCTAAAGAAAATAACTGTTCCATATCTTACCTCCGCACCGTTTTTCTGGAAACGGCAGCCGCCCCATGTCCCGACAGATCTCTGCCGGCGTCAATCCGACAAATGCC
>JAUNFZ010000057.1 GCA_030524785.1 Eubacteriales bacterium
AGGGCGCGCCAGTGCAGCAGAATGTTGAGCAGCCGGCTTCGGCTCCTTTGCAGGAGGCTCCGTCAAAGAAAAATTCCCGCAGGAAGGGTGCGGCGAAGTCAGCGCAGCAGGCCGCTTCCCAGGAGCCCACGCTTGTGCAGGGAGAGGCTTCGGAACCGGATGTGAATGTGGATATGATTGAACTGTAATTTCTAACCTTACAGCAGACTGTTTGAAAGAACCGCCGTCAGGGATATTCTGCCCGGAATATTCTGCGGCGGTTTGTTTACTTTTTCCACTTGCATATTACGATATCTGTGCTATAATGTATATAACAAAATGCAAAAGAACGGAAGTGACTGTCACATGATGATTGAAATTGATTTTCAAAGTGATGAAGCGATTTATATACAGCTGACAAATCAGATTATACGCGGAATTGCAACAGAAACGATCCATGAAGGGGATGTGCTTCCCTCCGTGAGGCAGATGGCCTGCGATATCGGGATTAATATGCATACGGTAAACAAGGCCTATACAGTGCTGAAACAGGAAGGATTCCTGCGCCTGGACCGTCGTAAAGGCGCGATTATCGCGCTGGATGCGGACAAGATGCAGGCGATGGAGGAAATGCGCAATTCCCTGCGTGTGCTGCTGGCGAAAGGCTGCTGCAAAAATATTACCGGGGACGAAGTACACGCGATGATTGATGAGATATTGGATGAAATGAAGAATGGAAGGATGTAGATAGATGCAGTATACAGAACAGGCAAAGAGCGCGCTGTATTTTGCGCAGGAGGAAGCAAAGAAGTGCGGACAGAGCTATGTCGGCACGGAGCATCTTCTTCTGGGGCTGCTCAGAGAGGGGGAGGGCATGGCCGCCGCCGTTCTGAGGGACCACCAGGTCGCGGAGGAAAAAGTAACAGAGCTGATTAAAGAGCTGATTGTGCCGGAGGGAACCAAGGACCGGCCTCAGCCGCTCTCCTTTTCACCCCGGGCGCAGGCAATTCTTGCGCGGACGGAGGCGGAAGCCCGTTTCTTTGGACAGGATCAGATTGGCACGGAGCATATTCTTCTGGCGATTTTGAAGGATACGGACTGTGTGGCAATGAGGCTTCTGCACACTATGGGAGTGCAGATACAAAGAATTTTCATGAGCCTTCTGGAGTGTCTTGGACTGGAGGAGGAACGGTACAGAGAATACGCAGGCCAGGTGCAGGGAAACGCTGCGGAGGCGGGGCCGGGAATACTTGAAAAATACAGCCGGAATCTGACGGCTCAGGCGGCAGAGGGCCGGCTTGATCCGGTGGTCGGCAGAGAGCGTGAGATCCGTCGGATTATTCAGATCCTTGGCAGGCGTACAAAAAATAATCCCTGCCTGATCGGAGAGCCGGGTGTAGGAAAGACGGCGATTGTGGAAGGACTGGCTCAGAAAATCGTAGCGGGAGATGTGCCGGAGGTCATACAGGGAAAACAGATTTATACTCTGGATATGGCGGCCATGGTGGCCGGTTCCAAATACCGGGGTGAATTTGAGGAGCGCATCAAACGGGTGATCCAGGAGGTGAGCGGCCGCAGCGACGTGCTTCTGTTTATCGACGAGCTTCACACGATTATCGGCGCCGGCGGCGCCGAGGGAGCGATGGACGCGTCAAACATTTTGAAGCCGGCGCTCTCCCGGGGAGAAATGCAGCTGATTGGCGCCACGACGATCGCAGAATACCGGAAATATGTGGAAAAGGACCCGGCGCTGGAGAGAAGGTTCCAGTCTGTCGCAGTGGAGGAGCCCGACGAGGAAAGCGCTGTGGCGATTCTTGAAGGGCTGCGCCCGAGATATGAGGAACACCATGGCGTAACGATCAGTGATGAGGCGCTGCGTGCGGCGGTACAGTATTCTGTCCGTTATATCAACGACAGATATTTGCCGGACAAGGCCATAGACCTTATCGACGAGGCGGCTTCAGGGAAACAGATTGACGGGGAACACGTACCCGGCAGCCTGGAACGGCTTCAGGAAGCGATCGACGAGCTGTCGGAGAAAAAGGAACAGGCAATTATAGCGGGCGACTGGGAGACGGCAGCCGATCTTAACCGGGCCCAGGACGCCATGATGAAAAAATTGTCAGGCACCAAAAAAAGGCTGGAGAAAAAAGAAAACAGCCGCCGCCCGGAAGTAACAGAGGAGGACATTGCCGCAGTAGTGTCCCTGTGGACGAAAATTCCCGTGCAGCGGATGGAGGAAAAGGAATCCAAACGCCTGCTGAGGCTTGAGAGTACGCTGCACAAAAGGATTATCGGACAGGATGAAGCGGTTACGGCAGTGGCAAAGGCGGTAAAACGCGGCAGAGTGGGACTCAAGGATCCCGCCCGCCCCATAGGTTCGTTTCTGTTCCTGGGGCCGACCGGAGTGGGAAAGACGGAATTGTCAAAGGCTTTGGCAGAGGTTGTTTTTGGAAGCGAGCAGTCGATGATCCGCGTGGACATGTCGGAATATATGGAGAAGCACAGCGTATCAAAGCTGGTAGGTTCTCCGCCGGGCTACGTAGGGTACGAGGAAGGCGGCCAGCTCAGTGAAAAAGTGCGGCGCAATCCCTATTCAGTGATTTTGCTGGATGAGATTGAAAAAGCCCATCCGGATGTGTTTAATATTCTTCTTCAGGTGCTGGACGACGGCCATATTACCGACGCCCAGGGGAGAAAGGTGGATTTTAAAAACACAATCGTAATCATGACCTCCAACGCCGGGGCCCAGGCAATTGTGGAACCCAAAAAGCTGGGATTTGCGGCGGCAGATGATGAAAAAGAGAATTATAAGCGGATGAAGACCGGCGTTATGGAGGAAGTAAAACGAATCTTCCGGCCGGAGTTTCTGAACAGAATCGACGAGGTGATCGTGTTCCGCTCGCTCAGCAAAGAGGAAATCAGACAAATCGTATCGATGCTGCTGAAAAACTTTGCCGGGCGCTGCCAAAAGCAGATGGATATTCGCCTTACGGTGAGAGACACTGTGAAAAAGCATATTGCGGAAAAAGGGTTTGATCCGAAATTTGGGGCAAGGCCTTTGAAGCGCGCGATTCAGTCGGAGATAGAGGACGCATTGGCAGAAGAAATCCTGGCGGGACACATTTCGGCGGGGGACGAAGTCATTGTAAAAATGGCAAAGGAAAAAGTGCAGTTTGTGCGCAAAAAATAGAAGCAAAAGAAAAGGGAGGACATACGCAATGTCAG
This sequence comes from Eubacteriales bacterium, assembly GCA_030524785.1. GTDB lineage: Bacteria > Bacillota > Clostridia > Lachnospirales > Lachnospiraceae > Marvinbryantia. The sequence continues at coordinate 3,208 of JAUNFZ010000057.1, forward strand.
TAGTAGAAGGTTTAATCTGCAGGGAAGACGACGGCACGATCAGTTTTGGAAATTATCTTCTGGATAAAAAATCAAAGGTATCCGATTTTGAGAACGCAGGAGACGTGTATAAAGTAAAAACTTTCCGGGAGATTACAAAGCTTGAAAAGAACGAGATGTTTGTGTACGAGTCGGTCCCGGGAACGACGGTCAGAAATCTGAAGGAGACCGCCCGCGGCATGGAATTTGCCGTCGAGGGAGACAGAGACGCGCAGATCACGGTGGAGATGGAGGCTGATACGGAGTATTCCGTAGAGATCGGCGGAGAGCATACCGGAAAGATGAAGACAAACATGAGCGGAAAGCTTTCCATGAGCGTGGAACTGGAAGAAGGAAAAAGTATTCTGATCAGGATTGAGAAGTAGCAGTATGGCGAAGGGAAAAACAACAGTATTTTTCTGCCAGAACTGCGGCTATGAGTCGTCCAAATGGCTGGGGCAGTGCCCCGGGTGCCGGGAGTGGAATACCTTTGCGGAAGAACCGGCGCCCGCAAAGGGAAGCGCCGGTTACAGGAGCAGAGCGCACGGCGGTTTAGGACACGGAAGCGCTTCTTTGGCGGCGGAGCCGGTGCGCCTCTCCAACATCAGCGTGGACGAAAGCCAGAAGATGTCCTCGGGGCTTGGCGAACTGGACCGGGTGCTGGGCGGAGGCATTGTGTCCGGGTCGCTGGTGCTGGTGGGCGGAGATCCGGGTATCGGAAAATCTACATTACTTTTGCAGGTGTGTTACAACCTTGTAAAAGAAGGACACAGAGTTTTATACATTTCCGGGGAGGAATCTGCCCGGCAGATCAAACTGAGGGCGCAGCGCATTGGAGAACTTGACGGCGAGCTGCTGATTTTGTGTGAAACAAATCTGGAGCTTATCCGGCAGGCGCTGGAAAGAACAAAACCGGAGATTGCAGTGGTGGATTCCATACAGACCATGTACAGTGAAAATGTGTCTTCCGCGCCGGGCAGCGTATCCCAGGTGAGGGAGTCCACCGGCGTGTTTCTGCAGATTGCCAAGGGCATGGGAATCTCCGTGTTTCTGGTGGGCCATGTGACGAAAGAGGGCGTGGTGGCAGGCCCCAGGGTGCTGGAGCACATGGTAGACACCGTACTCTATTTCGAGGGAGACCGCCATGCGGCTTACCGTATCCTCCGGGGAGTGAAAAACAGGTTTGGCTCCACAAACGAAATTGGTGTGTTTGAGATGCGGGATACGGGACTTAAGGAAGTTGCCAATCCTTCGGAATACATGCTGAGTGGTAAGATGGAGGACGCATCCGGTTCTGTGGTCGCCTGTTCTATGGAAGGCACGCGGCCGGTTCTGGTGGAAGTGCAGGCCCTTGTCTGCCGCAGCAATCTGCCCATGCCCCGGCGTACTACGGCGGGCATGGACTTTAACAGGGTAAATCTTTTGCTGGCGGTGCTGGAAAAGCGGGCGGACATTCACATGTCTTCCTGTGATGTTTACGTCAATATTGCGGGCGGCATCCGCATGTCGGAGCCGGCTGTGGACCTGGGTCTTATCCTGGCTCTGGTATCGAGCTACAAGGATATATCGGTGGACGCGAAAACAATCGCCTTCGGGGAAGTTGGACTGAGCGGTGAGATCAGGGCGGTCAATATGGCGCAGCAGCGGGTACAGGAGGCAAAGAAACTGGGATTTGACACTGTTTTGATGCCGGAGGTGTCGGTCAGAACAGTCACCGGGGCGAAGGGGATACGCGTGGTCGGCCTGAAAACGGTAAAAGAGGCCGTGCAGTATCTGACAGCCTCAAAAAAGTACTAGCCATTTATCGGAAATTGTGCTATAGTAGTACAATGACTGTAAGTATGGTATGTCATAATATGACGCACGATAGAAAGAGCAATATTAAGGAGGAACCATCTGAGATGAGTTTGAAAGTAGAAAACCTGGAACACAATATGGTGAAGCTTACCATTGAGGCCGGAGCTGAGGAATTTGAAAAGGCAATGGAGAACGCATACCGGAAAAACAGGGGAAAAATGAATATTCCCGGTTTCCGCAAGGGAAAAGCGCCCAGAATCATGATCGAGAAAATGTACGGCCCGGAAATTTTTTACGAGGACGCTGCAAATGAAGTCATCCCGGCCGCATACGACAGGGAGCTGGCAGAGAGCGATCTGGACATTGTTTCACAGCCGAAGATCGACGTTGTGCAGATTGAAAAGGGCAAGGCGTTTATCTTTACCGCAGAGGTGGCAGTAAAACCGGAAGTAACCCTTGGCGAATACAAAGGACTCGAGGTTCCGAAAACAGAGATTGTTGTGACGGACGAAGAAATTCAGGCAGAGGTTGACAAGGAGCGCGAAAACAATTCCAGAACGGTGGATGTGGACGACAGGGCAGTGCAGAACGGCGACCTGATCAAGCTTGATTTTGACGGTTCTGTGGACGGCGTACCCTTTGAGGGCGGCAAAGCAGAAAATTATGATCTGACTGTTGGAAGCGGCAGCTTTATCCCGGGATTTGAGGAGCAGCTGGTGGGCGTGCAGATTGGCCAGGATGTGGATGTAAACGTTACCTTCCCTGAGGAATACCATGCAAAAGAGCTCGCCGGCAAGGAAGCTGTGTTTAAATGCAGGGTAAACGAGATCAAAGTGAAGGAGCTGCCGGAGGCGGATGATGACTTCGCCCAGGACGTTTCAGAATTTGATACGCTGGCGGAATATAAAGAGGATATCAAAAAGAAACTGATTGAAAAGAAGGAAACGGAAGCAAAGAATGTAAAAGAGCAGGCGGCTGTGGACAAGGCGGTTGAGAACGCTTCCATGGATATCCCGGAGGCAATGATCGACAATCAGGTGCGTCAGATGGCAGAAGATTTCGGCAGGAGAATCCAGTCTCAGGGCCTGAGCGTAGAGCAGTATCTTCAGTTCACAGGCATGACGACCGACAAGCTTCTGGAGCAGATGCGTCCGGAGGCGGAGAAGCGCATCAAAAATACGCTGACGCTGGAAGCAGTTGCCAAGGCTGAAAACTTTGAAATCTCTGATGAGAGAGTAGAGGAAGAAATCAAAAAGATGGCGGAAATGTATAAAATGGAAGCCGAAAATGTGAGAAACATGATGGGAGAAGCGGGTATCAAACAGATCAGAGACGATCTTGCGATCCAGCAGGCAGTCGATCTGCTGAGAGACTCCGCGAAGGAAGTATAAGACGTCAGGAGGCGAAACTATGAGTTTTGTACCTTATGTAATTGAGCAGACCAGCAGAGGCGAGCGCTCCTATGATATTTATTCAAGGCTTCTCAAAGACAGAATCATCTTTCTTGGGGAAGAAGTGACGGACGTCAGCGCAAACCTGATTGTTGCGCAGCTTCTGTTTCTGGAGTCGGAAGACCCCGGAAAGGATATTCAGCTCTATATCAACAGCCCGGGCGGCTCTGTCAGCGCAGGCTGGGCGATTTACGACACTATGCAGTATATTAAATGTGATGTTTCCACGATCTGCATCGGCATGGCGGCCAGCATGGGAGCGTTTCTTCTGGCGGGCGGCGCCAAAGGAAAGAGATTTGCCCTTCCCAATGCGCAGATCATGATTCATCAGCCCTCAGGCGGCGCCAAGGGCCAGGCTACGGATATTAAGATCGTGGCGGAGGAAATTTTAAAAAGCAGAAAGCGCCTGAATGAATATCTGGCGGCGAATACGGGCCAGCCGATCGATGTGATTGAGGCGGATACGGAACGAGATAATTATATGACGGCGGAGGAAGCAAAGGAGTACGGTCTGATTGATATGGTAATTTCAAACAGGTCATAGGGGAAATGTGTTCCGGAGAGCCGGTCAAACATAAGACTCCTGCGCCATAGCAGGAGTCTTATCACTATAAATCAGAACTGGGAAAAGATCTAAGGGGTGAAATGAATGGCAGGAAGAATAGGAGAGCCGAAGATCAGGTGCTCTTTTTGTAATAAAAGCGAAGATCAGGTGAGAAAACTGATTGCAGGTCCCGGAGGCGTCTATATCTGTGACGACTGTGTGGAAATCTGCAGTGAAATCATAGAGGAAGAACTGGCGGGGGATTACGCCCAGGAGAGCGCAGAGGAAATCAATCTCTTAAAACCGGAGGAGATCAAGGCGGTGCTCGACGATTATGTGATTGGGCAGGATAACGCCAAGAAAGCGCTCGCGGTGGCGGTTTACAATCATTACAAGAGAATTATGGCGGGAAAGGATCTGGGGGTAGAACTGCAGAAAAGCAATATCCTGATGCTTGGGCCCACAGGTTCCGGCAAGACGTATCTCGCCCAGACGCTGGCAAGACTTTTGAATGTGCCTTTCGCTATAGCGGACGCCACAACACTGACGGAAGCCGGATATGTGGGCGAGGATGTGGAGAACATCCTCCTGAAGATTATACAGGCGGCGGATTACGATATCGAGCGTGCCCAGCATGGAATCATTTATATCGATGAGATCGACAAAATTACGAGAAAGTCTGAAAACGCGTCGATTACCAGAGACGTTTCCGGCGAGGGCGTTCAGCAGGCGCTTCTGAAAATTCTGGAGGGAACCGTGGCCAGCGTTCCGCCCCAGGGAGGAAGAAAGCATCCCCAGCAGGAGTTGATTCCCATAGATACCACAAATATTCTCTTTATCTGCGGCGGAGCTTTTGAAGGGCTGGATAAGATTATTGAAAGCCGTATGGATACCAAGGCAATCGGGTTCCAGAGATCGCTTTCGGAAAAGGCGGAAAAGAATGTTGGCGAGGTGCTGAAGCACGTGGTACCCCAGGATTTTGTAAAATACGGCATGATTCCCGAGTTTATCGGCAGGGTTCCGGTGGTGGTATCATTGGATGCACTGGATGAGGAATCGCTGGTGCGTATTCTGAAGGAGCCGAAAAATGCGATCATCAAACAGTATAAAAAATTGTTTGAGCTGGATGGTGTAAAGCTTGATTTTGAGGATGATGCGGTTTTGGAGATTGCCAAACAGTCCATGGAGAGAAAGACGGGAGCCAGAGGACTGCGGGCGGTGATGGAACATGCCATGCAGGATCTGATGTATGTGATTCCATCGGATGAAACGATTACAGAGTGTACGGTTACGAAAGAACTGGTGGAAGGAAACGGCAGCGCGAAGCTGATCCACAGTGAAGAACGGCTGATTCCGGTACACAATACGAAGAAAAAAGTTGCGATGACCCAGGAATCTGCCTAGAGAAAGGGTTTATGATGACAGAAGTGATAAAAAACATCCCTGCGGTGGCACTGCGGGGAATGACGATTCTTCCGGCTATGATTGTCCATTTCGACATCAGCCGGAAGAAATCAATTAAGGCGGTAGAACAGGCCATGCTCAGAGAGCAGAAACTGTTTGTGGTGGCGCAGAAGTCGCCGGAGACGCCGGATCCGGTTATGGAAGACCTCTACAGGGTAGGCACGATTGTAGAGATCAAGCAGGTGGTAAAGCTGCCGAAGAATATTCTGCGCGTCCTGGCGGAGGGAATCCGCAGGGCGGAGCTGGAGGATTTATCAGAGGAGGACGGATTTCTGGCTGCGGATGTGCTGATTTCCTCCGGCGACGAAGTGCCGGAGGGGCCGGCCGCGGAGGCGCTTCTGCGCTCTCTGAAAGAGTCCTTTGAAGTTTACTGCCGCATTAATGGAAAAATGAGCAAGGAGCTGATTCACCAGATCATGGAAATGCGGGATCTGGAAAAGGCGGCCGGTCAGATCGCCATGAATCTGCCCCTGCATTACGAGCAGAAACAGAAGATCCTGGAGACAGACAGTCTTCAGGAGCGCTGCGAGCTGCTTCTGACGATTATGGCTCAGGAGATAGATATTCTAAAGCTTCGTCAGGAGCTGCAGGAAAAGGTAAAGGAGCGCATTGATAAAAATCAGCGGGAATACTTTATGCGGGAGCAGATGAAACTGATCCGGGAGGAACTCAAAGAGGACAACGTCAATGAAGCGGAGACGTTTCTCGAGGAACTTTCAAAGCTGAAAGCTTCCGACGCTGTAAAGGAGAAAATCAAAAAAGAAATTGAACGCTATCGCAGTGTGGGAATGAATTCCGGGGAGGCCTCGGTGATACGGGGCTACATTGAAACTCTCCTCGAGATGCCCTGGGATAAGGCATCAAGGGATAACCGGGACATTGCCAGCGCCAGAGAGGTGCTGGAGGCAGACCATTACGGCCTGGAAAAGGTGAAGGAGAGGATCCTGGAATTTCTGGCGGTTCGTATTCTGACCCAAAAGGGCGACAGCCCGATTCTTTGCCTGGTGGGGCCTCCGGGAACCGGAAAGACCTCCATTGCAAAGTCGATTGCGAAGGCGCTGAACAAAAAATATGTCCGCCTGAGCCTTGGCGGTGTGCGCGACGAGGCGGAGATTCGCGGCCACCGGCGCACCTACATTGGCGCTATGCCGGGCCGCATTGCCAACAGCTTAAAGATAGTGGGGGTAAAAAATCCGCTTATGCTGCTGGATGAAATTGACAAGCTCAGCAGCGATTACAAGGGAGACACTTCCTCAGCTATGCTGGAGGTGCTGGACAGCGAGCAGAACAGCAAATTCAGGGATCACTATATAGAGATTCCGCTGGATCTGTCCGAGGTGCTGTTTATCGCCACGGCCAATGATGTGCAGACTATACCGCGGCCGCTGCTTGACCGTATGGAGGTGATTGAGATCACCAGTTATACGGAAAATGAAAAATTCCATATTGCGAAGGAACATCTCTGGGAAAAACAGATGGAGCGAAACGGTCTGAATAAGCGTCAGATATCGATTACGGACGACGCTCTGCGCCTGGTAATTTCCGGTTATACCCGGGAGGCGGGCGTGCGAAGTCTGGAGCGAAAGCTTGGCGAAATCTGCCGGAAGGCGGCCAGGGAGGTACTGGAGAACAAGAAAAAATCCGTGAAAATTACGGAGACTAATCTGAAAAAGTATCTGGGAAAAGTGCGCTATACGATACAGGAACGCAATGAAGCCAACGAAGTGGGGATTGTGCGCGGACTGGCCTGGACAAGTGTGGGCGGCGACACGCTGCAGATTGAAGTGAATGTGATGCCCGGCAGGGGCGAGATCAGCCTGACGGGCCAGCTCGGGGATGTGATGAAGGAGTCGGCCAGAGCCGGCATCAGCTACATACGCTCTGTGGGCTTAGAGTATCACATTTCAGAGGACTTTTTCCGCAAACATGACATTCATATCCATATCCCCGAGGGTGCTGTTCCAAAGGACGGTCCTTCCGCCGGCGTCACCATGGCTACGGCCATGATTTCCGCCATCACGGACACCCCCGTGCGCGCAGATGTGGCTATGACGGGAGAAATTACGCTGCGGGGACGTGTGCTTCCCATCGGAGGATTGAAGGAGAAGCTGCTGGCGGCGAAGAAAGCGGGTATCCGAACGGTATTTGTGCCGGCGAAAAACCGCCCGGACGTGGAGGAGATTTCCCAGGAGATCAAAGAGGGACTGGAAATCCGCTTCGCGGAAACTATGGAGGATATTCTGCCGGGGGCGCTGGCGAGCGGCCTGCCCCAGAAAAAAAGCGGCAAAAAGGGAAAGAAATGAGGTATTTATGATTATCAGAAACGTGACTCTTGAGACAGTCTGCGGCGTGACAAGCCCGCTGCCCGTTCACGACAGGATTGAGGTGGCCTTTGCGGGGAAATCCAATGTGGGAAAGTCGTCGCTGATCAATGCGCTGATGAACCGCAAAGCTCTGGCGCGCACCAGCGCCCAGCCAGGAAAGACCCAGACCATCAATTTCTACAATATCAACGACGCCATGTACCTTGTGGATCTTCCCGGCTACGGCTATGCAAAGGTTTCGCAGGCGGAAAAGGAAAAGTGGGGAAAGCTGATCGAGCGCTACCTTCAGAAATCGCAGATGCTGAAGGCGGTATTTCTTCTGGTGGACATCCGCCATGCCCCCTCTGCCAACGATAAAATGATGTACGAGTGGGTGACTTATAACGGCTACGAGCCGGTCATCGTCGCCACAAAACTGGACAAGATCAAACGCAGCCAGGTGCAGAAGCAGGTCAAAGAGATACGCGCTGGCCTTGGCATGACAAAAGAGGGCGTTGTCATTCCTTTCTCTGCACAGACAAAGCAGGGAAGGGAGGAAATTTGGGCGCTGATGGACGGATGGGTGGAGGAATCCGCTCCCTCAGAGCTTGCGGAACTTTAAAGTACTGCATGGATATGTTTGGAGGAATTAAGGAATGGAGAGAGAAAAATTTTCGTCCAGACTGGGCTTTATCCTGATTTCGGCGGGATGTGCGATCGGTCTGGGCAACGTGTGGAGATTTCCCTACATCACCGGAGCTTACGGCGGAGCGGCCTTTGTGCTGATTTACCTGTTCTTTTTGGTGATTCTGGGGCTTCCGATTATGGTAATGGAATTTGCGGTGGGGCGCGCCAGCCAGAAAAGCGCGGCGCTGTCCTTCGATGTACTGGAGCCAAAGGGAACAAAATGGCATATTTATAAGTGGGGCGCTATGGCGGGAAATTATCTGCTGATGATGTTTTACACTACCATTGGCGGATGGATGATTCTATATTTTGCAAAAATGGCTTCCGGAAGCTTTCAGGGCCTGGATTCAGAGGGCGTAGCCGCAGAATTTGGAAACCTGATGGGGCAGCCGGGGCTTATGACCTTCTGCATGGTGCTTGTGGTAGCGATCTGCTTTGCCATCTGCGCAGGGGGACTTCAGAAGGGCGTAGAACGCATTACCAAAGTGATGATGCTCTGCCTGCTGGCGCTGATGATTGTGCTGGCAATCCACTCAGTTTTTCTGGAGGGCGGCGCGGCCGGCCTGGAGTTCTACCTGAAACCTGATTTTGGAAAGCTGATGGAAGTGGGCCTTGGAGAGGCGGTTTTTGCCGCCATGGGGCAGGCGTTTTTTACGCTTAGCCTTGGCATCGGAGCGATTGCTATTTTTGGAAGTTATATTGGAAAAGAAAGGGCGCTGACGGGGGAGGCGGTGAGCGTCACCGTTCTGGACACCTGTGTGGCTCTGATGGCCGGGCTGATTATTTTTCCGGCCTGCTTCGCCTATAACGTGCAGCCGGACAGCGGCCCGAGCCTGATTTTTATCACACTTCCGAACGTATTCGGAGCGATGGCGGGAGGCAGGATCTGGGGAACGCTCTTTTTCCTGTTTATGTCCTTTGCGGCCATGTCAACCATCATCGCAGTGTTTGAAAACATTATATCCTTTGCAATGGATTTGACGGGATGCAGCAGAAAAAAAGCGGTTCTTGTCAATCTGATCGCGATTATTCTTCTGTCCATGCCCTGTGTGCTGGGATTTAATGTGTTAAGCGGCTTTACTCCCTTCGGGGCGGGCAGCAATGTGCTGGATTTAGAGGACTTTATTGTGAGCAACAACCTGCTTCCCTTAGGAAGCCTGGTCTATCTGATGTTCTGCACGAACCGTTACGGATGGGGCTACCGCAATTTTATGCAGGAAGCCAACACCGGGACGGGCATCAAATTCCCCGGATGGGTGAGAGGTTATGTGTCCTATGTACTGCCGCTGATTGTGCTCTTTATTTTTGTGCAGGGTTACGCGGCAAAGTTTGCGCAGCCTGTCATAGCGTTTTTTGAAAAGCTGTTTTAGAAGTGTATACTGCCGGGGCTGGGGCCCCGGTAGTATATAGCTTGGGATGTTTATGCAAAATATTAGGAAAAATATACAAAAACAAAAAAATAAGGCGAGAAAATTAAGTGAAAAGTAACATAAATGAAACAATATTTTCTTGACAGTTTTGGAAGATATTGATATAATTGTACCAATGAATTGTAAAAATGTATAGAGAATTGGATTGTTACTGCCAGGCAGGCAAAACCAGATTTCAGAAGTAATATGCAACGAAAGGATTAGCTTTTGAAATTTGGCTTTTTTTATTTTATGGTGTTAGTATGTATATTTACAGTGTAATTAATAATAATGTAGTTTCCTCCAGAGATGAGAATAATGAGGAAGTCATTCTGACAGGACGGGGAATCGGTTTCCAGAAAAGAAACGGGCAGCTCGTCGAAAAAGAGAAAATAGAAAAGATTTTCCGGCTGGAGAATGAGGCGGAACGGGAAAGACTAAAAGGTTTGCTGACGGATATGCCGCTGGAATATGTTCAGGTGACGGACCAGATTATCTCCTATGCGAGAAAGGTGCTGGACAGCCATATTTCCCAGAGTGTGTATCTGATGCTGATTGATCATATTGGCTTTGCCATTGAGCGGGTCAAAAAGGGAATGGATTTTCAGAATGCGCTTTATGAGGAAGTGCGCAGGTTCTATCCAGAGGAGTATATGATCGGATGCCACGCGCTGAATCTGATTGAACAGACGGTGGGCGTGCGCCTGCCGAAGGATGAGGCGGCTTCTGTGGCGCTTCATCTGGTCAATGCAGAGTTTGACATGAAGACCAGGGATATCTGGAAGATGACAAATATGCTGCGGGAGATGATGACGCTGGTGGAGACGGAACTTGGAATTTCAGAGGGTGAATCCCTGCGAAAGGACCGTCTGGTGGCAAATATGAAATTTCTTGCCCACCGATTGTTGCTGGAGAGTCCCCAGAAAGAAAATGTGGAAAGTGAATTTTTTGAATTTATCCGTCAATATTGTAAAAAAGAATATAATTTAACTCAAAAGGTTAAACAATATATTGAGGAACATTATGACTGCGAGATGACGCAGGCGGAACAGCTTTATCTGGCGATCGACTTTAAACGCACAGAGGAAGGGCAAGATCAAAAAGGAGGAAAATGCAATGGGATTATTTGACCGGTTTAAGAAAAAAGGAATTATGCTGGGGGCGCCCGTGGGAGGAAAATGTATAAATGTGACTGAGGTGAGCGACCCCACCTTCAGCGGTGAGATCCTTGGAAAAGGAATTGCGGTAGTTCCCATGAGCGGCAGCATCAAAGCGCCGGCAGCGGGAGAAATCACCACCGCTTTTGCCACGGGCCATGCGGTGACGATGACAACGGAAGAAGGAGCGGAGCTTCTGATCCACATCGGCATCGATACGGTGGCGCTGAAGGGCGAAAACTTCAGCATGAAGGTAAAGGAAGGCCAGAAGGTGGCGAAGGGCGATCTGCTGGTGGAAGCGGATATGGAAAAAATCAAGGCGGCAGGCTACGACACTTCCGTGATTATGGTCGTGTGCAATATGGACGCGTTCCCGTCTGTGAAATGTATAACCGGAAAAGACGTTATGCCTGGCGAGGATGTCATTGAGCTTGGAAAGTAAAATCGGAGGTGGGGTGCGCTTATGATGCAGTGTTCCGGAAAAAGTGTGCTGGATGGAGTTGCCATCGGAAAACTATATTTGTACCAGCGGCAGGAGTATGTTCTGAAAAAAGAAATCATTTCGGATGTGGAAGCAGAAAAGAAGCGGTTTTGGGATGCAAAAGCCAGCGCTGCGGCGCAGCTTGATGAATTGTACCGGAAAGCTCTGGATGAGGCCGGGGAAGAACAGGCCATGATTTTTGACGTGCATAAAATGATGCTGGACGACGGAGACTATCTGGAGGCAGTCATTGCCAAAATTGAGGATGAGAAGCTTAACGCAGAGTATGCCGTGCTGGAAACGGGAAAAAGCTTTGCGGAGATCTTTGCGTCTATGGACGACGACTACATGCGGGCGCGGGCGGCGGATGTAAAAGATATTTCCACGAGAGTCGTTCGTATCCTGGCCGGCGTGGGCGACGGCGGCATCCATTCTGACGAGCCGGTGATACTGCTGGCGGACGATCTGTCTCCCAGCGAGACAGTGCAGATGGACAAGAGCAAGATTCTGGCCTTTGTCACTGCCGGCGGTTCGGCAAATTCCCATACGGCGATTCTGGCGCGCTCTATGAATATTCCGTCTCTGGTAAAGACGGAGCTGGAGCTTAAGAGCGAATACAACGGCGTAACCGCTGTTGTGGACGGCTTCACAGGCACTCTGTATATCGACCCGGACGAGACGGTTTTAAAGGAGATGACTGCGAAAAGAGAACGTCATCAGCAGGAACAGAAGCTCCTTAAGGAATTGAAGGGAAAAGACAATGTAACCACAGACGGCAGACGGATCAATCTGTATGCCAATATCGGCAATACGGAAGACGTCGCAAAGGTTCTGGAATCAGACGCCGGCGGCATAGGACTGTTCAGGAGCGAGTTTATCTATCTTGGGCGGGAGGATTATCCGACGGAGGAAGAACAGTTTGAGATCTACAAAGAAGTAATCTCCCGCATGGCAGGGAAAAAGGTGATTATCCGAACGCTTGATATCGGCGCGGATAAGCAGGCGGACTATTTTGGAATTGCCAAAGAGGAGAACCCGGCGATGGGCTATCGGGCTATCCGCATCTGCCTCGACCGGGTGGAAATGTTCAAAACACAGCTTCGGGCCATTTACCGGGCGTCGGCTTTCGGCACGGCCGCCATTATGTTTCCCATGATTATCTCTGTGGCGGAGATTCGCCGGGTGAAAGAGATTGTAGAGGAAGTGAAGGAAGAACTGACGGCGGAGGGCAAAGCCTTTGGAGAAGCGGAACTGGGGATCATGATTGAGACCCCGGCGGCAGTTATGATCAGCGACGAACTGGCAAAGGAAGTGGAATTTTTCAGTATCGGCACGAACGATCTGACGCAGTACACCCTGGCGATCGACCGTCAGAACCAGAGCCTGGACAATATTTACGACGCTCATCATCCGGCGGTTTTAAAAATGATAAAAATGACGATCGACAACGGCCACGCGGCGGGTATCTGGGTAGGAATCTGCGGAGAGCTGGCCAGCGACAAAACGCTTACAAAGACCTTTGTGGACATGGGACTGGATGAACTGTCCGTATCTCCCACCTATGTTCTCGGGCTTCGTAAAACAATACGCGAAATCTGATCCGCTCTGGATTCGGATACATCACAAAAAGGAGGTTGATTCGGATGAAACAGTTTACCTACACAATCACGGATGAGCTTGGTATTCACGCAAGGCCGGCAGGGCTGCTCACAAAGGCGGCGGCAGGTTTTGCCAGCACGATTACGCTGGACAGCGGCGTAAAAAAGGGCGATGCAAAAAAGATTATGTCTGTGATGATGCTTGGAATCAAGCAGGGTCAGACCGTGACGGTGACGGCAGAGGGGCCGGACGAGGAAGCGGCGGCTGCTGCGATGGAAACGTTTATGAAAGAAAATCTTTAAGCTGTATTCCAGGAAGCGGCGGCTTCTTTGAATAAAAACGATTTGTTCTGTAGCTAGGGCAGAACAGAAAGGAAGGGGAAAACGTTATGATGAAATATTTGCAAAAACTTGGAAAAGCTCTGATGCTTCCGGTTGCATGTCTGCCGATTTGCGGTATTCTGATGGGTATCGGATATCTGCTCTGTCCGGCAACCATGCAGGGCGGCGACATTATAGGCTTCGGACAGAAACTTGGCTTTCTGTTAGTAAAGGCTGGAGGAGCGCTTATCGACAATATGGCTCTCCTGTTTGTTATCGGCGTAGGTGTTGGAATGGCCGACGACCATGATGGTACGGCAGGCCTGGCAGCGCTGGCTTCCTGGCTGATGATCACCACTCTGCTGAGTGTTGGCACGGTTACGACAATTATGCCGTCAGTTGCAGACAATGCAGACAAGAGCCTGGCGTTCAGTAAGATTGCCAACCCGTTTATCGGTATTCTCTCCGGTATCATTGGAGCAACCTGTTACAATAAATTCAAAGGGACAATGCTTCCGGACTGGCTGTCCTTCTTCAGCGGCAAACGCTGTGTGGCAATTGTGTCCGGTGTTGTATCTATCATAGCTTCTGTGATTCTGCTGTTTGTATGGCCGATTATCTTCGGCGCGCTGATCGCAGTCGGCGAAGCAATCGTCGGCATGGGCGCAGTTGGAGCAGGTATCTATGCATTCCTGAACCGTCTGCTGATCCCGACAGGTCTTCACCATGCATTGAACAACGTGTTCTGGTTTGATACCATCGGCCTCGGCGACCTGACGCATTTCTGGGCAGGCGAGACGAGCGCAGACGTTACATGGTCTCTCGGTATGTATATGTCCGGTTTCTTCCCGTGTATGATGTTTGGTATCCCGGGCGCTGCTCTGGCTATGATACAGTGTGCAAAGGATAATAAAAAGAAAGTTGCTATCGGTCTTGTTGCTTCCGCAGCAGTTTGTGCATTTATCTGCGGCGTTACCGAGCCCTTCGAATTTGGTTTCATGTTCCTGGCTCCGGGGCTGTATGTAATCTATGCTCTGTTATACGGAATTTTCACAGTAATTACGGTAGCTCTTGGCTTCCGTGCAGGCTTCTCTTTCTCCGCCGGTGCAACCGACCTGCTGTTCTCGGCGTCCCTGCCGGCAGCTGCTAAAACATGGCTGATTATCCCGTTGGGCATCGCAGCATTTGTTGTGTTCTATCTGGTATTCCGTTTTGCAATCACGAAATGGGATCTGAAGACTCCGGGACGTGAGGACGACGATCTGGAAGCGGAAAAGAACGTTGTGCTTGCAAATAATGACTTTACCCAGGTGGCATCCATCGTGCTGGAAGGTCTTGGCGGAAAGGCAAACGTGAAGTCTCTCGACAACTGTATTACAAGACTTCGCCTTGAGGTTAACGACTACACTCAGGTAGATGAGAAAAAGATTAAATCTGCAGGCGTAGCCGGCATTATTCGTCCGAGCAAGACGGCCGTTCAGGTAATTATCGGACCGAAGGTACAGTTTGTGGCGGATGAAATGAAGAAAATGCTGTAATAAATACTGCAGTATATGTAAAATGCAAAAAACGGTAAGCCCGTCTTACCGCTCTCTCCTAGCACAGAAAGGCTCCCGAAAGGGGGCCTTTCATACGTTATGATTTAATATACCGCGTAGATCTTGCCGCTCCGATCCGTTTTACTGCACCGCTCTTTACCATTGCACCGAGAACCGCTTCAACTGTTGTCGGACTGACATCAGGGAGAATCTTACATATTTCGGCTTTCGAAAGAGGAGTCAGGCTGTTTAATACCGTTGCTTCTATGCGGGCTTTCTTTGTAATCTTTTTTCCGTGTACGATTGCAAAGCGTTTGTCCAACTCTTTATAGCACATATAAAGCATGGACAGGAAATTTTCAATAAATGGGAAATAACTATTTTCATTAGACTCCCAACCGCCAGAAGATTGCCGGAGGGATTCATAATAATAGGCTTTACAGTTATTGATTTGTTCTTCAAAGGATACATATTTTACGGCGTCAAAGCCATTCTTGTACAGGAGCAGCAGCGATAACAGGCGTGACATTCTGCCATTGCCGTCTCTGAACGGATGTATGCAGAGAAAATCCAAGATAACGCAGGGAATCAATAGCAGTTGGTTTATATTGGCGTTGCTGCGTGCTTCCATATAGGCAAGCTCTAACTGCTCCATAGCCTTTGGCGTTTCATCTGCAGGGGTGGGACGAAAACGAACACGCCTGTTTCCGTCTGTATCAATTTCCAAAATCACATTATCGTCTGTTTTATATTGACCGCCATATTCATAGCCTGTAAATGCCATCATCATTTCGTGCAGGCGCAAAATATCACGCTCACAAAAATCAATATGCCTATAGCCCAAATGAATTTCGTTTAATGCATCCCTGTATCCGGCAATTTCCGCTTCGTTATGATTCAACGGAGCGCTGTCCTGATTGACGATAGCGGCAATACGCTCGTCGCTTGTAACAATACCTTCAATAGCATTAGAACTCTTAATTGACTGTACTTTTGCAACCGCCTCTAACGCCGTAAAAATTTGGGCATATTCCTCTTTTCGCATTCCCGCCATTGTTCTCAATGCCGAAATATTTGAAGTAAGATTCACCAGATTTGCAGGCAGTAAGCCGTTGTCTAAGAAAGAGTAATCAAATTTCCTCATATTACACCGTCCTTTCTGCATATTATTGTAATATATTATATGCAGTAAATCAAGCCATATCCATTTTTTCTGCATATAAAACGGAACAAATTATGCAGATAAGATCAAATTAAACGAAAACTCTCTGGAGCTGTAAAAAGTAAGAAAAATCCGGCAAAAAGTTTAAAAATATACTTGCTTTTCCTGTTCCTGGATGGTATACTCATTAACGTACCTTTTTAGAAAAGGGGTTTTTATGCCCAAAATTGGGCGAGTAAATAGGGAAGGAGGATTTACCATGAAGGTTAGATCATCAGTAAAACCTATCTGCGAAAAGTGCAAAATCATCAAGAGAAAGGGCAGCATCAGAGTAATCTGCGAAAACCCGAAGCATAAACAGAGACAGGGTTGATCTGCTGCGCTTTGAAAAATCTTGATTACGGCTGCGGCGCGTGCCCATAGCATTGTACGCGCTGACGGCAATATACGGGAGAGGTGTTTCCGCGGCAATTACCCCGGTTTATAAGTAAGTCGGGATAAGCTATTCACCTCACATATATTGCTTCTAATACCGGACGCCGGGTACCGACGGCGTACGGAAAGGTCGTTGGCACGGCTCCTGCCAAAGCGCGCTTTTCACATGCGCATATTGCGGGGAGACGGCCATTTTTCGCGGCTGGGTGTTGGAAAAAAATTCCAAAACCCCAATTAAAGACAATATAGCAGAGCATCGCACCGCGCACTGCATTTCAGACGTCTTGCTATGGACGGGCTGCGTATGGACGATAGCTTACAGAGAAAATGGAGGAATAATTACATGGCTCGTATTGCTGGTGTAGACTTACCAAGAGAAAAAAGAGTTGAAATCGGTTTGACTTACATCTACGGTATCGGTAGAGTGAGCGCAAACAAAATCCTGGAAGCAGCAAATGTGAACCCGGATACCCGTGTCAGAGACCTGACAGACGAGGAAGTATCCAGGATTCGTGACGTGATGGACGAACATTATACCGTAGAGGGCGACCTCAGGAGAGAAATCGCGCTGAACATCAAGAGACTTCAGGAAATCGGATGCTACAGAGGTATCCGTCATCGTAAAGGACTTCCGGTTCGCGGTCAGA
>JAUNFZ010000003.1 GCA_030524785.1 Eubacteriales bacterium
CGGAGTACGTGGAAACAGAACCCGAATATGTGGAAACGGAAGCATCAGATTCCTCCCTTGGGCAGCAGATCGCAGATTATGCAGTACAGTTTGTGGGGAATCCCTATGTGTACGGCGGGACAAGTCTCACAAACGGAACGGATTGCTCCGGTTTTACGCAGTCGGTAATGGCGAATTTTGGCATCTATATCTCCAGAACGGCAGCGGATCAGTCCTACGGCGGAACTGCAGTAGATATGGGAAGCCTTATGCCGGGGGACCTGATTTTCTACGCGGATGGCGGATATGTGGGACATGTGGCGCTGTATATTGGAGGCGGACAGATTGTTCACGCCAGCACGGAGGAAACAGGAATTATTATTTCCAGCTATAATTATTCGACGCCTTACTGCGCGAGAAGGTACTGGTAATGATATAGAAACAGATGAAAACATAATAAGAAGCAGGCTTGTCAGATTTTTCTGTCAGGTCTGCTTTTTAGGTCAGTGGCGCATATTCTGCAGGGGGGCTGCTTTGGCAACCGCTTTGTGTTCCGGCTGCGGCAATTGCTAAATGGATGTGGAAGGCTGCCGACGCGGCGATAAGGTTGCCGGCACGAGGAATACGGCTGCCGGCACGGCGATAAGGCGGCATGTGCGGGATAAGGTTGCCGACGCGAGGGATAGGTTACTGTGCTGGGATAAAGAACTGGATATGTCTTTAAAAATATGGTAAAATATGCGCAAAAGACAGAGCAAAAGCACGACGGCAGAGATGGTTTTATCCCGGGAGTCTGGCTTTTGCGGAAAAGGAGAATAGAGTATGCGCGTGGTATATGTGAAATCGCCGTTTCAGTTTGAAATTCGTGAGATGGAAATTCCCGAGCCGGGAGAACGGCAGGTATTATTGGACGTGCGGGCCTGCGCAGTGTGCGGAACGGATATGCACACCGCAGCTTCCGATGCGGAAGATTTTTTGAGCTTCGGTCATGAGATCGCAGGCGTTATAGTGAAAAAAGGGCCTGGTGTGCAGCGATTCTGCGAGGGAGATAAGGTGATTGTAGAGAGCGCTACATTTTGCCATGTTTGCGATAACTGCAGAAACGGCAGGTCGGATCTGTGCGAAAACGGGATCAGTATTCTGGATGATATGGAGATCAGCGGATATGCAGATTATATGCTGGTGCCGGAACAGGCCGTGGTTCCCTTTGACGGGCTGGAGTTTAAAGAGGCTGCGCTGGCGGAGCCTCTGGGGGTAGCGCTGGATCTGTTTTACACTACAGGAATCGAGCTGAATGACGACGTGGCGGTGATCGGCCTTGGGCCGATCGGTCTGATGGCTATTGCGCTGGCAAAGGCGGCGGGCGCCAGAAACATTTACGCAATTCAGAGAAGCGGGCGCTCGAAAGCCAGAATTGAACTGGCAAAAAAACTGGGAGCAACCGTAATTCTCACCTCCGAGACATCTCTTGCGGATTATCCTTTCCCGAGGGGCGGCGTAAATAAAGTGATGGTAACTGCAGCGCCGGCAACCATTCTGCAGGCCATGGATATTGCGTCTTTCGGAGGTATTATCGGTTTTCTTGGAATTGATATGCAGCATGGTGACATTACCTTTAACGCCAATACCTTCCACTTTAAGAAACTTCAGCTTCGGGCGTCCTTTGCAGCTCCGGCGCTGTGGTTCCCAAGAGCGCTGGAGCTTTTGAAAGCAAAGGTTGTTGACCCGGCGGACTTCATCACACAGGAATTCCCGCTGGAAAAGATAGAAGAATACTTCTGCAAGCAGCGCGACGACAGCAGCGACGTCATCAAAATGGTGATGGTAAAAGAGGTATAGCGGATTAAATTGAATATGGAGCAGCAAGACAGGGCTGTGGCTTTCATGATAAGTGAATCGTGAAGCGGCAGCCCTGTCTTGTTGCATATGCACAAAAGAGAGAACGGATTTACTGAGAATATAGAAAAAGATTGGTATACCAAAAAATAAAAGAATGATAGGGATTTTTCTAAAGAATAGAAAAATATTTGGTAGACCAATTTTAAACAAAGGAGTGGAAATAAACGGAAAATAAAAAAGAAAATTCAAAATATACAAAAATGTAACCAAAAATAGGAATAGAAAATTGTGAAAAAGAACTAAATTACAGCAAATATAAAATAATTTATTGACAATTATGACAAACAATGATATTTTGAAATTGGTAGACCAATATATGCAAGATATAGAAGGGAGGGACAAGAATTGCTTTTTGAAAACAAGGTGGTAATTGTCACCGGATCAAGCGCCGGTATTGGAAAAGCTACTGCTCTGGCATTTGCACGTGAAGGCGCAACTGTGATTACGAATTCCAGAAGTGAATGTACGGTGAGTGAAGAAATTGAGGCATTGGGCGGATGCTCTGTGTTTGTAAAGGCCGATGTTTCTACGGAGCAGGGAGCAAAAACTTTGGTGGAGCGAGCGGTGGAGTGTTTTGGGAAGATTGACATTGTGGCGAATATTGCAGGGATTGTGCCGGAGGGAAGCGTGGAGACCTGTGATGAGGATGAATGGGACAGAGTGATGCAGATTAATGCAAAAAGTGTTTATCTGATGTCGCATTATTCTATTCCATATCTTAGACAGACAAAAGGATGTATAGTCAATATTACGTCCACTGTAGCGATAAAAGGAGTTGCTAACAGAGCTTCCTATAGTGCATCGAAGGGGGCAGTGCTTTCTCTTTCGCGCTCTATGGCGATTGAGTACGTGAAGGAAGGGATTCGCGTTAATTGTGTTTGTCCGGGTACTGTGTTATCACCCTCATTTGAAAAACGGGTTATGAATACTCAGGAACCAGAGAAAGCTATGGAAAACTATATTTCAAGGCAGCCGATGGGACGGTTGGGAAAACCGGAAGAAATTGCTCAGGCAGTTCTGTTTGCTGCGAACCCGGAAGTTGGATTTATGACAGGCGCAAATATTATTGTGGATGGCGCCATGACAGTTTAATGTATGGTCACAATGTGGCTTATGCCGCTATGGGATAAATCCTTAAAAAGGATGGAGGAAACTATAAAAAATAAGATTACAGAAAAGGAGAAAAAAGTATGGAACCGTTAATTATTGTTGCTACACCAAATAACTGTTGGCTTCACCCTGATACGAAATATCCTAAAACAGTAAAGGAATTGGTAGAGGAATCCGCTCGCTGCCGGGAAGCCGGAGCGGCTGTCCTTCATACCCATGGCCTTGCAGACATTGGCGAGGACTGCTGCACAAAGGGTGTAGGAAAATGGGTGGAGGTTGTAAACAAGTGCCGGGAGGCATCTGGTCTGTTGATTCAGAGTGGTATGTCTACCCTCAGTTTTGAACAGCGCATTGATGCATTTAAGGCAAAATCTGATATGGTTTCTATTATTTTAAACCATCATGATGAGGACTTTGTACAGTGCAACACAGATGTTCTCCATCCGATGGAGGAACTCGAAGATTACGCAATAAGATGCCGGGAATATAGGGTTAAACCGGAGTTTGAAATATGGCATGCCGGTTCGATTTGGAATCTTAATTCTCTGATTGAAAAAGATTTGCTGGATGCCCCTTATATTAATACACTGTTTTTTGGATGGCCGGGAGGAACGTGGTCACCGCCTACAGTGCAGGAATACTTGTATCGCAGAAGCTTAATGCCGAAAGGCGCCAAATGTGTGGTTTCTATTATGGAAAAGCCACAGATGGATATTCTTGTCGCAGCTATCAGAAATGGTGATGGCGTCCGTGTCGGTACAGAAGATTATCCTTTTAATCAGCAGGGCAAACTTTGCGAAGCTTATGAATTGGTTCAGGAAATTGCGGATATTTCCAGGAGCCTTGGCCGTGAAGTAGCTACTCCGGAGCAGGCAAGAGAGATCCTTGGAATTTACGACTGACAGTTTTAAAAGGGGAAACACTGGCTGGAATGTTGTCTCCTCAGGGGTATGGTCTGCCCGGGAAACTTCGGGCAGACCGTGATGGCAGAATAAGGGAGGCATGGAATATGAGCGAGCACTTAATTGAATTACAGCATATAAGTAAGATTTTTCCGGGGGTACGCGCTCTGAATGATGTAAATTTTACACTTGAACCGGGCGAAGTGCATGTGCTTCTTGGAGAAAATGGCGCTGGAAAGTCAACACTGATCAAAATCCTGTCAGGTCTATATCATGCGGATGAGGGGGAAATATGGATCCGGGGTGAAAAGAAGCGATTTACCGGGCCTAAAAGCGCCGAGGATGCGGGAATTGCTACGATTTATCAGGAACTGAACCTCTGCGAAAATATGAATGTTGCAGAAAATATTTTCCTTGGCCGACTGCCGAACAAAGCGGGCGTGGTAAATCAGAAATTATGTCATCAAATGGCGAGAAATGTGCTGGATGAACTGAATCTGGATTATGATACAGGCAGCATTGTATCTGAGATGGGTGTTGCGCAAAAGCAAATGATTGAGATTGCAAAATCTATTTCCAGAGATACGCAGATTCTTATTTTGGATGAACCGACGGCAGTGCTGACTGAAAAAGAAATTACAGAGCTGTTTAAAGTGATCCACCTGCTGAAAGAAAAAGGCGTAGGTATTATTTATATTTCTCATAGGCTTCAGGAACTGCACGAAATTGGAGATAGAATCACTGTTCTCCGGGATGGAAATTACATTGCGACAGTAAATGTTTGCGAGACAAGTGAAGATGAACTGGTCGCTTTGATGGTTGGACGGGAAATTAAAGACAAATTTCCAACAAGGAACAGCAAAATTGGAGATGTTTTATTCAGAGCAGAGCACATTTCGACAAAAGATAAAGTGCGTGATGTTACGTTGGAAGTGCATGCGGGTGAAATAGTGGGTATGGCAGGGCTTGTGGGAAGCGGAAGAACAGAATTTGCCCGGGCGGTTTTCGGAGCGGATCCCCGCTCTGGAGGAAAGATTTATATTAATGGAGAAGAAGTCTTTATTCATTCGCCGCTTGATGCAATTGAGCATGGACTGGGATTTGTTACAGAAGAAAGAAAAAAGGACGGCCTGGTATTGATTGCATCTGTCTGTGAAAATATTTCGCTGGCTTCCCGCAGGCAGAGCAGTAAAGGCATATTTGCTGACTTAAAAAAGCAAAAAGAAACTGCTTTGAAATACGTGGACAAAATCAGAATAAAGACCCCCTCTCTGAAACAGCAGGTGGTGAATCTTTCAGGCGGTAATCAACAGAAAGTGATCCTGGCAAAATGGTTGAGCGCAAATGCAAAAGTTATTATTTTTGACGAGCCAACCAGAGGTATTGATGTAGGGGCAAAAGCGGAGGTGTATCAATTAATGAATCAGCTTTTGGAAAATGGAGCGGGCATTATTATGATATCCTCAGAATTGCCGGAGATAATGGGCATGAGCGACCGTATTCTTGTGATGAGGGAGGGAGCTCTTACGGGGGAAATAGCAAAAAACGAATTTGAGCAAAAGAGAATCCTCTCAGTTATGCTTGATTCAGATGAAAACTAAATTTTTGATTTAAAACAGGCAGCAGTGTGAAAGATTGCCTGTATGGGAGGGCGAAGATATGAAAAAGATATTAGGCTCACAGGAAATAAAGCTTAGTAATATTCTGCTGCCAGTAGCAGCGCTTGTTCTTTGCGTGATTTTTCAGATAGGCAATCCCAATTTTTTTACATTCAGAAACTGGACGAATATGAGCCGACAGCAGGCATCCCTGCTGATTGCAGCAACCGGGCAGACTTTTGTTATTATGACAGGGTGTATCGATCTGTCCCAAGGTTCTATGGTGGGACTTATTTCGGTATTGTCTGCGGATATTGCAATTCGCTATGGAACAGGAATGGCAATTCTTGCTACTTGTCTTGTAGGGGCAGTTGTGGGCGTGGGACAGGGATTTTTGGTGGCAAAAATTAAAATTCCTGCTTTTATTGTTGGCCTTGGGTTTATGAATATTCTGCGTGGTGCAGCTTATCTATACTGCAATGGCATGCCTATCAGTGGAATCCCTGAATCCTACAGCAGACTGGGATCAGATTCAATTTTAGGGCTGCCGATTCCCTTTGTGATTGCATTTTTATTTACAATTCTTGGATGGGCAATTCTGAAATTTCTTACGATTGGGCGGAATATATATTCTGTTGGAGGAAATGAAGAAGCTTCCAGGCTGGCAGGCATTAATGTGATTGGGGTGCGGATATTTGTATATGTAGTAAGCGGCGTACTTTCAGCACTGGCTGGTTTTCTGCAGACTGCAAGGGTGGCAGTGGGACAGTGTACCCTGGGCGAGGGACTGCAGATGCAGGCTATTGCTGCCGCTGTTATCGGTGGTACGAGCATGGCTGGAGGACAGGGCAATTGTCTGAAGACTATTCTGGGTGTTTTGGTTATGGCAATCATAAGCAACGGTCTCAACCTGCTGAGGGTTTCTACTTACACGCAAACGGTTGTCAATGGTGTGATTATTATTCTTGCGGTTGCATTTGATGTTGTGGGAAAAAAGAACAGAGTATAAGGAGGAAAAACTATGAAATCAACACGAAAAATTTTAGCAGTTTTAATGTGCATTATGGTAACGGTGATGTCGGGAGTGTCTGTTTATGGTTCAGATGAGGCAGCGGGAGCAGAATATTATGGGTTGCTGAAAGAAGGGGTAGGAACGGAAAGCCCAGAGGCTGTGCCTGCAAAAGAGGAGTATACAATCGGTGTGCTTCTTCCTATGCTGGCTAACGCGCATTTTACTGCAGAGGCTTATGGATTTGAATCTGAGGGTGAGGCCCTCGGAGTGAATACGATTATCTGGGATTGCGGTGGATATGCTTATTTTGACAAACAACTGACACAGATGGAAGACCTGATTGCTATGGACGTGGATGCAATCATTCTGGTGGCTGCAGACCCGGATGCCTGCGTTGCTACAATTGACAAAGCTTTTGATGCTGGGATTCCTGTAATTAACGTGAATGTTATGGCTAACAGTGATAAAGTAATGAAGATTCGTTCGAATGACAGCGATATCGGAGCGCTGGAGGCAGAACGGCTCGGAGAATTGATGGGTGGTAAAGGAAATGTTTTGATGGTGAGAGGTACAGCTGGAACCTCTTGGGCAATTGGCCGTGGCGATGGATTTATCGCGTATATGGAAGAAAACTATCCTGATATCAATATACTTGCTGAACTCTGGTGTGCAAATGAAGTAGACGCCGCAATGCAGCAGGTAGAGGACGCCATTATGGCTTATGGAGACGAGATAGATGCAGTGTATGCTCCCGGTGAAAATACTATTAAGGGCGCGGTTCTTGCTTTGAAAGCAGCCGGTATGAATGACGTGTATGCGGTTTCCTGCGATCCTGCAGACGATACGATTGCAATGCTGCAGGAGGGCTCTGTAAATGCTTCAGTCGTACAGTTTTCAGTTGGACTTGGTCAATGGGGAATGAGAGCGGCAGTCAATATTTTAAATGGAGACGCCAGTGATCTTTATCAGACTTATTATGCGACTTTAAATGTGGTAGACACAGAGAATGTTGATGATTTTGAATTTGTAGGGATCTCCAAAGCGCCGGATGGATGGTCTCTGGCACAGTAAAAGAGTATGTGGGAGTATTACTCTCCGGTAAGAATTGTGTTCGGACCAGGAACAATCAGGGAACTTCCTTCGTTGGTTCGCAAATCTGGATGTAAAAAGATTCTTCTGTTCTCGAGAAAATTAGAACGTCTTGATGCGGGAGTGCGGGATGTCCTTCACTCCCTGCGGGAACAGACGGCATATGTTGTGGATGATATCCGGCCGGAACCGGATTTGACAGAACTTAATAAAATAATAGAACATATATCCGGCCGAAGCTTTGACTTAGTGGTGGCAGTCGGAGGGGGCAGTGTTATTGATTCGGCAAAAGCGGTTATGGCCGGATATGCGAATCATGCAGATATGAAAGATTTGTTTCAGCATGCGTCTGAATTTAAAAACCGGCTGCCTCTGATTGCCATACCGACCACAAGCGGGACAGGAAGTGAGGTTACCAGGGCGGCTGCCCTTACCTGCCAGGGTGTTAAACAGCCGGTTTTTAGCGATATTCTGTACCCATCCACTGCGATTATAGATCCAGAGCTGACCAGAAGCTGTCCTCCAATGCTTACCGCAAGCTGTGGCTTTGACGTGCTTGCCCATGCGGTAGAGTCATTAATGCATCGAAATGCAAATCCGATATCAGAGAGTTTGGCAAAAGACGCTGTCAGGCTGTGCGTAAAATTTTTCAGGCAGGTTTATGATTGCCCATATGATGCAGAAGCCCGGACAGCAATGAGTGAAGCGTCGGTAAAAGCTGGGATGGCAATAGCTTCCAGCGGCTGTAGCGCTGCGCATGCGTTTTCTTATCGGCTGTCTTCGGATTATGGGATTCCTCATGGGGAAGCCTGTGCATTTTTGCTTGACGGACTTGTAAGTCTTTGCACAGAATATGATGGACGTATGGACTCTATTGCGATGGAAATTGGTTTTGACAATGGGATTGCTTTTTCAAAGTGGATCTTAGAATTAAAGCGACATATGCATATACGGAATTCTATGGGGGAATTTGGCGTGGCTCAGGGTGAAGAAGCAGACCTGGTAAGCGCCTGTGTTGATTCTCTCATTTTAAAAAATCACTATTTCCCAATCACAGAGGAAATGATATGGAAAATAACAGGGAGGTTTTGAGGGTGAAAACGATTAACATAGCAGTAATAGGGGCTGGATGGATTGGGGATATTCATTGTGAATGTTATACAAGAGTGATTCCTATGATACGGGAGGCTAAGATACATCTGCATACAGTGGCCGACATTTACGAGCCTAATGCAGTGAAAGCAAAAAATAAGTACGGTTTTGAACGACATGTTACAGACTGGAGAGAGGCTGTTCTTAATCCGGAGATTGATTTGATAGATATCTGCGTGGATAATAAGTTTCACAGAGAGATCGCAACGGAGGCATTTAACAATGGAAAGCATGTTTTCTGTGAAAAACCGTTGGCATCAGATCTTGAAGAAGCAGAGCTTATGGAAAAAGAAGCGCAGGAGTCCGGTATGATAAATGTAATTGATTTCAATTACCGGAAGGTGCCTGCCCTTGCCCAGATTAAACAATTAATTGATGCAGGGGCGTTAGGGAAAATTTATCATATTAAGGGGATGTTTCTTCAGGATTTTGGTTTTACGTCCCCTATGACATGGCGATTTAAAAAAGAGCAGTCCGGTGGGGGAAGCATTATTACTATGGGAGCGCATGTAATTGATGCGGTGCGTTTTCTGGCTGGAGAAGTAGAGGAAGTCAGTGCGCTGGGGCAGACCTTTATCGAGGAAAGAGAGATTCCGGGAACGGGAAAAAGGGATACCTGCGATGTTGATGATGCCATGACAGTGCTCTTAAAATTTAAAAGCGGTGCCATTGGAATGTTGATGACATCCTGGCTGAGTCATGGCTGCAAACATCATCATGAAATTGAGATTTATGGAGAAAAGGGGAGCGCCCGTTTTAACAGTGAGCGTTTAAACGAGATAGAGCTTTTTCTTGAGGATGACAACCCGGCCCTTAACGGAAAAAGGACAATTCTGATGGGTGCTGGAAATCCTTATGGGGATATGTTTAATCTGAAGACAGGAATGGGAATTGGAATAAAGGAAAGCTTTACAATTCAAATTCGGGATATGCTTTCGGCAATAATTCATCATGAGAAGGGAAGCCCTTCGTTTAGCGACGGTGTGATGACGGAGAGGATTTCCTCCGCAATTATTAAGGCGGCCGATACGCATCAATGGGTAAAGGTTGGTGAATAAACATAAAACAGATGAATCATACCGTGGACATGTGTTTTGACTTCAAAATGAAAAACTCTTGACGGTTTCGGCAAAAATGCTGTACTCTGGATTTGGAAGAAAAAGGAAATTGGTCGACAGGAGGATATCCAATGCAGGACAATCAGCAAACGGGGCGGAGTAGCAGCCTGGATAAAACTTTAAATATGATATTTGAGTATATAAAAAAAAATAATCTGAAATATGGGGATCGTCTGCCTTCTGAACGTGATTTCGCAGAAATGTTTCATATTGGCCGTCAGGCTGTCAGGGAAGCAACACATGTGTTACAGTATTTAAATGTAATTGAGATAAAAAAGCAGGGTGGAATGTTTATCTGCGGAGAGGAAAAGTTTAATAGTCTGGATTACTTTAACATTTATATTCAGATCGGGCAGCTCCCGCTGACGGATATCTATGAAGCCCGCCGTATTCTTGAAGTGGAATGTATTTCCCTTGCAGCCCAAAATATGTCTGACGACAAAATCAATGAGATCTCTGACATTGTGCAGAGGGCGTCTGTAGACGATCCTAAAGAATTTGCCGAAGCAGACAGGATTCTTCATCAGGCTATTTGTGAGGCGACAAATAACAAGGCACTGCAGATTCTGATGCGAACGGTCCACTCCTGGAGCGGAGTCAGCCGTAATTATTCCACTACATTTCGGGAGGCGCGGGAATTAAGCCATATGGATCACAACAACATCATTAATGCTTTGAAAAAACATGATGTAGAAGCTGCAAAGAAAAGCATGGATGTACATATTCAGCATTTGGCAAAGATCAATTATATTGGAGAGAAGCTGGTGAAAGATGTGTTGGGCGAAATGTGGCCTGCTGATGAAGCGTAAGAGGGCATTTGCGTTCGTTTTAAATTGAGTCTTATATAAAATGTGTACATAAGACGTACACTCCTGCCAGTATAATGCTGCAGGGAGGGATTTTATGGCAACCGATCAAAAAATAGAAAATTTGTTGAATCTGGCTCTGGAAGCTACGCCAAAGGAACGTAAAAAGTCGCTAACGCTGGATGTGGGTTATGACGCCCGGGACAGAGAGTGGAAATTGATTATAAAATATTCCGGCAGTCTCGAGCCGCTGCGGCAGCAGGGGATTCAGATTACTGAACTGTCCGGAGGGTATGCAATCGTTACTGCGCTTCAGTCCCAGATTTTGCAGATTGCGGCCTGGCCGCAAATTGAATACATTGAAAAACCAAAGAGGCTGTTTTTCTCTGCCAGGCAGGGAAGAACGGCCTCTTGTATGGATGCACTGCAAATTGCAGAGGGGCTGCCTGCGGGTTCAAAAGAAACGGAGCGGGCGCTGCTGGGCCAGGGGATTCTGATTGCAGTGATTGACTCTGGGGTAGATTATACGCATCCTGATTTTAGAAACCCTGATGGCAGCAGCCGTATTCTTGCAATCTGGGATCAAAGCGTGCCGGGAAATCCGCCAAAAGGGTATCGCCTGGGGACAGAATACACAAAGGCACAGATCGACGAGGCTCTGAGCAGCGGCCAGCGCCTTCCTGTTCGGGATTTAAGCGGACACGGAACGGAGGTGCTTGGCATTGCGGCGGGGAACGGGCGGGCGTCGCTCGCAGGCAGTGCAGAGCAAAGTTTACTCGGACCGGACAGGGGCGTTGCACCATTGTCCTATCTGCTGGTGGTGAAGCTGGGGAATCCGGTTCCCGATTCCTTTCCGAGAACTACGGAGCTGATGCAGGCCATCGACTATGTTTATCGAAAGGCGCAGGAATTTGCGCTTCCAGTGACGGTCAATCTGAGCTTTGGAAATGTTTACGGGCCGCACAATGGAACTGGTCTTCTGGAAACATATCTGGCAGAGATGGCCGGGCGCTGGCGCTCTGTGGTATGCGTGGGGACAGGAAATGAAGGAAATACTGCCGGACATACGTCGGGCCGGCTGGAACAGACGTCCCGTCCGCAGCCGGGAGGTGTGCTGGAGATTGAACTTGGGGTAGCGCCATTTGAGAGTACAGTCAACGTGCAATTATGGAAAGCTTATGCGGACGATTTTGATGTTTCGCTGGTGCATCCAAACGGACAGGTGATCGGACCGCTGCCCCAGAACCTCGGACCGCAGCGATACCTTGCGGGAACAACAGAACTGCTGATTTTTTATGGGAAGCCGAGCCCTTTCAGCGTGTCTCAGGAAATCTACTTTGATTTCTTGCCGCAGGGGGAGTACATTGACAGCGGCGTCTGGCGCTTTCGCCTGGAACCCCGAAGAATTACAGAAGGAAGGTTTGATATGTGGCTGCCTCAGGCGGAGGTGCTGAATCCGGGTACGCGCTTTTATAATCCGAGTGTGGAGAATACCCTGACGGTTCCTGCAACAGCCAGAAATATTATTGCAGTGGGGGCCTACGATTCCCGAAGCCTTACTTATGCGCCCTTTTCCGGACGGGGAAACCCGCCGGGCGAACCTTTGCCGTCCGGTTCCACAGCGGTAAAACCGGATATTGCAGCTCCGGGCGTAGGTATACGCACAACGGCTGCAGGCGGCGGATATACGACCGTTACGGGAACTTCCTTTGCCGCTCCTTTTGCCACCGGAGCCGCCGCCATGCTGATGCAGTGGGGGCTTGTCAATGGAAATGACCCATATCTGTACGGAGAGAAGGTTCGCGCTTATCTGATTCGCGGCGCACAGCCGCTGCCGGGGGCAGGACTTGCATATCCCAATAATCAGGTGGGGTATGGGACGCTGTGCGTGAGGGAGAGTTTACCAGGGTAGATTCTAAAAAGGTGTCTGCTTACCAATATCAGACAGCAGGAAGCTATGCATATTATGTAGAAGGTTGTTTATAATGATGCCTGTAAAAATAAGGCTTTGGGGATGGTAAAGTGCGAGGCGGTATGGTACAATAAATTTGTATGTATGAGGAATTAATGATAAAGAACTAGAGACCGCTGCTATTCTGGAAGATGCAAGTGCTAGAGCGTCCTCTAACCAAGGCAGACGACACAACGGACGATGCAACGGCGACTGCGCCAACTGTTCGCTTCACTACGGCTACCGATACGGTAGATGGTATTACGGGCATGACCATGTACACGGTTGCAAATTCGGTGGTAGCAGAGGCAGTGGCAGTATGGACTAAGGAGGCACAAAACTAGTCCCGCCCATCAGGGCAAAAAAGCAAAAGAATTGGAATGGATTGACCGCATTGAAGAATTTGAAACTTTCATGAATGATTAAACGCCGAATAAAAGGAGGGATTCAGATGGCTAAAAAAGGCGGCGGAGGTGGCAAGCGAAGTTTTTGGGATAATCCCTTTGGCGGTATGTTTGATTTTAACCGAGATGGCAAAGAAGATTTTGTTGAACGATGGCTTGCCTTAAAAATCTTTGAAGAATGTACCAAGGAACAAGAACACCACGACTATTCTGATGATGACATCGATTATTCCATTTTGGACGATGACGATGATTATTCCGTTGATACTTCCTGGCGTGATTTTTGTGAAGACGGTTCAGAGTTTGATTTAGCCCCTGAAGACTATGAAACCGAGGAGGAATATGAAGAAGCTCTTGCAAAAGCAAAAGAAAAAATTGCATGGCGCGACACCTGCGAGGACGGCAGCGAATACGGCTTAGATCCCGAAGACTACGAAACTGAGGACGAATATAACGAAGCTCTTGAGGAAGCCAGAACTGCATGGAGGGACACTTGTGAGGACGGCAGCGAATACGGTTTAGACCCCGAAGACTACGAAACTGAAGATGAATATATGGAGGCTTTGGAAGAAGCCCGGAATGGCGGATTTTCAGGTGCCGCACCATCTATCTCGCTCAGGGTCTCCATTGAGTGGCCGGCTCTTGATAAGTTGGAAGAAATCAAGGAAGAAAACTATCCGAACAAACGAAGGTTCAACGCAGCGTATACCCTTGCAAATGAGTTCCTTTGTTACAGTAATAAGGAAGCTGAGCGAAGGGACAAGGCCTGCTGCCAGTTCATCATCGACAATGCTGACAAAATAACGGCGGCGAATTACCTCTCCAACGAGGGAGGTTTCCTTTATGCACAGGCGATCAAGGACAACTTCCAACTTCCCGTATCACTCCCCGACGAGGACGAATACAGGGAGTACGAGTTATCAAATACGCTCTGCAAAATTGCGAAACGAAATATAGCCTTGTCGTTTGAAGTTTGGCAATGGGCATTGACAACATTTCTGCCATACATACAGTACGCAGACGGTTCGCTTTCCGAACTGACAAGTTCCGTGATTGATGACCTCTACAATTTTCCGGAAAACTACAGAACAGAGCTTGCCCGATATATGGACAAACATCCAGACTTTATGGAAAAGGTTGTGGACGCAAAGGCTGAAATGCCAAGCAACCTTAATGCACTTATTGCTGCAGCATTGCAGGACGGTCTAATGAACACAGCCCTCGCCCTGTTCAGGCGTGGTTTGGTCCAGGCGGGTGACGATTGGAAGAAAATCAACAGGTTGGCCGACGGTATCATCTCCCGGTGCAAGAACTATAACGAACTCGAATCTGCCGAATACTTCAAACTGCATATGCTCCCACTTATCAAGGCAATCAACATCGGTATGGTGCAGGACGAGATTGGCGAGTGGGAAAAAGGACTTAATGACTATATTAGCCAGGTGGAAAGAAACTGTGAGCAATACGCCTAC
The DNA here is from genome assembly GCA_030524785.1 of Eubacteriales bacterium. Classification (GTDB taxonomy): domain Bacteria; phylum Bacillota; class Clostridia; order Lachnospirales; family Lachnospiraceae; genus Marvinbryantia. The sequence goes on from JAUNFZ010000003.1 coordinate 14,493, forward strand.
ACACGCAAGAACGCTTGGAGAAAGACTGTTCCTGACGGCTCAAAATACGGTTTAGACCCCAAATATTACGATTCTGAGCAGGAATATCAGAAGGCCTATGATGCCCGCCGTGACGAAAAACGCCAGAAAGAACGTGAACAACGAAAGCAGGAAGGCTTGAGACTTCAAAGAGAACGTCAGCAGCATTATGGGGAAGAAAAGCGTATTGAAGCTGAAAAAGCTCGTGTAGATGATAAAATTTACACTTTCTGTGGGGTTGCGTTCCCTCATGCCCTACGCCCTTACAGCTACAGAACAGAAGACCCGACAATCAAGGTAGGCGATGAAGTTCTTGTTCCGGTGGGCGATAAGGAGACAAACGGAATAGTCGTTTCAGTCGGACAATATATGCGAATTGCTGCTCCATACCCCGTCGATAAGACAAAGTTTATTATTTGTAAAATTGACAGCAAATAATCTGAATGATTAACGCATTTTAATTTTTCTCATGCCTTTTAATTCCAAACAGCGTACCCACCAAGGCGCACAGCACGAAATCACAGTGCGGGATAACCGTACAATTTATAACTGAATAAAGCGAAAAGGGCTTCCGAAGTCAGCACTTGATATGCTCACACATTGACCTCGAAAGCCCTTATTTTAAGGGCACTGCTTTCTTTAGCTTTGGCGCTTTCTATACTTCTGATTCTTGCTGTTTGGCTTATCGGGGATCGTGCGCTCAATCAGTTTCTGCTCCAGGGCAGGATTCAAGTAGTTCTTGCGGAAGGTCGGTTTGTGAGAAAGCCCGAGCCGTTCCATAAGCTCTGCTGCCGCGAGCGTTTCATCGCCGAGAGCGGAGAGAATCCGATCAATCGAGGTTTTGTCTTGGTCGGTTACTTGGTCGCTATCTTGATCGGTACTGCGGCCAACAATCGTAATCTCCGTCAGGCTATCGCGAATGATCTCAAGCATCAGCTCTACAAATCCTGCGCTGTCTGCCTGCTTGTCAGCGGCACCGAGAGCATCGTAGTATTCTTTCTGCCGTGACTGAATCAGTTCTTCAACCGGCAGCCAGAAGAATATTTCCTTCCATTTGCCCAGCAGGAGACTGTGCCACATCCGTCCCATGCGGCCGTTACCATCTGCGAAGGGATGAATAAATTCGAATTCATAATGAAAAACGGCACTTTTAATTAACGGGTGAAGTTCCGAGGCCTGATACCATGCAAACAGGTTGTGTATATGCTCTGGCACAAATTCCGCCGGAGGGGCCATGTGGATCAGCACCTCGCCATCAAAGACGCCTACGCCCCCGGAGCGAAACCTGCCGTTCTCCGATACAAGACCGCTCATCATCAATTTGTGCGCTTTGAGTAGATTATCCACGGATGCAGGGTTTAACTGCAGCATCAGTTCGTAGGCTTCATAGGCATTTTGGACCTCTTTGATTTCATTAGGATTTCCAAGCACACGCTTGCCGTCAAGAATTGCCGTCACCTGCGAAAGCGTAAGAGAATTATGCTCAATCGCAAGAGAGGAGTGGATTGTCCGGATACGATTCTCGCGCCGCAGATGTGGGTTGATGGTTCCTTCCTGCAACACAGTAATACGACCGACTTGTTCGCTGATCTCCGCAATTAGGGATGTCATTTTATCCGTCACGTGAAATGGCGGTTTATAGTCACTCATTTGCACACCTCCATTTTTGTTTTCATTTCTCCTCAACTAAATTATGCCGTGTTTTACCATCTTTTGTTTTCAAATTCATTGAGGCCGATTTTCGTTTCCCCAGTCGCAGAGTTTATCAAGAACCTCCATTAAGGAATGACCACGGTCCGTCAGAGAATACTCAACTTTGGGCGGTATCTGTGGGTATACTTTACGCATAATGAGACCATCGGATTCCAGCTCTTTCAGGTGCTGGCTTAGTGTTTTATCAGTGATTTTTTTTAGATATCGCTGCATCTCGTTGAAACGGACGGGTTCATATTCCATCAGACAGTAAAGTATTACTGGTTTATATTTTCCGGAGATTAGTGAGAGCGTGTAGCTGTATCCCGTTTCTTCAAAATTTGCATTTTCAATACAGGGTTTATTCATAACTTTCCTCCAGGAAAGTACCTATCTGTAAAGAGGGTACTTGTTACTTTTCTGGTTTTGATTATAATTATAATATCGGCAGCCGGGAATGTCAATTTCCGGTGCTGCAAAATAAAAAATAGGAGGCATGACGCAATGAAAAGAGACTTGGGAGTTGTACAGGCGGTATATCCCATGCCTGTGCTGATGGTAGCGGCATATGATGAGAACGGGAAAGTGAATGTGATGAATGTCGCATGGGGACAGATATGCGATGATGATAAGATTATTCTTTTTATTGGGGAAGGAAAGAAAACATGGCTGAATATAAAAGCAAGCAAAGCATTTACTGTTGCGCTTGCGGATGAAGCACATATGGACGCGGCTGATTTTTTTGGGATCGCATCAGGTAATAAGATTAGTGACAAATTTGAGCGTACCGGGTACACTGCGGTCAAGAGCGATAAGGTGTATGCCCCGATTATTGAGGAATTTCCTGTCGCTATGGAGTGTGAACTTCTGGATATTCTGGATACGGAATATGTATCCGGGATCGTTGGCAGGATTATTAATGTGAAAGCGGAAGAAGCGGTCCTCGCTGACAATGGAAAGATAGACCCGGCAAAACTCCATGCGCTTATCTTCGATCAATTTCAACACGGATATTACGTAACTGGAGATAAGGTCGGTCAGGCATGGAAAGCAGGCGCGGAGCTGATGAAAAAATGAACAGGAAAAATAAAGCAATCTAAGATATGGCCCGGAGCATCTGGCAGGAATGGTTCTGTCAGGCTCCGGGTGTTTTTTCTTTTTATAAAAGTTTTGTTAAAAAGACGCCCGGGGTCTTGATTCTAATGCAAGATAGGATTAGAATCTTTAAGAATTACGGACTGTGTTCATGAAAAGGCGCCAGGGGCGTCTATGAACGTTTGGCAGGACAAGGAAAATGAGAGGTGCATGATGCTGAAGTTGCTGAAATATATGAAGAAGTCGGCCGGATATATCGCGTTGATTATGCTTTTGCTGTTTTTGCAGGCGTACTGCGATTTATCTCTGCCTTCGTATACATCAGATATTGTCAATGTGGGTATCCAGCAAAAAGGGATTGAGGACGGGGTCCCGGAGGAGATCAGCGCCCGGTCCTTTGAAAGGCTGCAGCTTTTTATGGAGGAAGACCAGAAGGAGAAGCTGACTTCTGCATATGAGAAAGCGGGCGACGCCTGCTACTTAAAAGATATCAGTAAAGAGGAACGGACGGAGCTCAACCGGATTCTGGGAAAACCGGAGATGATTCTGGCACAGCTGACCCAGGAGAAAACGGCCGAAGCAGTCAGGAAACAGATGGGTCTTCCTGAGGGGACGGACATTTTTGAGACTATCGAAAAACTTCCGGAGGCTATACGCGGACAGATGATGGAGGCTGTGGGCGGTCAGATAGACGGGATGCCGGAATCAATCATTACGCAGTCGGCGGTTTCTTTTGTACAGGCAGAGTATGAAAGCCTGGGCGAGGATACGGATCGCCTTCAGATGAGGTATCTCCTTTTCACAGGGCTTAAAATGCTGGGCCTTGCTTTTCTGGGAATGTTGGCGGCTGTCAGCGTGACTTTTTTGTCCTCCAGGGTGGCAGCTGTCACAGGACACGACTTAAGAAGCGCTGTATACCGGAAAGTTATTGGCTTTTCCAATGGCGAATACAGCCGGTTTTCTACCGCTTCGCTGATTACCAGAAGCACAAATGATATCCAGCAGATACAGCTTTTAATGGCAATGCTGTTCCGCATCGCGTGTTACGCTCCGATTCTTGGCGTCGGCGGCGTGCTGAAAGTGCTGCGCACGGATGTGTCTATGAGCTGGATCATTGCGCTTGCAGTGATCACAATTATGCTGGTGGTGATGGTACTATTTAAGGTTGCCATGCCGCGTTTTAAACGGCTGCAGACACTGATTGACCGGCTGAATCTGGTGACGCGGGAGATACTTACCGGTATTCCGGTGATTCGGGCGTTCAGCCGCGAGAAATATGAAGAAGAACGATTTGAAAAAGCAAACAGTGATCTGATGAAGACAAATCTGTTTGTGAACCGCTGTATGACGTTTATGATGCCGGTGATGATGTTGATTATGAACAGCGTTACGGTTCTGATTGTATATAACGGCGCTTATGCCATTGACGCCGGCAGTATGCAGGTGGGAGACATGATGGCCTTTATACAGTATGCAATGCAGATTATCATGTCATTTTTGATGCTGACCGTGCTGTCGATCATGATCCCCAGAGCAAGCGTGTCTGCGGAGCGTATCAGTGAGATCCTTGAAACAGAGGCTACGATCCATGATCCCGTACATCCGCAGGAGCCCGAGGCGTCCGTAAAAGGCCTGGTGGAATTTGACCATGTGTCCTTTGCCTATCCCGATGCGGACGAGGAAGTATTGACGGATATTCATTTTACTGCCCAAAAGGGCGAGACGGTGGCGATCATTGGAAGTACGGGAAGCGGAAAGAGTACGCTGGTGAAGCTGCTCCCGAGATTTTATGATGTGACGAAGGGGGCCATTCGCCTGGATGGAGTGGACATTCGCGATATGACCCAGAAAGAGGTTCGCCGCCGGCTGGGGTATGTGCCTCAGAAGGGCGTTCTGTTTTCAGGCACGATCGATTCTAACATCCGCTACGGCCGCCCCGAGGCTGCAAAGGCCGAGGTGGAGGAAGCTGCGCGCATTGCCCAGGCCGAAGAATTTATTCTGAAGAAGCCGGAAGGCTACGATGCACCGATTGCCCAGGGCGGTACAAATGTGTCGGGTGGACAGAAGCAGCGCCTGTCCATTGCCCGGGCCATTGAGAAAAAGCCGGAGGTACTGATTTTTGACGATAGTTTTTCTGCCTTGGATTACAAGACAGACGTAACCCTCAGAAAGGCGCTGAAGGAAGCTACATCAGATACCACCACAATTATTGTGGCCCAGCGTATCAGTACAATCCTTCATGCGGATAAAATCATTGTTCTGGACGAGGGAAAAATGGCCGGCATAGGAACGCACAGAGAGCTTTTGGAAAATTGCGAGGTTTACCGGCAGATCGCAGAATCACAGTTATCGAAGGAGGAATTGGCAGGATGAGTGCACAGGGAAGAAATAAAATGCACGGTCCCGGGCGTATGGGGACAGAAAAAGCCAAAGATTTCAGCGGCACGATGAAAAAGCTGTTTTCCTATATGAAGCGTTATAAGCTGCGTTTTCTGATTATGCTTATTTTTGCCGTGGCAAGCACCGTATTCAGCATAGTCGGCCCGAGGATTCTGGGAAAAGCGACGACGGAGCTGTTCCAGGGACTGGTGGCAAAGATTCAGGAAACAGGCGTCATCAATTTTGAAAAGATTGCATCAATTCTTGCAGGATTAATGTGCCTTTATGCAGCCAGCGCTCTGTTTTCCTTCGTTCAGGGATTCGTTATGAGCGGGATATCCAACGATATATCCTACAACCTGCGTAAAGACATCTCAAAGAAGATCAACCGCATGCCGCTGAAATATTTTGAGAGCAGGACAAACGGTGAGATTCTTTCCAGAGTTACTAATGATGTGGACACGCTGCAGCAGAGCCTTAATCAAAGCTTTACTCAGCTGATTACTTCGGCGACAACCATCGTGGGTGTTTTGGTAATGATGCTCAGCATTAATGTCTGGATGACTCTCTGCGCGCTTTTTATTCTGCCGGTTTCTTTGGGAATCATTGGCCAGGTAATGCGCAGATCCCAGAAATATTTCCAGAGGCAGCAGGAGTATCTTGGCAGGGTAAACGGCCAGATCGAGGAAGTGTACGGCGGACATAATATCGTGAAGGCGTTTAACAAAGAGGACGACGTAATTGCAGAATTTGAAAAGACGAACGATAAGCTTTATGAGTCCGCCTGGAAATCGCAGTTCTTTTCCGGAATAATGATGCCGGTGATGCAGTTCGTGGGAAATTTGGGCTACGTAATGGTTGCCCTTTTAGGCGGAATTTTTGCCATCCGGGGAGCGATAGAGGTAGGGGATATTCAGTCCTTCTTCCAGTATATCCGCAATTTTACGCAGCCGATACAGCAGATGGCCCAGGTGACAAACATGCTTCAGTCCACAGCGGCGGCCTCCGAGCGTGTATTTGAATTTCTGGAGGAGGAAGAAGAAATCCAGACTGTGGAGCATCCTGCCAGTATCAGCGGCCTGAAAGGCAATGTGGAGTTCGAAAACGTGTCCTTTGGCTATGATCCAGATAAAATCATTATCCATAATTTTTCAGCCGATATCAAAGACGGACAGAAGATTGCGATTGTGGGTCCCACGGGAGCTGGAAAAACTACCATGGTGAAACTGCTGATGCGCTATTACGATGTGAACAGCGGCTCCATTCGGGTGGACGGACACGATCTTAGGGAGTTCAACCGAAGCCAGCTGCGCGAAATGTTTGGCATGGTGCTGCAGGATACATGGCTCTTTTCGGGAACGATCATGGAAAATATCCGCTATGGCCGGCTGGATGCCACCGATGAGGAGGTGATTGCTGCGGCAAAGGCAGCTCACATCCACAAATTCATTATGACGCAGCCGGGAGGCTATCAGATGGTGCTGAACGAGGAGACCAGCAATATCTCTCAGGGGCAGAAACAGCTTCTGACAATCGCCCGGGCGATTCTGGCGGACAATCAGATACTGATTTTGGACGAAGCGACTTCCTCTGTGGATACAAGAACAGAGGAGCGAATCCAGAAAGCGATGGACAATCTGATGCGGGGAAGAACAAGCTTTGTCATTGCGCATCGCCTTTCCACAATCCGGGACGCAGACCTGATACTCGTCATGAAAGACGGAGATATCATCGAGCAGGGCAATCACGAAGAACTGATGCGCCAGGGCGGTTTCTACGCCAACCTCTACAACAGTCAGTTTGAAAAAGCAGTATAGCCGTGCAAAATCAAAGAACTATGCAGCCAGCAAGCTTGCTTGCAAGGCAGCATAGTTCTTTGATTTTATAGGGCGAACGCCCGACGCCGAAACGGAGCAGAGCGGAGTTGAGGTGTGCACGGCGGTGCGGGGAAACGCGTGTACGGCGGTGCAGAGAAAAACCAGTGTTGACACATTTTCCGTGATTGTGGCAATATAGTTCTATCAGGGAAAGACCCCGGAAATATAAAATTTGATGGGAGCAGTACAGATGACAGTGACCGATTGTTTGGAAGAATTACGCCAAAGGGCAAAAAGAGATGAAAAACTTCGCCGGGCTCTGCTCGACACGCGAAAAGAGAAGGAACCCCTGCAGGCTTTCTGCAGAAAATGCAGAGAACTGGGATATCCGGTATATGAAATGGAATTAATTTCGGCGGGGGAAGAATTTCATGCCGCTATGAAGCGCAGCACCAACGGAGGGGGAGAAAATTCACCGATGCTGGATGGACAGGATGATTTTTACGAACTGTTTTTCGCGGGACTGTAGTTTTTACACAGAAAAGACTCCGAAAGGAATAGAAATGTCCATGAAAAGTAAATACCATGAGTTGTCGCTGGCAAAGAAATTTTCGGTGTTCAGTATTTTAATTATTGTAATCGCCATGGTAATTTTTACGGTTACGATACGCATGTTTTTTGAAAAGTCGGTGCTGGAGATCACCAGCGAAGGGTATAAGGAAAAATTTGACATCGCATCAGAGAGCAGCCAGAAAATTCTGGAGGATGCGGAAAAGATTGCAAAGGTGCTTCTGACAGACGATACGATACAGAGCTGGTTCCTGGAAGAATCCCAGGATATGCCCAGAAGGCTGAATCAGAAGATTCAGGTGGAAAAACGGCTGGATTATCTGGATGCGCTGTATCCGGATAATCAGTACAGCAGCATCTCTGTGTTTGATTCCCAGGGGAATATGGTAAATACAAATCAAATCCGCACAGAAGCCGCAGTGTATCAGCAGTTTTTCCCGGTGATAGAAAGTATGCAGGAAAATCAGGAGTGGCTGGATCTTTATCGCCTTGAGATACCGGAGTACGAGGAAAGCGGGATTGCCTACGTGCGCTATTACAGGGATTATACCTCGGGAAAGATTAAGGGATATATTATGATTGAGTACCGTTCTCAGCTTCTGATTAACAATTTTGTCCATATGCGCTACGGAGATACGGGCAGTTACATGGTGACAGACCTGCAGGGAAACGTAAAAATACTGAATGACGAGGACAGTCTTCTTTATGTTGGTGAGGAAGAATTTTTTCAGTGGGCCAGCAGGGAACAGAAGGGCGGAAGGGTTTTCCGGATGAACGGAGAGCGGTATCTGGTGACTTCTGATATTATCCCAAAATTGAACTGGGTGATGATCGGCATCACTCCGGTGGAGGAGCTGACCCGGCAGGCCCAGGTGATTATCTGGATTCTTTACGGCATAGGCGCAGGGGCGATTCTTTTGAGCGCTTATTTCAGCTTTCGAATGGCCCACAGCATGACCAGGCCCCTGACCCGGCTGGCAGATACTATGGGGCGGTTTGGAAAAGGAGAATTGTCCGCTCATGTGCCTGTCCAGTATAAGGACGAGATAGGCATGCTGTCGGAGGAATTTAACAAAATGGCCCAGCAGATACAGAAGCTGGTGGATCAGATTTACAGGGAGCAGCGTGAAAAACGAAAATCGGAGCTGGCGGCGCTGCAGGCTCAGATCAATCCGCATTTTCTCTACAATACATTAAACAGCGTATCTTCTATGATCCGCATGGACTGTCCGGAGGAAGCCTGCACGATGATGCATGCGATCAGTATGTTTTACCGGACTTCTTTAAGCGATGGAAAAACGCTGGTTCCCATAGAACAGGAAATGACCAATATTGAAAATTACATACAGATTCAAAAGCTTCGGTATGGGGACAAAATAGCCTACGAAATAGAGATTGACCCTGCAGTAAAGAAAGAATGGATTGTGAAACTGACACTTCAGCCGCTGGTGGAAAATGCAATTTACCATGGAATTAAAGAAATGCACGGCAGAGGCGTGATTAAAATCCGCGGTTTCAGCAGAGAGAAAAGTGTATGGCTTCAGGTGGAGGACAATGGCGTCGGTATTCCAGAAGAAAAGATGAAAGGTCTTTTGACAGGCGGCGGAAATGGCAGGGGAAATTCCTACGGCCTGTATAATGTCCAGCAGAGGCTTCAGATTTATTTTGGAAAGGAATATGGACTGACGGTGGAGAGCATAGAGGGAAGCGGGACGACCGTATCTGTAAGGATACCCGCCGGTTTTGAAAGAGAGGAGCTAGAGCGTGAATGTATTTCTGGTGGATGACGAATACCTGCAGCGGGAGCTTGTAAAAAAGATTGTCGACTGGGAAAAACTGGACATGCAGGTGTCCGGTGAGGCGGAGGATGGAGAAGAAGCGCTGGAAAAGGTGATGAAAGAAAAGCCGGATGTCCTGATTATGGACATCAATATTCCATACATCAACGGCATAGAAGTTTCCAGAAGGGTCAAGGAGGCGCTGCCCGACATCCAGATTATTATTTTAACCGCTTACGGCGAATTTGAATATGCAAAGCAGGCGCTTTCGCTGGGGGCGGTAAGCTTTGTGCTAAAACCGGTGGATCCCAGGGAACTGGAGCAGGAACTGATGAAATGCCGCGGCAAGCTGGAGCAGGTGCGGGCAAGGGAAGCCGCTGTAAATAAAATGCGGGAGAAGATCAGTCAGAAGGAAAAAGAGCAGTTTCTCTTAGAGCAGTTTTCCGGTATTGTAGCTCCCGAAAAAGAAGAAACGATCTGGAGAAAGCTTGGAAGAACGCCGTCAGAAGCCATGGCGCTTCTGATAGTAAAGTTTCGGGATAAACACCAGACAGCGGAGCAAAGCGCAGAGATTGAGAAAACGATCTGGGAGTATTTTCCGGAAAATGAGCGGTTGGAAGTGAATCGGGATTATGTGTTTCTGATCTTTGGAAAGGAACAGATGGAGTATCAGCTGCAGCTGCTCTGCGCTTATCTGAATGAAACGGTAAACGCCGGCGGTAAGCTTTTGGGAGGAGCCAGCCGGGTACACGGGAGAGTCTGCGAGCTGCGGGAGGCTTATCAGGAGGCTTATGCCGCCTGCCAGAGAGGAGCGCAGCGGCAGATATGCATTTTTGAACCGCTGAATATGACCGCTTTTCTGCAGTCTGCCGCTTATGAGCCTGAAACATTGATCCGGCAGCTGAGAAAGCGGGAATATGATGTGTTTTTGAAGACAGTCTCCTCATATTTTCAGGAGATGGAGCGGGCAAACGCCCTTCCAAGGGAAGCCGGATATGTGGCTGTGGATATATTGATTCATTTTTCACTTTATATGACGGAGCTTGGAATCGACTTTTTCACAGAAACGGAGGCGGAGCAGCAGAGTCTGTTTCGGCTCCAGGAGAACGGAAGTGTGAGAGCGATTGCGCAGCAGCTGCTTTGGCTGCTGGAAACGGGCAGGTCACTCATAGAAAAGCATAAGATTCCGGCAACGAAGCGGAAGGCGCAGGATGCAAAAACCTTTATTGATCAGAACTATAACCGCTTTGATATGAGTCTGATTATGGTGGCTGAGGCAATTGGGGTAAATGCAAGTTACCTGAGCAATATTTTCAAGAAAGAATGTGGCTGTTCTTTGAGCAAATATCTGAACTCTGTCCGCCTTGAACAGGCCAGAAAACAGACGAAAGAGTTTCCTGAAAAAACGCTGATTGAGATTTCCGAGGCGGTAGGTTACGCGGATGTTTACTATTTCAGCAAAAATTTTAAAGCGTGTTACGGAGTTACGCCGTCAAAATATCAGGAAGAACAGCGCTAACCAGGTGCAGACAGGAGCAAAAGAAAGCTTCTGTCTGTTTTTTTGAAAATCCAAAATATTTCCTGTGAAACCAAAAAATCTACATTCACGCAGAAATTTTGAAATGCTAAGATAGTGGCAGAAAGTGAAACAGGAGGGATAAAAACATGGCGGAGAAAGAAATTCCTTTCCGGCAGATACATCTGGATTTTCATACCAGCGAGAAGATAGAGGGCGTCTGCGGGGAGTTTGACGCGGAGGAGTTTGCGCAGACTCTGGAGGAGGCCCGGGTCAATTCCATTACGCTGTTTTCCTGTGGGCATCACGGGAACCTTTATTATGATTCAAAACTTTTTCCGGAAATGGTGCATCCGAATCTTGCGCACCGGGATCTTCTGCGGGAGCAGGCAGAGGCTTGCAGGAAGCGCAACATACAGGTAAACCTGTATACGACGATTCGATGGAATAAGCGGATAGCGGATATGCATCCGGAATGGATATGTATCGATGAAAACGGCGCCCTGCAGGATTACAAGGGAAAAGGCTATTTTGAAGCAGGATTTTATAAGAATCTGTGCGTGAATACTCCTTACCGGGATTTCCTCAAGAAGCAGTTTGGGGAGGTGCTGGAAACGATTCCCGGCGACGGCGTCTGGTATGACGCGGCGTTTATGAATGAGTGCTGCTGCCCGTCCTGCCAGGCAAAAATGAGAGAGCAGGGACTTGACCCGGCAAAAAAAGAGGACAGACAGGCTTTTGCTCGGTGGACCTATTACGATATGGTAAGGGATCTCACAGCGTTTGCAAAGAAGTATAATCCTGATTTCCATGTTTGCTACAATAAGGGCCATGTAGGATATCTTGATAAGCCGGTAATCCCGGATTACTCCTACTTTTCCTTCGAATCCCTTCCGGGAGTGGAATGGGGGTATCTTGATTTTCCCGTATCCGCCAAATATATGCGAAACTTTGGCCGGGAGTGCCTGGGACTGACCAGCCGGTTTCACACGGAGTGGGGCGATTTCCATGCGTTTAGAAATGAGGCGGCTATGGAATATGAGGTGTTTTCCATGCTGGCTCAGGGATGTAAATGCACCATTGGCGATCAGATGGATTACTGGGGAAAGCTGAATCGCGACATGTACCGTCAGATCGGAAGAATTTACAGTTCTGTGGAACAAAAGGAACCATGGTGCCGCGGCGCAGTGCCGCTGGCGGAGATCGGCGTGTTTACCGCAGAGGAATTTTTTGCCACAGGAGTGGCAGGTCAGATTGTCGGAGCCTCCGAGGGCGCGGCAAGACTGCTGACGGAGCTGGGATATCAGTTTGACTTTATCGACAGTACGGAGGAGTTTGAAAAATACCGTCTTCTGATTCTTCCGGATGTGATTCCTGTGGACGATGCCTTTGGGAAGAAGCTGTCGGTGTACATAGAAAAAGGCGGAAAGGTACTGGCAAGCTATCATTCCGGACTGAGCACGGAAGCGGAAAAGAAATTTCATCTTACGGAGCTTCAGGTGGCGTATAAGGGTGAGGCACCCTACAGCCCCGATTTCATCTGGCCCAGAGAACATCTTGCCGCAGATCTGGAGGACGCGGAGCATGTGATGTACGACAGGGGAACTCTGGTGGAGGCCCTGGACGGTGCGGTCTTTGTGCAGAAGGTGATACCTCCGGTGTTCAACCGGACATACGAACATTTTTGTTCGCACCTTCACTCTCCGTCAGGGAGAAAGGAAGACTATCCGGGAATTGTGGAAACGGAAAATACGGCGTATTTTATACATCCTGTTTTTACCACATATCAGAACTGGGCGCCCAACTGGTACAAAAAGCTGCTTTCCAACGAGCTGAAACGGCTGCTGCCGTCGCCCATGGTGCGCCATAACGGTCCTTCCACGGTTCAGGTGACGCTTCTTGAACAAAAGGAAGAACAGCGGCAGATCCTGCATGTGCTGCACTATGTTCCGGTAAAGAAATGCAAAAATCTGGAGATTGTGGAGGATGTGATTCCTCTTTACCGCTTAAATATTGACATGGAAGCAAAGAGAGAGGTGCAGCGTGTTTATTCTGTACCGGATCAGCAGGAGATTCCTTTCCGGCAGGAGGGAACGCGGCTGTATTTTCAAATTGAAAAGATAAATGGCCATCAGATGATCGCCGTTTGCTTTAAATAAACAAAACATAAAGGGAGGAATGAAAACATGAAGAAAAGAAAACTGGTTATGAGCGCAGGTTTGGCAGCGGTGGCAAGTTTGAGCCTGGCGGCGTCGGTATTTGCATCAGGCGACAAGGTGAAAGTGACCTTTATGAGCCGGGACAGCGGCGATACCCCTATGGCAAAGGTATATGAGGACCAGATTGCCAGATTTATGGAAGAAAATCCTGACATTGAAGTACAGAATGATTCTATTTATGAAGAATCGGCTTACAACAACAAATTGAAGGTGGCTCTTTCCACCGGCGAGACGCCGAGCATTTTCTATTATCCGGCTATTGCGGGCCTGACAGAGTGGGCACAGAATGGGGTTCTTCTGGATCTGACGGAAGCTCTGAATGAGGACGAGGAATGGAAAAATACATTCCTGGACGGCGCTCTGGACACCTATGATCTGAGTGCTTACGGGGCGGATGGTATCTACGCGCTGCCGAACGAATTGAATGTGGACGCTATCTTCTATAACAAAGCATTGTTTGAACAGGCGGGCATTACGGAAATCCCGGAAACCATGGACGATCTCTATGACGCCATTGACAAATTGAACGCCGCAGGCATCACACCCTTTGGAGTAGGCGGCAAAAACACCTGGGTGATGGGTCACATTTTCAACAATATTCTTGCAAAACGTATCGGCAGAGAAGGCATTATTCAGCTTGGAACCGGCGAAAAGAAATGGACGGACGAGGATGTGGTGGAGTGCCTGCAGATCACAAAGGATCTGAAGGAAAAGGGCGCTTTCGCAGAGGGATTTGAGGGAATGGATTACAATACGCAGATGAATCAGTTCCTGACTGGCGAAGTTGCAATGATTTCTCATTCCAGCCCGATTATCCCGGAAATGCTCAGCTCGGAATCTGAGATTCTGGATGATATCTCCTTCTTCCCATTCCCCTACTTTGAGGATAAGGAAGAATTTAAAGATACCCGTGTGATCTATACCTCCGGCTGGATGATTTCCGGCACCATGAGCGAGGAGGAAACAGAGGCAACGCTGAAGCTCGTAAAATACATGACGACGCCGGAAGCGATTCAGGAGCGCATGGATGCGGCCATGAGAGTAGCGCCCTATAAGAACATTACGGCTCCTGCGGACGCGGCGCAGATTTTCAGCGATATGGTGGATTATACCGCTACAATTACAGAATCTGTAGGAGAGTACTTTGACTACGATACATGCTCTACTCTGGTGGATACCTCCAGAAACGGCATTTTGAACATGATGCTTTCCGAGACGGCGGAGGATACGGCTGCGGCAATTCAGGCGGATATCGACGCAAACCGTCCGTAGTGGCTGTATGGTTTAGGTCAGATCCCCGCGGCCTGCCGCGGGACCTGGCCTGTGCTTTGCAGGGATAAGTATTGTTTTAAGATTTGGAATCGGAGGAAATATCGTGGAAAAGATAAGAAAAAATAAAAGGACGATTGTCCTGTTCCTTCTCCCGGCTGTGCTGATTTATCTGTGTTTTGAAGTAATACCTGTGATTATGTCCATTTATTTTTCTTTTCACGACTGGCCGGGGATTCAGGCGATTCCCCTGGAGTTTGTAGGGCTGGACAATTATAAAAGTCTGTTTCAGAATAAAGTGTTTCTGCAGTCGCTGAAAAATGTGTTTATTTATGTGATTGTCAGTGTAATTCTTCAGGTCCCGCTGGGGTTTGGACTGGGGCTTTTGATTCATCATTTTAAAAAGGGACAGCGCTTTTTCAAGGCAGCGTTTTTTATTCCGATGATTTTGTCTGTGACAGCGGTGGCTCTTTTGTGGAACTTCATCTATTTCCCGACGGAGAAGGGGATATTGAACAGCTTCCTGATAAAGATCGGTCTGGAGAATCTTACACAGCAGTGGCTGGTAAATCCAAAAACTTCTCTTATGTGCCTGATTGTGGTGAGCACCTGGACGAGCGTGGGCTATTATATGATTATCTGTCTGGCCGGTTTGACTTCTGTGCCGGATTCTGTGGTGGAGGCGGGCGATCTGGACGGCGCCACAGGCTGGAAAAAGGTATGGTATATTTATATCCCAATGCTCTGGGAGCCGCTGAAAATGTCTACCATTATGGTGATTACGGGCGTTCTGAAAATTTTTGATACGGTGTATATCCTGACGCCTACCGGAGGCACAAACAATTCCACCATTGTCCCGGCGCTTTTGATGTACAATGAAGCCTACCGCTATGGGCATTACGGGCTTGGCAGCGCGATAGCGACCGTAATCTTTGTGCTGAGCGTTGCGGTTTCTGTGTTCAGCCAAAAGCTGATGAACAGGCGGGAAAGCGTGGAATATTAGGTAAGGAGGAATGTAGTGATGAAGAAAAAGAGACATTCTGTGGGATATTATATAGGATTTGGAGTATTTCTGGCAGTTGCGCTGGTAAATATTTATCCGATGATATTTTCCATTTTTTGTTCTTTTAAAGGCAACCTGGAAATTTTTTCTTCCTTTACCGCTTTGCCGAAAAAGCTTCGGTTTGAGAATTATGTGACGGCCTGGAATGTGGGAAATATCGGAAAATACTTTTTAAACACATTGATTTTAGCGGCGGGAACGCTGGCCGTATCCGGATTTTTCGGAGCAATGGCTTCTTACATTTTGGCAAAGTTTCAGTTTCGGGGTAAGTCGAAGTGGTATCTCTTTTTTATCTCGGGAATGATGATTCCGATACAGGCTGTTCTGATCCCCCTCTCCTACATATTCGGGAAACTGGGAATCATGAACAATTATCCGGTACTGATTCTGCTGTATGCAGCGTTTTGCTTCCCCATGACGATTCTGATTCTGACCGGGTTTATGAACAGTATTCCCACGGAGCTTGAGGAGGCGATGGTAATCGACGGAGCCAGCGTCTATCAGGTGTTCTTCCGGATGATCCTGCCGCTGTCGGTTCCCGGAATTGTCAGCGTGTCGATCTTTAATTTTATTCAGGTCTGGAATAACCTTCTGTTTCCGCTGATTTTTATTTCCGACAAAAATAAAGGAACGATTTCGCTGGGGCTGCTTGCGTTCTTTGGCGAATACAGCACGGACTACAGCTCCAGCATGGCGGGAATCTGCCTGACCACAATTCCAATTATTATCGCCTACGTATTCTTCCAGGAAAAGATTGAGAATGGACTGATGAGCGGAGCGGTGAAAGGGTAACGTCGGCAGGGCAAAAATTTTTTCTTGACAAATTGAAAACACAAACATATACTATAGAAAATTAGAACTTTAAACCGTTGAAGCGGAGATCAAAGCAGTTGTGCGCGCACAGAGAGTCCGGGCAGGTGAGAGCCGGGCGGAGATGCAGGCTGCCAAATGGACCGCGGAGGGCGCAGTCAAAGGCCGGTTAAAGGCTGAGTATTCTGCGACGTAGGGCATACGTTAGTTGCCGGAGATATGATGGTATCTCGCAAAGCGCATGGGCAACCGTGAATCAGGGTGGCACCGCGGGAACTTTAAATGACAAGAAACCCGTCCCTGACAGAAGCATATTCTGTCAGGGGCGTTTTTTATGGAAAATAGATTCTTTTGTGATTGCCGCAGCGCCCCTGGGAGCGGGACAATACATTTGCCAGGAGGAAGCAAAAATGTATCCAACGTTAGAGGAAGTCAAAAAAATTGCCCGGACCGGGGATTACAGGCGTATCCCGGTGAGCCGGGAGCTGTACGCAGACAGATTCACGCCGGTGGAGGTGATGCGTACTCTGCGGGCGGCCAGCCGCCATTGTTATCTTTTGGAGAGTGCAGAAAATGATCAAAAGTGGGGGAGATATTCCATGCTTGGGTATGATCCGGTGCTGGAGCTTACCTGTACAGACGGAAGGGTATACATTCGAAAGAAAACGGAGGATATGGACGGCGGGGAACATTGGATTTTTGAGGGCGGAGAGCCAAAGGCGGGGGATGAAATATCCGGCCGAAGCGTAGGCGAAACCGCACATCCGGGCGCATTGATCCGGGAAATCCTGGCGCAGTATAAAAGTCCTTCTCTGGAAGGCCTGCCGCCTTTCACCGGAGGAATGGTGGGATATTTTTCCTATGATTATCTGAAATACGGGGAGCCCTCTCTGAAACCGCTTTTGTCCGGGACGCAGGAGGAATTTCGGGATGTGGATTTGATGCTGTTTACGAAGGCGCTGGTGTTTGACCATTACCGGCAGAAACTGGTGCTGATTGCCGGCGTAGACACGCAGGATATCGAGGCATCTTACGAAAAGGCTCAAAAAGAGCTGGAAGAAATGGTGAAACTTTTGAACAGCGGGGCGAAGGCGGTGTTTCGGCCGCTGCAGCTGAAGGAAGAACTGAAGCCGGATTTTTCGAAGGAGCGCTACGCCCGGATGGTGGAGCAAGCGAAGCATTATATTCACGAGGGAGACATTTTTCAGGTAGTGCTCTCGAATCCTCAGACGGCCCGGGCGGAGGGCAGCCTCTTTGATACCTACCGCGTGCTGCGCACCAGCAATCCGTCGCCCTACATGTTTTACTTTTCCAGCGACGACGTAGAGATTGCCGGGGCATCGCCGGAGACACTGGTGAAGCTTGAGAACGGAGCGCTCTATACGTTTCCGCTGGCGGGCACACGGCCCCGGGGCAGCACGGAGGAAGAAGACAGAAAGCTGGAAAAAGAACTTCTCGGGGATGAAAAGGAGCTGGCAGAACACAATATGCTGGTGGATCTGGGAAGAAATGATATCGGAAGAATCAGTATGCTCGGCAGTGTGAAGGTGGAAAAATACTGCAGCATTGAACGCTTTTCCTGTGTGATGCATATTGGCTCCACCGTGTCGGGCAGAATCCGGCCGGACAAAGACGGAGTGGACGCGGTAGACGCGATACTGCCGGCGGGAACTCTTTCGGGGGCTCCGAAAATACGGGCCTGCCAGATCATACAGGAGCTGGAGGAAAGAAAGCGTGGAATTTACGGCGGGGCTGTGGGGTATCTCGATTTTACAGGAAATCTGGACACCTGCATCGGCATCCGGCTGGTGTATAAAAAGAACGGAAAAGTGTGCGTACAGTCCGGAGCGGGTATCGTGGCGGACAGCGTTCCCGAAAAAGAATATCAGGAATGTTGCAATAAGGCCCGGGCGGTGGTGCAGGCGATTATGAGAGCGCAGGAGGGATTGGAATGATTTTGCTGATTGATAATTATGACAGTTTTTCCTACAATCTGGTGCAGTATATTGGAAGCGCAGAACCGGACATAAAGGTAATCCGAAATGACAGCTATGGAATCGGGGAAATTGAAAAAATGCATCCGGAAGCGATTGTGATTTCACCGGGGCCGGGACGGCCGGAGGATGCCGGAATCTGCATAGATGTTATCCGGTATTTTCAGGATAAAACGCCGATTCTTGGCGTGTGCCTGGGGCACCAGGCGATTTGCTGCGCTTTTGGGGGCAGCGTCACCTATGCGAAAAAGCTGATGCACGGAAAAACCTCCAAAGCAGAGCTGGCGGCGGATTGCCCGCTGTTTGAGGGAATCCAAAGTCCGGCTCAGGTGGCGAGATACCATTCGCTGGCGGCGCCGGAGGAAAGCCTGCCAAAGGAACTGCGGGTGACGGCCAGAACGGCGGATGGAGAAGTGATGGCGGTACAGCACAGAATATATCCGGTGTTTGGAGTACAGTTCCATCCGGAATCGGTGCTGACGCCGGAGGGGTTAAAAATGATTCAGAATTTTATCGCTTTGAGCCGGCCTGCCGGCGCGGCGAAAGGGCAGAAAAAATAACAGGAGGAGAGCGCTATGATTAAGGAAGCCATTATTAAATTATCGAAGAAAGAAGATTTGACGTACCAGGAAGCGGAGACGGTGATGAATGAGATCATGGGAGGCGAGGCCACAGATGTGCAGAAGGCGGCATATCTTACCGCGCTTTCCCTGAAAGGGGAGACCATTGACGAGATTACGGCATCGGCCTCGGGAATGAGAGCCCATTGCATTAAACTGCTGCATCAGCTTGATGTGCTGGAAATCGTGGGCACCGGGGGAGACGGTTCCAATTCCTTTAATATTTCCACGACGGCGTCTCTGGTGATCGCCGCGGGCGGCGTTCCCGTGGCGAAGCACGGAAACCGGGCGGCCTCCTCGAAATCCGGGGCAGCCGACGTTCTGGAGGCGCTGGGGGTAAATATTACGATTTCCCCGGAAAAGAGCGCGCAGCTTTTAAAGGAGATTGGAATCTGTTTTCTCTTTGCGCAGAATTACCATATCGCCATGAAATATGTAGCGCCAATCCGGCGGGAGCTGGGGATTCGCACAGTGTTCAATATTCTGGGGCCCCTTTCAAATCCGGCGGGCGCCAATATGGAGCTGATGGGCGTATATGATGAGAGCCTGGTAGAGCCCCTGGCACAGGTAATGGCGAAGCTGGGAGTGACGAAGGGAATGGTGGTTTACGGGCAGGATAAGCTGGATGAAATCTCCATGTGCGCGCCGACGTCTGTCTGTGAGATCAGAGAAGGATGGTTCCAGTCCTACGAGATATGCCCCGAACAGTTTGGCTACGAGCGCTGCAGCAGGGAAGAACTGGTGGGCGGGACGCCGGACGAAAACGCGCAGATCACGCTGGATATTCTGAAAGGAAAAGAGCACGGTGCAAAGCGCCATGCGGTCTGCCTGAACGCGGGAGCCGCCCTGTATATTGCGGGAAAGACACAGACCATGGAAGAAGGGGTGCGTATGGCGGAGAAATTGATTGACGAAGGCGCGGCCCTGAAAAAACTGGAAGAATTTGTGGAAAAGAGCAATCAATAATACAGCGGGAGAGCGTATGAATATTTTAAATGAAATTGCAGAAAAAACAAAAGAGCGTATCTGCGGGGAGAAAAAAAGGATTCCCCTGACGCAGATCAGGCGTATGGCGGAGATGGCCGCGCAGCCGCCCTCCTTTGAGAAAGCCCTTGCCGCAGAGGGAATCTCCTTTATCTGTGAGGTGAAAAAGGCTTCCCCCTCAAAGGGCGTCATTGCAAAGGAATTTCCGTATCTTCAAATTGCGCAGGAGTATGAAGCGGCGGGAGCGGCTGCAATTTCCTGCCTGACGGAGCCCTTCTGGTTTTTGGGAAAAGACGATTATCTGCAGGAGATTGCCAGCCGGGTTTCGATCCCGGTACTGCGCAAAGATTTTACCGTTGACGAATATATGATTTACCAGGCGAAAGCGCTGGGAGCTTCTGCGGTGCTGCTGATCTGCGGGATTCTTGACGACGTGCAGCTTAAAGAATACGTAAGCCTTGCATCGCAGCTTGGCATGTCGGCGCTGGTGGAAGCCCATACGGAGGAAGAAATAGAACGGGCGCTGGCTTCGGGGGCCCGGATACTGGGAGTCAACAACCGGAACCTGAAAAATTTTGAGGTAGATATGGCACAGAGCAGGAAACTGCGTGAAATGGTGCCAAAGGATGTGTGCTTTGTGTCGGAAAGTGGCGTTAAGACTCCTGATGATATCGCCATCCTGCGTGAAATCGGGGCGGACGCGGTACTGATTGGAGAGACACTGATGCGCGCCCGGGATAAAAAGGCAGCCCTTGACGAACTGCGGGGTGAGGGCAGATGAGCGGGAAAAACCTGGAGGGGAAACCTGGGACAAAAGCAGAACTTAAGCTTTCCAACAAACCGCCCGCGAGGATAAAAATCTGCGGCCTCAGCCGTCCCTGCGATATTGACTATGTCAATGAAGCAAAGCCGGACTTTGCAGGTTTTGTAATCAATTATCCCAAAAGCCGCCGCAGCGTCACGCCAAAACAGGCGGCTGCACTGCGAAAGCGTCTGCGGGCAGAGATCGTGTCGGTGGGCGTATTTGTGAATGAGGAAATAGATGCGGTGGCAGGGCTTTTAAATGATGGAATCATTGAGATTGCCCAGCTTCATGGACAGGAGGACGAAGCTTACATTGCAAAGCTTCGGGCGCTGACAGACAAAAAAATAATACAGGCGTTTACGGTTTCTTCAAAAGAAGATGTAAAGCGGGCGCTGAAAAGCAGCGCGGACTATATTCTGCTGGATAACGGCAGGGGAACGGGCGCAGCCTTTGACTGGCGTCTGGTTAAAGAAATAAAGCGGCCCTGGTTTCTGGCCGGCGGGCTAACGCCGGAAAACATTGGCGCGGCTTTTGAAAAGCTTCACCCGTGGGCGGCAGATCTGTCCAGCGGCGTGGAGACAGACGGATACAAGGACCGGGAAAAAATTCTGGCGGTATGCAAAGCGATGAGAAGGTCAGAGCGGCAGCGATACTGAGCGGCTGCAGAAAATGAAAGAATGAGGAAGGAAACAATGGGAACAGGAAGATTTGGAATACATGGCGGACAATACATTCCGGAAACACTGATGAACGCAGTTTTGGAGCTGGAGGAAGCCTACAATCATTACAAAAATGATTCGGCGTTTCAGCAGGAGCTGACACAGCTTTTAAACGACTATGCAGGGCGTCCCTCACGGCTTTATTATGCGCGGAGGATGACGGAGGATCTGGGCGGCGCCAAAATTTATCTGAAAAGAGAGGACTTAAATCATACGGGAGCCCATAAGATCAACAATGTGCTGGGGCAGGTGCTTCTGGCGAAGAAAATGGGGAAGACACGTGTAATCGCAGAGACGGGAGCAGGGCAGCACGGCGTGGCTACGGCTACGGCGGCAGCTCTGATGGGAATGGAATGTGAAGTTTTTATGGGCGAGGAAGATACAAAGCGCCAGGCCCTGAATGTATACCGTATGCGGCTTTTAGGGGCGCAGGTACACGCGGTGAGCAGCGGCACGGGCACGCTGAAGGATGCGGTGTCGGAGACGATGCGGGAGTGGACGAACCGCGTGGAGGACACCCATTATGTACTCGGATCGTGTATGGGGCCCCATCCCTTTCCTACGATTGTCCGGGACTTTCAGGCGGTGATCTCAAAGGAGATCAAAGAGCAGATACTGGAGCAGGAGGGAAGGCTTCCGGATGCGGTGCTGGCCTGCGTGGGTGGGGGTTCCAACGCCATAGGCGCATTTTATCATTTCATCGAAGATTGCAACGTACGGCTGATCGGCTGCGAGGCGGCGGGCCGGGGCGTGAATACAGCCGAGACGGCGGCGACGATTGCCACCGGGCGGCTTGGCATTTTCCACGGCATGAAATCTTATTTCTGCCAGGATGAGTACGGACAGATTGCTCCGGTGTATTCTATTTCGGCGGGGCTTGATTATCCGGGAATCGGACCGGAACATGCAGATCTCTACGATAAAGGACGGGCGGAGTACGTGGCCGTTACCGACGACGAAGCGGTGGACGCCTTTGAATATCTTTCGAGAATGGAAGGCGTTATCCCGGCAATAGAGAGTGCCCACGCAGTAGCCTATGCGAGAAAACTGGCTCCCACAATGGGAAAAGATCAGATTATCGTGATCAACCTGTCCGGCCGGGGAGACAAGGACTGCGCGGCCATAGCAAGATACAGAGGGGAGGATCTTCATGAGTAACATTAAGAGAGCTTTCGATCATGGGAAGGCGTTCATACCTTTTATCACCTGCGGCGATCCGTCGCTGGAAATTACGGAGCAGCTTGTGTACGCAGCCGTGGAAGCGGGGGCGGATCTGATAGAACTTGGGATTCCGTTTTCAGATCCCACGGCGGAAGGGCCGGTGATTCAGGCGGCCAACGTAAGGGCGCTGGCAGGCGGCGTAACGACAGATCATATTTTTGACATGGTGACGCGAATCAGAAAGAAAACGGATATTCCCCTGGTGTTTATGACCTACGCCAATGTGGTGTTCTCCTACCATATGGGAGGAAAAAATCCGGCAGAGAAAGCAGGGAAGGACACTGGTGGCACAGAGGCGTTTGTGAAAAAAGCGGCAAAGATTGGTATGGACGGACTGATTCTGCCGGATGTTCCCTTTGAGGAAAAGGACGAATTTGACGGCGTGTGCAGGAAGTATGGCCTGGATTTTATCTCTCTGATCGCGCCGACCTCCCATGAGCGCATTGCAAAAATTGCAAAGGAGGCGCAGGGATTTGTTTACTGCGTGTCTTCCATGGGAGTCACCGGAATGAGAAAGGAAATCACCTCTGATGTGGGAAGCATGGTAAAGCTGGTGAAAGCGGCAAAGGATATTCCCTGCGCCGTGGGCTTTGGAATTTCTGCGCCGGAGCAGGCAAAGGCCATGGCGGCTGTTTCGGACGGAGCCATTGTGGGAAGCGCCATTGTGAAGCTTTGCGGGCAGTACGGCGAGAACTGCGTTCCCTATGTGAAGGAATACATCAGAACAATGAAGGAGGCACTGTAAATGCAGGTCTATACTGAGGCGCCAACGGACGAGCGGCTTCCCAAGGAGATGGCGGTGTACCGCCTGCTGGAGAAACTGGAAATACCCTATCAGCGGGTGGATCACGAGGCGGCCATGAGCATAGACGACTGTCACGACGTCGATCGCGTGCTTGGAATTGAGATATGCAAAAATCTGTTTTTGTGCAATCGCCAGAAAACAGACTTTTATCTGCTTTTGATGCCCGGGAAGAAGCCCTTTAAGACGAAAGAATTAAGCGCCCAGATCGGCACGGCGCGTCTCTCCTTCGCAGACAGCGGGCATATGGAAGAATATTTGAACATTACGCCGGGGTCTGTCAGCATTATGGGATTGATGAACGATACAAAAAACCGCGTGCGGCTTTTGATTGACGAGGAGGTATTTCAGGAGGAATATCTGGGGTTCCACCCCTGCATCAATACGTCCAGCATCAAGGCGAAGGCGACGGATATCTGGGAAAAATTTCTCCCCGCAGTGCATCATGACTACACGCTGGTACGGCTTGAAAATTTTGCCGGCCTGTAGTAGAATAATAACACGACTTATGCACATTTTTTATAAGGCATGAACCGGCAGGACAAACGTGTTTGAAGTGAAAGGAAGGAAAAAAGATGGAGCTTTCAACTTTACAGAAAGATATGATTACCGCTATGAAGATGAAGGATAAACCGAGGAAGGATGCGATTTCCGCACTGGTGTCGGCGGTGAAAAAGGCCGGTATTGACGCGGGATGCCGCGAGGATATTCCCTCCGAAATGGTAGATAAAGTAATCCTGAAGGAAATGAAGACGGTTAAGGAGCAGATTGACACCTGCCCGGAGGAGAGAGCCGAACTGAAGGCGGAATATCAGTTCCGCTATGATGTGATGTCCTCTTATGCGCCGAAGCTTTTGTCGGCGGAGGAGGTAAAGGCCATTCTCCAGGAAAAGTTTGCAGAGATGCTGGCGACCAAAAATAAGGGAATGATTATGAAAACGGTCATGGCCGAACTGAAAGGAAAAGCAGACGGGAAGGTAATCAACCAGGTAGTGGCAGAACTTTGCAGGTAGCGGCGAAGCTCTGCAGGCAGAGGTGGGAAATACATGAAAGATAAAAAGAAAATCCGATGGCTGTGGGGAATGTTGCTTCTGATTTTGTGCCTGTTTCCGCTGAAGGAGACAGGGCGGGCGGCAGGCGGTTACGAGATGCTCCCCACGATTACGGAAACGTATGTGAACCCCATTTACAGGAGCGTCGTCGGGGCGGAAGACCTGAATACGCCAAATCCCTACGGTGTTATGCTTACCGCCGACGTGGAGTATGGAACAGAAGCGGAGGCGGCGGTAAATTTCCGGGGACAGATGAAGCAGCGGACTGAGTCTATCGTGGTGGGGCTTACCACCGAGAGCGAAAGCTGCAAGACGCAGATGTCGGAGATTGCGGAACTGGCGATGGCGCATACGGGAAACCCTGTGGAGGGCGATTATCTGAAGTGGCAGTATGCCGGCTGGACGGCCAGCGCGTCGGGATATTCCAAGAGTGGCACGTCTTACTGGACGATTACGTATACACTGACTTACTATACGACAGCGGCGCAGGAAAGCAGTGTCAATTCAGCCGTCAGCTCCGTGATCAGCAGCTGCGGCCTGAACGACGCGGGCAAGAGCAGCTATGAGAAGATCAGGGCGATCTACGATTATATATGCAGCAAAGTTTCCTACGATTATACGAATCTGAACAACGACGATTACAAATTGAAATATACAGCTTATGCGGCGCTGTGCAACAATACGGCGGTCTGCCAGGGGTACGCGGTATTGTTTTACCGGCTCTCCCTGGAGTGCGGTATCGACGCACGGCTGATTGCCGGCACAGGAAACGGCGGGGCCCATGGATAGAACATTGTAAAGCTGGACGGCAAATACTATAACCTCGATTCCACCTGGGATGCGGGAAAGACGAATACCGGCTATTCCTATTTCCTGAAAAACCAGGCGGATTTTACCGGCCATGTCCGGTATGACGATTACAATACCAGTACGTTTCTGGCAGCTTATCCCATGGCGGGAAAGAGCTACTGCGGGCATACAAACACGAAAACGGTAAAAGAAAACGAAAAAGCGGCCGCCTGCGAGACGGCGGGCTCCTATGAGGAGGTAGTCTACTGCAGCGACTGCGGTGAAGAAATCAGCAGAACCTTAAAGTCCATTTCGGCGAAGGGCCACACAGCGGTCAGCGTTGCAGGGAAAGCGGCGACGTGTACGGCCACGGGGCTGACGGCAGGAAGCAAGTGTAAGGTCTGCGGAAAGGTTCTGACGGCGCAGCAGGTGATTTTGGCGAAGGGCCATACGCCGGTCAGTGTTGCAGGGAAAGCGGCAACGTGTACGGCCACGGGGCTGACAGCAGGAAGCAAGTGCAGCGTCTGCGGACAGGTCCTGACAGCGCAGAGCAGCATTGCGGCAGCGCACACCTGGGGAGCCTGGAAGACGACGACAAACGCCACGGTGTTTTCGCCCGCAAAGCAGACGGCGGTCTGCAAGGTGTGCGGCGCAAAGAAGACGAGAAACTACGGATCAAAGCTGACGGCCAGGATTTCTCTCACAGCCAGCTCCCTCACAATGCGGACGAAGCAGAAGACAACAGCTTTTAAAGTGACATTTGCCAATGGAGACGCTGTAAAATCCTGGAAATCGAGCAATACAAAGATCGTAAAAGTGACGGGAAAGGCAAACGGATCCTGTACGATTACGGCCCAGAAAAAGACCGGGACGGCAAAGATTACCATCACCCTGAAAAGCGGAAAGAAAGCGGTTCTTACCGTCAAGGTGCAGAAAAAGGCGGTGGCCACGAAGTCAATAAAACTGAGTTCGACAAAGGTGACGCTGAAAAAGGGAAAGAGTGTGACGCTGAAGCCGATTGTAAGTCCGATTACAAGTCAGGATAAGGTGAAGTACACCACCTCCAACAAAAAGATCGCCACGGTAAATTCCAAAGGCGTTGTGAAGGGCATCAAGCCAGGGAAAGTAAAAATCAAAGTGAAATCCGGAAAAAAGACAGTCACCTGCACTGTGGTGGTTGTGAAGTAAGATTGTGGGAGTGCGAAGCACGAAGCAATCCGTCGGGTGTTTCGCCACCCAAATCTATATAGCGAAAGAACCAGGAAGCTGGGCGGATCAACGACGATCCGCGCGGCTTTCTGTGGTTTTACGGGAGTAATGACTGCGGCAGTAACGGCTGCGGCGGGGAAGATAAGCGGGCAAAAGCTTGGGGAAGATAAGCGGGCGAAAGCTTAAAACGGCAGCGGTGGGAAAGGAGCGTTTCTATGAGAATTTACACGGACGCTGACAGGGTCAGCACAGGAAACAAAGGGATCGATGATGTGATTGATATGCTGCGCATGGGAGACAATGTGGTATGGCAGGTGGACGCCGTATCAGATTACCGCCGCGTGGTGGCGCCATATCTTAGACAGGCCAGGAAAGATGGCCGGGACATCTATTATATGAGGTTCGGCGCCCATGAGCCGGTGATCGAAGACACGGAGGGCGTAACGGTTTGCCGGATTCATGCGGAACTTGGATTTGAACATTTCGCTATGAAAGTACATCATGTGATACGGGAGGCAGGGGTGGATGCCTTTTATATTTTCGACTGTCTGACCGACCTGGTGAAATACTGGTACTCGGATCTGATGATCGGGAACTTTTTTAGGGTGACCTGCCCCTACCTTTTTGAACTGAACACGATTGCGTATTTTGCGCTGATCCGTGATTCCCACACGGAACAGACCATCTCCCGTATTCGCGAGACTACGCAGCTTTTGCTGGATCTTTACAATGTGGGTGGCAATGATTATCTTCATCCGCTGAAGGTATGGCAGAGAAAATCGGAAACCATGTTTCTGCCCCATCTGATCGCGGGGGAGACGGCCAAGACGATTTCCTCAAGCTCTGAGGCGGCGGCTCTGTTTTCCCACTTCAGCCTCGACCGGGACCGCACGGATTACTGGGATGTGGTATTTCGGGAAGCGTCCATGAAGCTGTCGGGGTCGGCCGGGGAACAGGAGGAAGCCAAAGAGCTTTTGCTGAAGCTGATTGTAGGGGAGGACAATTCCATCAGCGAACTCTGCCGTCGCTATTTGACCCTCAGGGATCTTTTGAACATTAAGTCCCGGGAACTGGGGACGGGACGCATTGGCGGAAAGGCGGTGGGCATGTTTCTGGCCAGAAAGATACTGGAAAGCGACAGGGAATACAATTTTTCCGGAATTTTGGAGGTGCATGATTCCTTCTACATGGGCGCCGACGTGTTCTATACTTATATTGTACATAACGACTGCTGGCGGCTGCGTACCCTGCAGAAATCCAGAGAAGGTTATTATCAGTATGCAAAGCCGCTGAGAGAAAAAATTCTTCAGGGAAGCTTTCCGGAATACCTGGCGGAAAAATTCAAATCTATGCTGGAACATTTTGGGCAGTCTCCGATCATCGTGCGCTCCAGCTCGCTGCAGGAAGATAACTTTGGAAATGCCTTTGCGGGTAAGTATGACAGCGTATTCTGTGTGAATCAGGGAACGCTGGAGGAGCGGTACGCGGCTTTTGAGGCGGCAGTCAAGCAGGTTTATGCCAGCACGATGAATGACGACGCCCTGAATTACCGCATGAACCGGGGGCTCTGGGACAAGGATGAGCAGATGGCGCTTCTGATTCAGCGCGTTTCGGGCGATTACTACGGAAAATACTTTTTCCCGCACATTGCGGGAGTGGGAAATTCTTCTAATTTATATGTGTGGGATTCTTCTATTGATATGGACGCCGGGATGATGCGCCTGGTGTTTGGACTTGGAACCCGGGCCGTGGACCGCATTGAGGGGGATTATCCGCGCATTGTCTGCCTGGATGATCCCGGCAGGCCGCCTCTGATTTCTTATGGGGACGAGAAAAAGTTTTCCCAGCACTATGTCGATCTTTTAGATACGTCATCCAACGAGTGGACTCACAGAGATGTGGACGAAATTCTTGCCATGGATATCAGGACGGATAAGAATTTGTTTTCTTCCCTGGATTTTGATACCATGCGGCGGCTACAGGAGATGGGGCGCAGAGCACGTAACCTGTATATTCTGAACTTCAATAAGCTGCTGAAACAGACGGGATTTCCGGAGGATGTAAGACGCATTTTAAAACGGCTTTCAGAAGCGTATGATTATCCGGTGGATATCGAATTTGCCGCCAATTTTGACCGGGAGGGGAATTATAAGATCAATCTTCTGCAGTGCCGTCCGCTGCAGACCAGAGGACTTGGAAAGACGGTGGAGATTCCAGGGATAACAGACGAAAGCCGGTGCTTCTTTGCGACCCATGGGAATTTTATGGGAGGAAATATCCATATACCTGTGGATTATGTGATATTGGTAAAGGCAAAACCATATCTTTTGCTGTCGGAGCAGGAGAGGTATGGCGTGGCCCGTACCATAGGAAAGCTGAACCAGGCGCTGAGAGGAAAAAATGCCATGTTGGTAGGGCCCGGGCGGTGGGGAACCTCCACTACCTCCCTGGGAGTGCCGGTGCATTTTACCGAACTGTGCCATATGAGCGCTATCTGCGAGGTGGCCCATCAGGAGGGAAATCTGATGCCGGAACTTTCCTATGGAAGTCATTTTTTCCAGGATCTGGTGGAATCCGGGGTTTTTTATGCTGCGATATTCGAGAAGGATGAGGATGTTTTTTACAGGGAGGCGTACGTGGAAGAACACCCTAACGATATTCTTCAGTTTGTGTCCACAGATTACACAGAAGTGATTCATGTGGCGCGCACGGCAGGTCTGGAGCTGTATTCCGATACAGTGAGCCAGCGGCTGGTATGCCTGGAAAAGGAACGGTAAAAAGTGAAAAATAACTTACCAAAATCAATAAAACGCAACTTGTTCCCAAAAGGCCTTTCCGCTATAATTAACATAGATTATTATGGCGGGAAACATCCGCCGGCACGCTTCCATGCAGAAAGCGCGGAGCGGCATGATAAGGAGGGCTAAGTAATGAGAGCAGCGAAGAATTATAAATTTTGGTTTTGTACCGGTTCCCAGGATCTGTACGGTGATGAATGTCTGGCCCATGTGGCAGAACACTCCAGGACGATTGTGGATGCACTGAACAAATCCGGCGTGCTTCCCTATGAGATCGTGTGGAAGCCGACGCTGATTACGAACGAACTGATCCGCAGAACATTTAACGAGGCGAACAGCGATGAGGAATGTGCTGGCGTGATTACCTGGATGCACACGTTTTCACCGGCAAAATCCTGGATTCTCGGACTTCAGGAGTTCCGCAAACCCCTGATGCATCTGCACACCCAGTTTAACCGTGAAATTCCCTATGACACCATCGACATGGATTTTATGAATGAAAACCAGTCCGCCCACGGAGACCGGGAGTATGGCCATATCGTGTCCCGCATGGGAATTGAGCGGAAGGTGATTGTCGGCCACTGGGAGGACAGAAACGTGCAGGAGAGGATTGCTTCCTGGATGCTGACGGCAATCGGCATTATGGAGAGCAGCCACATCCGCGTGTGCCGCGTGGCGGACAACATGAGAAACGTGGCCGTAACGGAAGGCGATAAGGTGGAAGCACAGATCAAGTTCGGCTGGGAGATCGACGCATATCCGGTAAACGAGATTGCAGAATATGTGGCGGCAGTTCCGCAGAACGAGATTGACACGCTGGTAGAAGAATATTACAGTAAATACGATATCATCCTTGAGGGAAGGGATCCCGAGGAATTTAAAAAACACGTGGCAGTACAGGCCGGCATTGAGATCGGCTTTGAAAAATTCCTGGAGGAAAAGGATTATCAGGCGATCGTTACGCATTTTGGCGATCTGGGCGCATTAAAGCAGCTTCCGGGTCTGGCGATCCAGCGGCTGATGGAAAAAGGCTACGGCTTTGGCGGAGAGGGAGACTGGAAAACGGCGGCGATGGTAAGGCTGATGAAGATTATGACGGCCGGCGTGAAGAATCCCAAAGGAACTTCTTTCATGGAAGACTATACATACAATCTGGTGCCCGGCAAGGAAGGAATCCTGCAGGCCCATATGCTGGAGGTATGCCCCTCCATCGCGGAAGGGCCGATCGGCATTAAGGTGTGCCCGCTCAGCATGGGCGACAGGGAAGACCCGGCCCGTCTGGTATATACCTCCAAGACAGGTCCGGCCATTGCAACCTCTCTGGTGGATCTGGGCAATCGCTTCCGCCTGATTATCAACAGCGTGGACTGCAAGAAGGTGGAAAAACCGATGCCGAAGCTTCCGGTGGCGACAGCCTTCTGGACGCCGCAGCCGAGCCTGCAGACAGGCGCTGAGGCGTGGATACTGGCGGGCGGAGCCCATCATACAGCGTTTACTTACGATCTGACGGCGGAGCAGATGGGAGACTGGGCGAACGCTATGGGCATTGAAGCGGTTTATATTGATAACGATACTACGATCCGCAGCTTTAAAAGAGAACTGCAGCTTGGAAATGTTGTTTACCGATAAACAGATAGAAGGAGGATATCATGAACAGAGAAATTCAGTTAATTAAAGAAGATATACAGAACGCGAAAACCGCGCTGGGCATTGAATTTGGCTCCACAAGGATTAAGGCGGTGCTGATTGATTCCGAGAACAATCCTATTGCAGCGGGCAGCCACGAGTGGGAGAACCGCTTGGAGAACGGCGTGTGGACGTATACGCTGGAGGATATCTGGAGCGGCCTGCAGGATGCTTATCAGGAGATGGCAAAGGATGTAAAGGCGCAGTACGGGCTGCCTCTTGCGAACATCGGGGCGATCGGTTTTTCGGCAATGATGCACGGCTATATGGTATTCAACAGCGCAGACGAGCTGATGGTGCCCTTCAGAACCTGGCGCAACACGATGACGGGCGAAGCGGCGGAAAAGCTGTTTGATCTGTTTAACTACAACATTCCTCAGCGCTGGAGTATTGCTCATCTGTACCAGGCGATCTTAAACGGCGAGGACCATGTAAAGGATATTACGTACCTGACGACGCTGGCAGGATATATTCACTGGCAGATGACAGGCAGGAAGGTGCTGGGCGTGGGCGACGCCTCCGGCATGTTCCCCATCGACCCGAAGACAAAGGATTACGACGAAGGCATGGTGCAGAAATTCGATGCGCTGATTGCAGAGAAAAATTTCCCCTGGAAGCTGCGGGATATTCTTCCTGAAGTGCTGACAGCAGGCGAGAGCGCAGGCGTTCTGACGGAGGAAGGAGCAAAGCTTCTGGACGTTACCGGAACGCTGAGGGCCGGTATTCCGGTCTGCCCGGCCGAGGGCGACGCAGGCACCGGCATGGCGGCTACCAACAGTGTAAAACAGCGCACCGGAAATGTTTCCGCAGGAACTTCTGTGTTTGCGATGGTAGTGCTGGAGAAGGAGCTGTCCAAGGCGTATCCGGAGCTTGACCTTGTGACGACGCCCGACGGCAGCCTGGTGGCGATGGTACACTGCAACAACTGTACTTCAGACCTCAATGCGTGGGTTGGCATTTTCCGGGAGTTTATGGAAGCGATTGGCATGAAAGTGGATATGAACCAGTTGTTCGGTACCCTGTACAATAAAGCTCTCGAGGGAGATAAGGACTGCGGCGGTCTTTTGTCCTACTGCTATTTCTCAGGCGAGCCGGTGACCGGATTCGACGCGGGACGTCCTCTGTTTGCCCGCACGCCGGACAGCCATTTTACACTGGCAAACTTTATGCGTACCCACCTTTACAGCTCCCTGGCAGCGCTGAAGATTGGTATGGATATTCTGTTCCAGCAGGAGCATGTAGAGCTTGACGAGCTGATGGGCCACGGCGGCCTCTTTAAGACAAAGGGCGTTGGGCAGAGCATCATGGCGGCTGCGGCAAACGTGCCGGTGACATGCATGGAGACGGCGGGAGAAGGCGGCGCATGGGGAATCGCACTTCTGGCGTCCTACATGATCAATAAAGCCGAGGGCGAGACGCTGGATGAGTATCTTAGCCACAAGGTATTTGCCGGACAGCAGGGAAGTACAATGGCGCCGGATGCGGCTGACGTGGAGGGCTTCAACCGGTTTATCGAAACGTATGTCAAAGCTCTGCCGGTGGAAAAAGCGGCTGTGGAGACAATGTAAATACGTCCGCTGCCAAAGGATGGCGGGGATGAAATTTGGATGAGGTGAAGGATTATGCTGGAAGAATTGAAGAAACGTGTATATGAGGCGAATATGCTGCTGCCGAAATACGGGCTGGTAACTTTTACCTGGGGCAACGTCAGCGAGATTGACCGGGAAACAGGAATGTTTGCGATTAAGCCCAGCGGCGTGGATTACGACAAGCTTTCGCCGGAAGATATGGTGATTATGGATCTGGAGGGCAACAAGGTGGAAGGAAAATACAATCCCTCCTCCGATACGCCCACCCATCTGGAGCTTTACAAGGCATTTCCAAAGATCGGGGGCGTGGTACACACACATTCTTCCTGGGCTACAAGCTGGGCCCAGGCGGGAAGAAGTATTCCCTGCTATGGGACGACCCATGCAGACTATATTTATGGCGAGGTACCCTGCGCCCGCTGCCTGACCGGCGACGAATTTAAGCAGTATGAAAAAAATACGGGCGTTCTGATTGCAGACTTTTTTAAGGACAAGGATTATGAGGCGGTTCCCATGGTACTCTGCAAAAACCACGGCCCATTTGCCTGGGGCAAGGACGGCCACGAGGCGGTTCACAATGCCGTGGTACTGGAGGAAGTTGCGAAAATGGCGGCCCGCTGCGAGATGATCAATCCGCAGGTGAAGCCGGCGCCCCAGGATCTGCAGGACAAGCATTACTACAGAAAGCATGGAGCAAACGCATATTACGGACAGGGCAGATAGCAGATGTTAAAAGTATTTTTAGTGGAAGACGAAATTGTGATACGAAACGGAATAAAAAATAGTATTCCGTGGGAAAGTGAAGGATTTGAATTTGTAGGAGAGGCCAGCGACGGAGAGCTGGCCTATCCGCTTATAAAAAAGGAAAGGCCGGATATTCTGATTACCGATATCAAGATGCCCTTTATGGACGGCCTTGAACTGAGCCGGATCGTGAAGAAGGAACTTCCTCAGATTAAAATTCTGATTCTGAGCGGATACAGCGATTTTGAATATGCAAAGGAAGCCATCAATATCGGGGTGACGCAGTATCTTTTAAAGCCCATCAGCTCTATAAAGCTTCTGGAAGCGCTTCACGAGGTGGGCGGGATGATAGAAAAAGAGCGCGAATACGACCGTATGCTTGAACGCTACCAGAAAGAGGCAGAGGAGAACGTGCATCTGGAGCAGAAAAAGCTCTGGAATGACCTGATTGCGAACCGGATTTCTACGGTGGAGCTTTTGGAGGGCGGACAGAAGGTGGGAATGGATTTTACGGCCACCGCCTATCTTGTGTTCCTGTTTAAGATTACCTGGGGCGGTGGCTCTACGGGATGTTCCCAGGACGCCATTGCACTCTCTGAAAAAATTGTGCAGACGGCCGGGACGTGGGAGCAGGTGCTCACCTTCGACCGAAGTCCGGAGGGGTGGGTATTTCTTATAAAGGCCGAAACGGAGGAGGAAGCCCGCGTCCGCCAGCAGGCCTGTGCCGGGCAGCTTGCAGAGCTTGTGAAGGAGTATCCCGATATCGGGTATTTTGGCGGTGTGGGCAGCGTGGTACACCGGCTGGGGGATATCAGCCAGTCTTATCTGGCGGCAGGCAAAGCATTTGCAGGCCGTTTCTTTACAGAACCAAATAAGATCATCAGCAGCACGGACATCGTAAACCTGCACCGGAGAGAGGACGACAGAATAGACGTTCAAAGCATCCGGTCCCGAAGGTCGGAGAGAAAGCTGATCGACGAATTTCTGCGCAGCGGTACCCTGGAGGAGATTGACAGTTTCCTGGAAGAATATCTTCTGGACATCGGGGAGCAGAACTACCAGTCTTTGCTGTACCGCCAGTATCTGATTATGGACTTATATTTTACGGCGTCGGATTTTCTGAGCGATCTTAAAATTGATCCCGAAAATCTTTCGGAGGAATGTAGGGATATCAATAAAATTGTGATGCAGGCGGACTCCCCGGAGAGTATACGGGAATTGATGGGGCGGCTGTTTACGGAGACAATGAAGCTGCGGGATCAAAATTCCATGAAGCGCTATGGAATTGTGCTTGAGGAGGCCAGGGCCTTTATCAGGGAAAATTATCAGAGGGAAGATATGTCCCTGAATACGGTGGCTTCCCGGGTGAACATCAGCCCCAGCTATTTCAGCGCAATTTTCAGTGCGGAGACGGGACAGACCTTTGTGGAATATCTGACACAGGTGCGTCTGGAAAAGGCCAAGGAGCTTTTGATGTGCTCAAGCCTCAGAACAGCGGAGATTGGCTACGAGGTGGGCTACCGGGATTCTCACTATTTCAGTTACATATTTAAAAAGGTTGTGGGATGCAGTCCCAAAGAATATAAAAACCGCAGAAAAGAGCAGGGGGCATGATGCGAAAGGGCAAGTCATTGAACAAGCGGCTGAATATGCTCCTGGCCGTCAGCGTGGTGCCGTTTTCTATTATGACGATCTATCTTCTGTTCATGGTACAGCAGCTTTCGGAGCGTTATGATGCGATTGTTGACAACATCACCCATGCGAATGAGTACAACATTCATTTCAAGGAAGATGTGGATTACACCATGTATGTCATTGTGGTCAATTCAGAACGGGCGGAGGAGTTGGTGGACACAAAAAAACCGCACGAGCTGATTACGCAGGCCAGGGATACGTTTCAAACCCTATGGGGGCAGGCGGACAACAGCTACGCAAAGAGTATGCTGACCCGTATCGTCAAGAGTCTCGATACGCTGGAAGACCGCGTGGAGGAGATTGAGAAGGATGCCAGGGTGAGCGGCATGTACGACAAAAATCTGGAACGTCTGGATTTGAACGTGCGTGTACTGACAGAGCTGATTCAGGAGCAGATTCAGGAGTACATTTATTATGAAACGACAAATCTGGAAGCGCTGCGCGTCAATGTGAGAAAAGATGCGGCAAATGCGCTCAGGATCAGTATGGTTGTTTTTGCAGCGATATTGATCGGGGAGCTGTTTCTGAGCAGAAAGATTTCGGGCCATCTGACGGAGGGGATTCAGCAGCTCCGCCTGGTGACGAGGAAAGCCGGACACGGCGATTTCAAAGTGCGGGCGCAGCTTTCTGACAGCGACGAGGAACTGGCAGAGCTGGGAGAAGGGTTCAATCAGATGGTAGAGCGCATCGGAAATCTGGTGGAGGATATCCGGGTGGAGCAGCTCAACCTGCGGGCCACGGAGCAGAAGCTTCTGCAGGCACAGATAAATCCGCACTTTCTCTACAATACGCTGGATGCGATCATCTGGCTGGCGGAGGCTGGTCAGACGGAGCAGGTGATCATGATGGTGTCGGCCCTGTCTGATTTTTTCCGCACTACCCTGAGCAAAGGCCGGGACTACATTACGGTGCAGGAGGAAGAATCGCATATCCGAAGCTATCTTAAGATTCAGCAGTTCCGGTATCAGGATATTCTGGAGTACGAGATTGATATTCCAAAGGAAATGTATCGTTATCAGATTCTGAAGCTGACGCTGCAGCCTCTGGTGGAAAATGCCTTGTACCATGGCATCAAGAACAAGCGCGGCAAGGGGCACATCCGTGTGACGGGGCAGCTTGAGGGCGGCCGCCTGGTGTTTAAAGTCAGCGACGACGGCATGGGCATGACCCCGGAACGCCTGGCGCAGGTGCGCAAAGCTATGAACAAGGGAGACGAGGACATATCAGGAGATCCCTCAGGCTTTGGACTGTTTAATGTGGTGCAGCGGATCAAGCTGAATTACGGCGCCGAATATGGACTCTGGATTACCAGCGTCTACCAGGAGGGCACAGAAATTCAGGTGGAAATTCCTGCGATAAATAATGAACCAAATTCTAAAAATATCTAACTTTTTTCAAATGAACGGATGGAATAAAAGAAAAAAATGTACCGTTTCCGAAAATCCATCCGTTTCAAAAAAAGAAAATCTGCGCTATGATGGTACCATAGCCGAAGGGGCTAGAGAACGTAAAAGAAATAGGAGGATCAAAAAATGAACAAGAAAGTTTTAGGCGTATTGGCCTGCACAGCAGTAGCAGCTTCCATGGTTGCAAGCGCATCCGCAGAAGATCTGATCACAGTTGGCTACGCTCAGGTAGGACATGAATCTGACTGGCGTACAGCAAACACAAAGAACTATGAGGATGTTTTCTCAGCAGAAAACGGATATGAGCTGTCTCTGATCGACTGCGACAACGACAACGCAGCACAGCTGGAAGCAGTTCGTAACTTCATCACACAGGGACTTGACTACATCATCATCGCTCCGATTCAGTCTGCTGGATGGGACACCGTACTTCAGGAAGCACAGGATGCAGGCATCCCGGTTATCATCGCTGACCGTGAGATCGAAGCAGACGCTTCTATGTATGATGCATGGGTTGGAACAAACACAAAGAACGAAGGTATCACAGCAGGTAACTGGCTGGCAGAACAGCTGGACGGCGCTGAGGCTAAGATTCTTCAGATCGAAGGTTCTGTAGGAGCATCTGCAGCAATCGGACGTACTGATGGTTTCGCAGAGGTTATGGCAGACCACTCCGAGTGGGAAATGCTTGATTCTCAGTCTGGTGACTTCACACAGGACGGCGGACAGTCTGTAATGGAATCCTTCATCAAATCCTATGAGGGACAGTTCAACGTAGTTATCTGCCAGAACGATAACGAAGCATACGGCGCAATGGACGCTATGGATGCTGCTGGTATTACATACGGTGTTGACGGCGACGTTATTCTGATCTCCTACGATGCTACACATGATGGACTTCAGTACACACTGGATGGCAAGATCAACTGCAACGTTGAGTGTAACCCGATTCAGGCTGAAACAGTTAAGGGCGTTATCGAGAAGATGGAAGCAGGCGAAGAATACGAGGCAACTACTCTTGTAGAAGACCAGGCATTCTGCGCACCGGGTATCGAGAGCGAATATGCAACAACTATGACAGATGAAATCCTGGCAGGTCGTGCATACTAATTTCCGCTTACTGATTCGGATTTAGTGAAGAAACGGGAGGGGAGAGCATCCCAGTAACTGGGTACCTCCCCTCCTTTTATGATGTAGGAAGGAGGAATTGTGTTGGAAGCTGGTGTAGTATTAAAAATGCAGGGAATCTGCATGACGTTTCCCGGCGTAAAGGCGCTCGACCAAGCCTGTCTTACTCTGCGTAAGGGTGAAATACGCGCGCTGATGGGGGAAAACGGAGCCGGCAAATCGACGCTGATCAAATGTCTGACCGGCGTAAATAAATTTGAAGCTGGTGAGATTTATCTGGAAGGCTTTGACGGACCAATCGTAAACAAGGATACGATGGACGCGCAGAATAAAGGAATCGCGACGGTGTACCAGGAGGTAAACCTTTGTCCGAACCTTTCTGTGGCAGAGAATCTCTATATCGGCAGAGAGCCGCTCACGAAGCTTGGAACGGTAAACAGAAAGGCAATGAACAAGCAGGCAGAAGATCTTATGAGAGAGCTGGAGCTTGACGTTGATGTGACGAGAAATCTGGAAGATTATTCGCTGGCTCTGCAGCAGATGATCGCGATTGCGCGTGCAGTGGACATGGACAGCAAAGTGCTGATTCTGGATGAACCGACTTCCTCTCTGGACGACCGCGAAGTGGAAAAGCTGTTTGTGATGATGCGCCGTCTGAAGGAGAAGGGCGTGGGCATTATTTTTGTTACTCATTTCCTGGAGCAGGTGTATGCGGTATGCGATGCGATCACCGTGCTCAGAAACGGTCAGCTTGTCGGTGAGTACGACATTGCGGATCTGCCACGTGTGAAGCTGGTAGCCGCTATGATGGGTAAGGATTTCGACGATCTTGCTTCTATTAAGAAAGAGGGAAGCGGCGACAAGCGCAAGGAGCCGATGGTAATCGAAGCAAAGGGCTTAAGCCACGCGGGAACGATCAAACCCTTTGACCTTGATATCCACAAGGGCGAGGTGATTGGTCTGACCGGTCTTCTTGGTTCCGGACGAAGCGAGCTGGCGCGCGTTATCTACGGCGCAGACAGAAATCAGACCGGTACCCTGAAAGTAAACGGAAAAGAAGTAAAGATTAAGAACCCGATTGACGCGATGAACCTTGGCATGGGACTTCTCCCGGATGACCGTAAAGCGGAGGGCATCATCGGAGATCTTTCGGTACGTGAAAATATTATTCTGGCGCTTCAGGCAAAAGCAGGCATCATGAAGCGTATTCCGATGGCGAAGCAGATTGAAATTGCGGACAAGTATATCGAAATGCTGCAGATTAAGACGGCAAGCCGTGAAACGCTGATTAAGCAGCTCTCCGGTGGTAATCAGCAGAAGGTAATTTTGGCGCGCTGGCTGGCGACCGATCCTGATTTCCTGATTCTGGACGAGCCGACACGTGGTATTGATATCGGGACAAAGACAGAGATTCAGAAGCTGGTTCTGAAGCTTGCAGATGAAGGAAAGAGCCTGATCTTTATTTCCTCTGAGATTGAGGAGATGCTCCGTACCTGCAACCGTATGGCGGTTCTGCGCGACGGTGCAAAGGTTGGAGAGATCGAGGAAGCGGACATGAATCAGATGAGCGTCATGAAAGCGATTGCAGGAGGTGACAGCAATGAGTAGTTTGAAAAAATTAACGCAGAAGCGTCTGTTCCTTCCGGTTTTCAGTATGATTCTCGTTATGCTGATCAACGTGGTCTATGATGTGGCATGCGGAAACGCGCCGTTTACATTCTTTACGATCACGATTAAAAACGGGGTGCTGTACGGACGTCTGATTGATATTCTGAACCGTGGAACAGAGGCGGCAATCCTGGCGATTGGTATGACGCTGGTTGTTTCTTCTTCCGCCGGAACCGACATCTCAGTAGGTTCCGTCATGAGTTTATACGGCGGTATGTGCTGTATGCTGCTGGCCGGATATGGAAATACCAATGTATCGAACTATGCGGTTCCGCTGATCGTCGGCATCGGCGCAGGGCTTCTGACAGCCTGTGTCTGCGGTCTGTTTAACGGATTCCTTGTTGCGTACATGAACATACAGCCCATGGTTGCAACCTTGATTTTGTGGTCGGCGGGGCGTGCAATCGGTCTTCTGCTGTGCAACAGCCAGATCGTATATGTGCGTGTGCCGTCCTTCCAGAAGATTGGTGCTTATGTAGGATTTATGCCGACGCCGATTATCATCGCGGCAATCTGTATTTTAATCGCGTCGCTGGTGCTGAAGTTTACGGCTCTCGGCACTTATATTCAGAGTGTTGGTATTAACAAAAAAGCTTCCCGTATCGCCGGATTTAATTCCGCAAAGATTATCCTTCTCTGCTACGTGATCTGCGGTCTCTGCGCAGGTCTGGCAGGTATGGTGGCAACCTCCCGTATCTACTCGGCTGATACAAACAATATCGGTCTGAATATGGAGCTGGATGCGATCCTGGCGGTTGCGCTTGGCGGCAACAGCCTTGGCGGCGGTAAATTCAACCTGGCCGGTTCGCTGATCGGCGCTTACACGATCCAGGCAATCGACACCACGCTTCTGGCGCTCGGCGTTTCTACGGCGCAGTCGCCGGTATTTAAGGCGATCGTCGTAATTCTGATTGTTGTTATCCAGTCTGAGCCGGCGAAAGACTTCTTTAAGAAGCTTGGCAAAAAGAGAGCAATGGCAAAGGGGGCGACACAGGCATGAAGAAAAAGATAAACAGTAACAGTCTGCTGCTGCTGATCACGGTTGTATTGTTTATAGTGATGTACGCGGGCGGCTGTATCATCTATTCGGCAAAGGGATTTACCCACCTGCAGACGTTCCTTAATATTCTGATCAATAATGCCGGTCTGATCTGTATCGCCAGCGGTATGACCTGCGTCATGCTGACCGGAGGAATCGATATTTCCGTTGGTTCTCTGGTTGCTATGGACTGCATGATCCTGGCGGTCGGCATTGAGCAGTGGGGCTGGAGCAGTCCGATGCTGATGTTGTTTGTTCTGGTTATCGGTCTGGTATTTGGTCTGGTACAGGGCTTTTGTATCGCGTATCTCGATATTCAGCCGTTCATCGTTACCATGGCGGGTATGTTCTTTGCCAGAGGTATGACGGCGGTGATCTGCAGAAACCAGGTAAGTATTGTTTCAGACAAGATTTTTACCACGCTTTCCAGCCTGAAGATTACGATTCCCTTCGGTGGATATATGAACAAGAAGGGCGTTATGCAGATGCCGTATCTGCGTGTGACGGTTATCGTGGCGCTGATCGTGGTAGTTCTGATTTACCTGATGCTGAAATATACGAAATTCGGACGCAGCATCTATGCAATCGGCGGCAACCAGCAGTCTGCTACGCTGATGGGACTGAATGTAAAGAAGACGAAGCTGAAGGTTTATGTCCTGGCAAGCTTCTTAACCTCCATCGGTGGTATCTGCTACTGCTTAAATACGATGGCTGGCACGACCCAGCAGGCTCTCGGACTTGAGATGGATGCAATTTCTTCCGCGGTTATCGGCGGTACGCTGCTGACCGGCGGTGTCGGAAATGTATTCGGTTCCCTGGTGGGTGTGCTGATTAACGGTACAATTTCGGCGCTGGTTAAGACAAACGGTAAACTGATCAGCTCCTGGTCGAACATCATTACGGCAATCCTGCTGTGCTTCTTCATCATTCTGCAGAGTGTATTTGCAAAGATCAAAGACAGCAAGAAATAAATATGAGTTTAAAAAAGATGCAAAGAATAGAAGCGTCGGGTATGCAATATGCCCGGCGCTTTTTCTCTTTTTTATTGGCGTGCGCGAATGGGTGTGGTATACTGTTTTGCAGGAGGAGCGATTTATGAACAGATTAAAGAAATTCATTTATATTTTGCCTGCGGCCATGTTGTGTACCGGATGTACTGCCGTGGAGGCGCCGTCAACGGAAAGCGCCGCGCCGCATCATGAGGAAGTGCAGGTGGACGAAAGCCTGATTGTGGTGGGCTTCTCTCAGGTGGGAGCGGAGTCAGACTGGAGAAATGCTCACACAGAATCGATTAAAGCGGCCCTGACGCCGGAAAACGGTTTTTATCTGATCTTCGAAGACGCTCAGCAGAAACAGGAAAATCAGACGAAAGCGGTACGGAATTTTATTCTGCAGGAGGTAGATTATATTGTTCTGTCTCCGATTGTGGAAAGTGGCTGGGATGCGGTGCTGCAGGAGGCAAAGGATGCGGGCATACCGGTCATATTGGACGACCGTCTGGCGGATGTGGATGAGGATCTTTACACCTGCTGGCTTGGCACGAATGCCGAGAGAGAGGGTGAGATGGCCGGACACTGGCTGGAAGAATATCTGGAGGACGCCGGGAGAGATCAGGAGACGATACATATGGTAACGCTGCAGGGAACCCTGGGAGCGACGGCGCAGATCGGGCGGACCAACGGATTTTCTAAGGTGCTGAAAGAGCATAAGAATTGGGAAATGATGGAGATGATGGAGGGCGATTTTACCCAGGCAAAGGGCCAGGAGGTTATGGAGGAGCTTCTGGACAAATATGAAGACATTGATGTGGTGATCTGCGAGAACGACAATATGGCATTTGGCGCTGTGGATGCGATTAAGCCGGCGGAGAGAACCTGCGGCCCTGAGGGCGAGATTACGATTATTTCTTTTGACGCGGTGCAGGCGGCCTTTGACGCAATGATTGCCGGCGACATCAACGCTACGTTTGAGTGCAATCCCCTGCATGGGCCGAAACTTGCGGAAATTCTGAAAACGCTTGCGGAGGGCGGCGAGGTAGATAAGATTTCCTATATGGAAGAAACGTATTTTGATACGACGATGGATCTTGAGAGTATCCGCGAGACAAGGGCGTATTGACATATACTGCAGCCCTTGACGCAGGCCAAAGCTGATTTATAAATTGCATTACAGGATGCGCTTTTATGAATTTGACCTTGGAGCCGGAACATGGTACAATTTGGCCGTATGGCGGTAATGGGGCCTATGCCCCGGGATACAGAAAAGGAGATTATGAACTATGAACAAAGTAAGAATTGGAATTGTCGGATATGGTAATATCGGACGGGGAGTGGAGGCGGCCATCCGCCAAAATGCAGACTGCGAGCTGGCAGGCGTGTTTACCCGCCGCGATCCGCAGACAGTAAAGATTACAACAGAAGGCGCGGGCGTTTATCCGGTTTCGGAACTGGCGGCGCACAAAGACGACATTGATGTTTGCATTATCTGCGGCGGAAGTGCCACAGATCTGCCGAAACAGACGCCGGAGATTGTAAAAATGTTTAATGTGATCGACAGCTTTGATACTCATGCCAGAATACCGGAACATTTTGCGAATGTGGACGCCGCTGCAAAGGAGAGCGGCCATGTGGGGATTATTTCCGTCGGCTGGGATCCGGGAATGTTTTCCCTTAACAGACTGTACGGAAACGCGATTCTGCCGGAGGGAAAGGATTATACATTCTGGGGCCGGGGCGTAAGTCAGGGCCATTCCGACGCAATCCGGCGTGTGGAGGGCGTAGTGGATGCGAGACAGTATACGGTGCCGGTGGAAAGTGCCGTACAGTCCGTAAGAAACGGTGAGACTCCGGAGCTGACGACACGTCAGAAGCATACAAGAGAGTGCTTTGTGGTGGCAGAGGAAGGCGCAGACCTGGCTCGTATAGAGGCGGAAATTAAGAATATGCCCAACTATTTTGCGGACTACGATACGACGGTGACATTTATTTCCCAGGAGGAGCTGGATCGTGATCACAAGGGAATCCCCCACGGCGGTTTTGTGATCCGAAGCGGCGTTACCGGCGATGGCTCCAACAAGCATATCATTGAGTACAGCCTGAAACTGGATTCTAATCCCGAGTTTACCTCCAGCGTACTGGTGGCCTTTGCCCGGGCGGCAAAGCGTCTGGCAGAGGAGGGCGTATCCGGGTGCAAGACCGTGTTTGATATTGCGCCGGCATATCTGTCTCCTATGAGCGGGGATGAACTGAGAGCGCATCTGCTGTAAAAAATACTTGACGGAATCAGATTTAATGGTTATACTGTTAAAGTGAGTTGAATATCAGCTCGCTTTATCCGGGGTCTTAGCTCAGCTGGGAGAGCATCTGCCTTACAAGCAGAGGGTCATAGGTTCGAGCCCTATAGGCCCCATTTTTTTATACTTTTTTATAAAATCTTCAGAAAATCTTATGATTCTCCCCCTTGTATTTCCAGAAAAGTGTGCTAAACTATGTCTCGTATCAATAGATATACATTGGTATATACATAGAAAAGTATATAATATAATTCAGGAGGATAAGAAAATGAAAAAGAGAGTATTGGCACTGGCAGCAGTAGTTGCAGTAGTAGGTATGGTAGCAGTTGGATGCGGCGAGAAGAAGACAGAGACAGAGGCTCCGGCAACGGAAGCAACAACAGAAGCAGCTGCAACGGAAGCTCCGGCTGAGGATGAGACAACAGAGGCAGCTACGACAGAAGCAGCTACAACAGAGGCTCCGGCTGAGGCTGAGACAACAGAAGCAGCTACAACAGAGGCTGAGTAATTTAAAAACAAAAATAATGATTCAAAGAAAAGCGCTGCAGGCCTTGCAGTGCTTTTTATTTTGTGTTAGTGTAGTTGAAAAAGTATGCAGCGGAGGCGAGAACAGATCATGAGAGTAGGAATGGGGTACGACGTTCACCGGCTGACGGAAAACAGAAAGCTGATTCTATGCGGGGTGGAGATTCCATATGAAAAGGGGCTGCTGGGACATTCGGATGCGGATGTAGCGCTCCACGCGATTATGGATGCGCTTCTGGGCGCTGCGGCCCTGGGGGATATTGGAAAGCATTTTCCTGATACTGACCCTGCGTATGAGGGGATTTCCAGTATGCGTCTGCTTGAGCAGGTGGGAGAACTGCTGGAGAAACATAATTATTTGATTGAAAACATTGACGCGACAATCATTGCCCAGAGGCCGAAGCTTCTGCCGTATATGCCGCAGATGGCAAAGAATGTGGCGCAGGTGCTGGGACTGGAGGAGAACCAGGTGAACATCAAGGCAACCACCGAGGAGGGACTTGGATTTACCGGCAGCGGGGAGGGAATTTCTGCCCATGCGGTCTGCCTGCTGTCTCCGATGATCGATATGACTGCCGTAGACGTCCTTGGTCCGGGGAATTGCGGTGGGTGCAGGGGGCGCTGCGGCCATGAGTGAGCATATAATGTATGCAGGGGCCGGGCAGGAAGCCAAAGGCTGTCCGGAATCTCAGGATTGTTCGGAATTTCAGGATTGTCCGAAATCTCAGGGCTGCCCGGGAGGACGCGAGCTGCCCTTAGGTGAACACTGGCGGGCCAGGGCTTTGTGGGAGAATGTCTTTTCGGAGGACAGTGCCCGGTTCCTGGATTACTATGAGGCGTGCGTGGCGGATCATAACCGTATTTTTGCGGATGAGG
This sequence comes from Eubacteriales bacterium, assembly GCA_030524785.1. Classification (GTDB taxonomy): domain Bacteria; phylum Bacillota; class Clostridia; order Lachnospirales; family Lachnospiraceae; genus Marvinbryantia. The sequence goes on from JAUNFZ010000003.1 coordinate 59,360, forward strand.
TCAATGGAGAGATCGTCTCAATGCTGCATCTGAATCCCTACCGCATCTGGATGGGAAAAGAGCAGGCAGACGTTTCCTATATTGTTGCGGTGGCTACCAGGGAAGAATACCGCCATCAGGGAAGAATGGGCCGCCTTCTTCGGATGGCTCTTGGGGAGTGTTACAGGGCAAAGGAACCTTTTGCATATCTGATGCCGGCTTCCGAGAAAATTTACCGTCCCTTTGGATTTCGCACGGCGGCATATCAGGACGTGCTTACGCTGGGAAGCGTTATGGAAGATAAGAACAGCCGCCTGCATTGCGTGAGGGCAGATCATGAGCAGCTTTTATGGATTTCAGAGTTTGCCGAAAAAATGTTTTCAGGGGCGTGTCCGGTAAGAGCGGTACGCAACCTGCCCTACTTTGAGCGGATATGGAAGGAACAGGAGGCGGTAAACGGCGGGATCCTTCTTTTTATGCTGGAGGATGTGCCGGTGGGATACTGCCTGACAGGACTGGAGGATGCCGCGGAGGTATGGGAAGTAGCGGTGGACGACAGTTTGCCGGGCGTAACCTGCAGCGGCGCTTTGGCAGCCGTGACCGAATATTTTAAAGAACAGCTTCCGATAAAAGTAAGCGGCATCCTGCCCGGGACACGCATGGATGGAATCAACAGCAGAGAGATTTCCTGGCGTCCGATTACCATGGTCAGAATTGTATGTCTGGAGGCTTTTGTGAAACGGCTTCGGTTCGACAGGCCGATAGAGGCCCTATGGAATGTAAAAGACGATATCCTGCCCGGAAATAACGGATGTTTTGAAGTGAAAATAACCCCCGAGGGGGGATGCGCAAGGCGCGTGGAAAAACATCGGGAAGCGGTGCAGGTCACGGTGGAGGAGCTGGCGGAGGCGGCCTTTGGCCTGCGCGGCCTGCGCCCTGAACTGGGAGGAAGCCTGCGGGCGCTGCGGCCATTATACCTGCCGGAGCTGGTATAATCTGCTCCGCGTGGTCAAACTATTGCCAAAGCGGCCATAACCTGCCCCGCGCGGCCGAGCCGGCGCAAAAGCGGCCATAACCTGCCCCGCACGGCCGGACCATCGCCATAAAGGTTGACAAAACCGGGGTTTTCCCATAAACTGTTGTTGTAGTAAGAATCAGGAAAAAATGGAGAAAATATCATGAAGGTTTATAATACGCTGACAAAGAAAAAAGAGGAATTTGTGCCGCTGGTGCCGGGAAAGGTGAGCATGTATGTGTGCGGCCCCACGGTATATAATCTGATCCACATAGGAAATGCCCGGCCGATGATTGTGTTTGACACGGCGCGCCGGTATATGGAGTACAAGGGCTATGAAGTGAATTATGTGTCAAACTTCACGGACGTGGACGACAAGATCATCAAAAAGGCCATGGAGGAAGGCGTGAGCGCCGACGAGATCTCCCAGCGCTATATTGCCGAGTGCAAAAAGGATATGGAGGGCATGAATGTAAAACCTGCCACCACCCATCCCCTGGCGACCAGAGAGATTGACGGCATGATCGAGATGATCTCCACGCTGATGGAGAAGGGCTATGCCTATGCGGCTGAGGATGGAACGGTTTATTTCCGTACAAGAAAGTTTTCAGAGTACGGCAAATTGTCCCACAAAAATCTGGACGATCTGCGGGGAGGAAACCGTTCTCTGCTGGTATCCGGTGAAGAACAGAAGGAAGATCCCCTGGATTTCGTACTGTGGAAGCCGAAAAAGGAAGGGGAGCCTTTCTGGAACTCTCCCTGGTGCGAGGGCCGTCCCGGCTGGCACATCGAGTGTTCCGTAATGTCGAAAAAATACCTGGGCGAGGAGATCGATATCCATGCGGGCGGCGAAGATCTTATTTTCCCCCATCATGAAAACGAGATCGCCCAGAGCGAGTGCTGCAATGGAAAAACCTTTGCAAGGTACTGGCTGCACAACGCGTTTTTGAATATTGACAACCGGAAAATGTCAAAATCCCTTGGAAACTTTTTTACAGTGCGGGAGATCAGCGAAAAGTATGACCTGCAGGTGCTGCGTTTCTTCATGCTCAGCGCCCATTACCGCAGTCCGCTGAATTTCAGCGCGGAGCTGATGGAGGCCTCCAAAAACGGCCTGGAGCGAATCATAAACGCGGTGGAAAACCTTAAATTCCTTATCCAGAATACTCCGGTAAAGGAGATGACCGGGGAGGAGGAAAAAGAGGCAGCGGCGCTTTCGGAGTATGCCGCCAGGTTTGACGCAGCCATGGACGACGATTTCAACACGGCGGATGCAATCTCTGTGATTTTTGAACTTGTAAAGTATGCGAATACAAACGTGACGGAGGAAAGTTCCGCGGCCTTTGCGGAGGCGGTGAAAGCGCAGATCGAACAGCTTGCGGATGTTCTGGGACTGATTGTGGAGAAAAAGGAAGAATTTCTGGATGCGGATATTGAAAAGCTGATTGAGGAGCGCCAGGCGGCGAGAAAGGAAAAGAATTTTGCCCGGGCTGACGAGATACGCGATATTCTGCTGAAGAAGGGAATTGTTCTGAAGGATACCAGAGAAGGTGTGAAATGGGAGAGAGCGTAGATTTCCAGGAGTATTTGGACAGGGAAATGGAGCTTGGAGAAATTGATCTTAGGGAGTATTCCCCGCTGGTGCTTGCCTATATCGGGGACGCCGTCTTTGAAGTGGTGATCCGCACAATTATGGTAAAGAAAAGTAATTGTCCGGTGCAGAAACTTCATAAACGGACAAGCGCTCTGGTGAAAGCGCAGGCTCAGTCGCAGATGGCAGAGCGGCTTCTTCCGCTTCTCACAGAAGAAGAAATGCATATTTATAAGCGGGGGCGCAACGCCAAGTCCTATACAAAAGCCAAAAATGCAACGCTGATTGATTACCGGCGGGCGACGGGCCTGGAGGCGCTGACAGGTTATTTATACCTGAAAAAAGATATAAAACGTATGATAGATCTGATCCATGCGGGAATTGCTGAGGAATGAATATGAGATACAGGGAATTAACCATAGAAGGCAGAAATGCGGTGACGGAAGCTTTCCGCTCGGGAAAAACGATTGACCGGCTCTTTGTGCTGGACGGCTGTCAGGACGGCCCGGTGCGCACGATCGTCCGGGAGGCAAAAAAGCACGACACGATTCTGCAGTTTGTTTCAAAGGAACGCCTTGACCAGATGAGCGAGACAGGCCATCATCAGGGAGTGATCGCCTGCGCAGCCGCCTACGAGTACGCGTCGGTGGAGGACATGCTGGCTCTGGCACAGGAAAAGGGAGAGCCGCCCTTTTTGATTCTGGCGGACGGCGTGGAGGATCCCTATAATCTGGGAGCAATCATCCGAACGGCAAATCAGGCGGGAGCCCATGGCGTAATCGTCCCGAAACGCCGGGCGGTGGGCCTGACAGCTTCGGTGGCCCGCACATCAGCGGGAGCCCTCAATTATACGCCCGTTGCCAAGGTGACAAATCTTGGGAAGACGATGGATGAGCTCAAGGAGAGAGGGCTGTGGTTCGTCTGCGCCGATATGCAGGGAACGGTGATGTACGACGTGGATATGAAAGGCCCCATCGGACTGGTGGTCGGAAGCGAAGGGGACGGCGTAAGCCGGCTGGTTCGGGAGAAATGTGATTTTTCCGCTTCGATTCCCATGAAGGGGGATATAGATTCCCTGAACGTTTCTGTGGCGGCAGGGGTAATGGCGTACGAGATTGTGCGGCAGAGAAGAATGGCGTAACCGCAGGAAGGCGTGACAATGCACGCCCCGGAAAGCGGATCAGATTTTTAACATTCGGTAGCCAATACCGATATGAGTTTGAATATACTGGGGCGAACCGGGAGCCTTTTCAAGTTTCCGGCGAAGGGTCGCCATAAATACCCGCAGAGAGCCAACGTCGCTTTCCAGGCTGCTGCCCCATACGTTTTGAAGAATAAATTTGTGTGTGAGAACTTTACCGGTGTTTTGTGCCAGCAGGCATAGAAGCCGGTATTCTATTGGCGTCAGGTGAAGTTCCTCTGTGCCGAGGCTTACGCAGCCGGAAGCGTAATCTATTTTTAACTGGCCGTTTTCGTAAACAGATTTTTGCATCAGGTTGTTCTGCATGATGGAAAGACGCCTTTGGGTTACGCGAAGCCTGGCCAGGAGCTCCTCAACGGAAAAGGGCTTTGTCAGATAGTCGTCGGCTCCGGCGTCGAGCGCATCTATTTTGTCATTATCTTCGCTTCTGGCGCTGATGACAATGATGGGAACGTTTGACCAGCTTCGAATCCGCCGGATTACGTCTACGCCGTCGATGTCCGGAAGCCCTAAATCCAGCAGAATAATATCGGGATTGTGGGACGCGGCGTCGATAACAGCGCCCTCCCCGGTGGCAGAGGTGATAAAGCGGTAATCGTGGGCTTTTAATGTGATGGTAATCAGGCTGCGCACCGGCGCATCGTCTTCCACAACAAGTATCAGAAGTTTATTCATGATGATACCTCCTTCAGCGGCAGAGTGAAAGCAAATTCTGCTCCGTGGGGCAGATTGTCTTTGGCAGAGATTGTACCGCCGTGGGCTTCTACAATCGCTTTGCAGAGATAGAGCCCAAGCCCGAGGCTTCGGCGGTTGTCCGCTATTTTATTAGAGCCGCTGTAAAATTTATCAAATATTTTTTGCTTATCTTCGTCGGGAATACCGTTTCCCGTATCGGCAATTTGCACTTCGGCCATATTGCCCTTTTGCTTTGACATTATTGTAATCTGAGTGCCGGGCGGCGTATACTTTACGGCGTTATCCAGAATATTGCAGATTACCTGCACGACAAGTTTTGCATCGGCGTTTACCAGCAGAAGGTCGTCGCAGCAGGTGAAGTTAAGCCGGTGGCTTTGGGCCTTGCGGCTGAAACGCCGTATGGCTTCTTCTATAATTTCGCTTAGAAGCTCCGTGGAAGTGCGCAGCGTCATGCGTCCATCCTCAATGCGGGTGGCATACAGCAGATTTTCCACCAGGTCAATGAGCCATATGGAATCGTTGTAGATATCAGAATATATCTGGTGCTTTGTGGCTTCGTCAAAACTGTCTCCGTTGCTGATTAAGTTGCTGGCGTTGCCGGAGATTGTGGTGAGCGGCGTTCGCAGGTCGTGGGAAATCGTGCGCAGAAGATTTGCGCGCAGCTGTTCGCTCTCTGCCAGAACGGCTGCCGCCTCCTTTTCCCTGGCATTTTTTTCGTTTTCCAGTGCAAGGGCTGTTTCCGAAAGAATCGACAGAAGGATACTGTGTTCCGACGCTTCAAGCGGCGTACTTTCAGCCTCTATGCCCATTACGCCGTATACTCTTTCATTGATGCGCAGGGCCAGATAGAGATAATGGGCGTCGGAGAGCGTATCGGTTGTTGCGCCCGCCGCGTGATTGTTTTTCAGGGTCCACTCGGCGGCGCTTCGTTCCCTTTCAAGGTCATAAGAACCGCTGGCGTTTGTATAAAACAGGCAGGGTTTGGACAGGCAGCCGTTCTGGTTTTCAAAGATGACAATATTTCGGTTCAGCAGCTTCTGAATTTGCTTTGCAGCCGCGTGGAGAATTTCATCTTTGCCGTCGGCCCGGGACAGCAGTTGGTCGGTATCAAACAGAATCTTTGTGCGGCGGGCAATTTTTGCCGACTGGCCGGCCTGCTTTTTATATCGGAGGGCGAAGGTTCCAGTGATATATGCCGTCAGAAACATGACGACAAAGGTAACCGGATAGCCTGTTTCGTAGGCCATCAGAGAAAACCTTGGCGTTGTAAACATAAAGTTGAAAATGAATACGCTGGCGATGGAGGAGACCAGACTGTATATTTGATGGGAGGTCGCAATCGACGTCAGCAGCACGCCGAGAATATATACCATAATAATATTTGCCTCGGTAAATCCAAGATGGAAAAACAGAATCCCCAGAAGCGTTGCGCCAACCAATATTCCCACGCTTTTGGCTGTATTTGCTGCTATGCTGCTCCTCTGAACACTCCGGATTTTTTTTGGACGGTACGCCTTGCTGAGGTCTCCGTCAGGGATAATGTGAATATCAATTTCCGGAACATAGGAGAGCAGAAGCTCTGTAAGCGGAGCTTTTCCAGGGAAATGCCGGTGGGTGACGACGCTTCTTCCAAGGACAATTTTGGTGACGCCGGACAAACGCGAAAACTCTGCGATCTGATAGGCCACGCCTTCGCCATAAACGGTCTCTACATTTGCGCCAAGCTGCTGCGCAAGCCTGCGGTTTTCATGCAGCCGCTGTTTGTCTTCCGGGCTGGCTGACGAGAAGTCGGGGGTTTCTACAAATAAGGCGGTAAACTGGCTGTTGAACGCTTCTGCCATTCGCGCGGCGGTGCGGATAATTCTTGCGTTGGAGGGCGAGGCGGAGAGACAGGCCAGAATATGATTTTCTGTGTGAACAGTATTTTTATACTGCATGCGTCCCGACAGATGCTTTACTCTGTCGGCGCAGCGGCGAAGGGCAATTTCCCGCAGAAAGGCGAGCTGCTTTGGCGTAGTCTGAGAGTCGGCGGGATACGCATCCAAGAGACGTCTTAGCAATTCCTCAGGTTCCGCGTCAATTAATTCTACCTGATCGGCGTTGTCAAATACAGCGTCCGGTATTCTTTCCCAATCGCTGATGCCGGTAATGGAAGCTACCGTATCGTAAAGACTTTCAATGTTCCCGACGTTTACCGTGGTATATACGTTTATCCCCGCCTCCAGAAGCTCCTCTATATCCTGATAGCGCTTGCGGTGGCGGCACTCCTTTTCGTTGGCGTGGGCAAGCTCGTCCACAAGAACCAACTGCGGCCTGCGCAGCAATACTTGGTCAAGGTCAAAGGTATTTTCCAAATTGCGGCAGGCGAAGGGCATTTGTTCCATATCCTTTAAGTAAGAGAGGACAGCGTCCGGGGTATGGGAAGCAATGCAGCCAACCAGGACATCTGTGCCCCGGGATTTTTCCAATTGAGCCGCCTTTATCATGGACAGAGTTTTGCCGCTGCCCTTTGAACCGCTGAAGAATATTTTCAGACTTCCTTTTCTGGTATACATTACCCTTTCTTCCTCCGGAATTTTATATAAATTCTATCACACTTCCCAGATTTCCTCCAGCAGGTCTCCGGTTTTTTTCAGTACAAAATATTCCAATACAAATGCTGTCAGAAGGACCATAATCAGACAGAAATCTCTCATTGTACATGCCTCCTTTCGCGCTTGCGGCAAAAATCAGAGATGAAAGCATTTCTGCACGGCCCGTGACTGCCCGAGAACCAGTATGGATCTGCCGCTTTTAAGAACAGTATCGGGAGTTACCGCCATGTTGAGGTTCCCGTTCTCTCTGATACCCAATATATTGATATGGTATTTCTTTCGAATATCGATCTGCACCACTGTTTTTCCATCCCATTCCGGCGGGATGCTCAGCTCAAAAATGGAATACTGACTGTCCAGCTCCACGTAATCCAGAATGTGATCTGAAGTGCACCGGATAGCCGTCCACGCGGCCAACTGCTTTTCTGGATAGATCACTTCATCCGCTCCGTTTCGCAGCAGAAATTTTTCCTGCAGTCCCCGGGACGCCCTGGCGAATACCTTCCTGGCTCCAAGCTCTTTGAGAAGCGATGTTGTCTCAAGGGAGTTTTGAAAGTTATCCCCAATGGTTACGATGCAGGCGTCGAAATTGCGGATGCCCAGGCCGGAAAGGAAATCTTTGTTGGTACTGTCTCCGATTTGCGCGTTTGTCACAAAAGGAAGTACGGCGTCAATGCGTTCTTCGTTATGGTCAATTGCCATAACCTGGTGGTTCAGGTCGTTTAGTTTTAGGGCGATGTGCCGGCCAAACCGTCCCACACCGATCAATAATACAGATTTCATAATATCCTCCATCAGGTAGATTATGGAAACAGCCGGCAGTACCGCGCTGTTCCTGTTGTTTTTATTATTGCACGGCGGCTGTGAAATGTGTATTAGCGCTGGTTTTCTGGCATTAAATTTTTATTAAGATGAGGGCAGGGGCAGACAGAGAAGCGCAGAAGGAACGCAGTGGAAATCATTGAAAATGCAGCAGGAAAACGCAGGAGGAAAGCGGGGGAAAGAGAGGAAAAGAGCTTGACAAGCATATGATTGTATGATATGATTTGAAACTGTAGCGGGTAACCGCGCAGGCTGATGTGGCACAGGTGGTAGCGCACCTCATTGGTAGTGAGGAGGTCACGGGTCCGAGTCCCGTCATCAGCTTTTTAGAAGTGGCTGTCGCAGGTTTGCGGCAGTTTTTTTGTATCATAGGAAACATAGTTTCCTATGATACAAAGGATGCGCGCAAATGCAGGGAGGTTACTATGGAGAGAGGAAAACTTTTGATTATCCTGGCCGGATGCCTGTGGGGGTGCATGGGAATTTTTGTGAGGACGCTGAACGGCTGGGGACTGGGCACCTTCGAGATTGTAGCGCTGCGGGCTGCGGTCACAGCGGTTCTGACCGGGGGCATATTGGGGATTTTTAAGCCTAAGCTTTTGAAAATCAGGCTAAAGGACGTCTGGTGTTTTCTCGGCACAGGAATCTGCAGCATTGTATTTTTTAATTACTGCTATTTCAAATCGATTGTCATGACATCCCTGCCGGTGGCGGCGGTGCTCTTATACACGGCGCCGGCTATGGTAGTGGTGATGTCGGCACTGCTTTTTCGCGAGAAGATTACGCCTGAAAAAATTTTTTCCCTGGTACTCGTGTTTGTGGGATGCGTGCTGGTGGCGGGTATCGTGGGAAACGGGGCGCCCCTTACCCCGGCGGGACTGCTGATTGGGCTGGGAGCCGGATTCGGATATGCGCTGTACTCTATTTTCGGAAGGTATGCGCTGGAGCGGGGATATCATTCTCTCACAATTCTTTTTTATACGTTTTTGTTTGCTTCCCTGGGGGTTCTTCCCTTTGCAGATTTTGGAAAAGTGTGGGATGTCATGGCGATGGGAGCGGGACAGACGGCATTTTCTCTGGCCTTTGGACTTTTCAGCACGGTAGTCCCCTATTTTGTGTATAACCTTGGACTTACCAGTGTGGAAAACGGAACGGCGTCTATCCTGGCTTCGGTGGAACCGGCGGTAGCGTCCTTCATTGGGATTGTGATTTTTGGGGAGCGGGTAGATCTTTGGCAGCTTGCGGGAATGATACTGGTGTTTGCATCAATTGTGGTATGCAGCGGTAAAAAGGTGAGAACGGTTGAGACGTAGACTGAGGTACGAGATAGGACGGGCAGACAGAGAGGAAAACGCGAATGAAAGCGTGATGTCCTTCCTGAAAAAAAGAGGATATTCCAGACATATTCTGACTAAAATCAAAGCGGATGGAAGCATAGAAAAGAATGGACACCCGGTGGGTGCAAGAGAATTGCTGCAGGCGGGCGATATTTTGACTGTGGAGCTTCCTGCGGAGGAACCCTCTGCGGGCATTGCGCCTGTACCCATGAAATTTGAGGCAGTTTATGAGGACGAAGATCTTCTGGTAATAAATAAGCCGGCGGATATGCCGATTCATCCTTCGGTAAATAATCATGAAAATACGCTGGCCAACGCTGTGGCGGCCTATTACCTGGAGCGGGGAGAAGGCTTTGTGTATCGCTGCATTAACCGCTTGGACAGGGACACCACGGGACTTTTGATTGTGGCAAAGAATATGCTGAGCGCGGCGGTGCTTTCAAACATGGGAAAGAAGCGGGAGATTGAGCGGGAATACCTGGCGCTTGTCAAGGAAAATCCTCCGGCCCGGGGAACCATAGACGCGCCGATTGCCAGAAAGGAAGGTTCTGTGCTGGAGCGATGCGTAGATTTTGAAAACGGGGAAAGCGCCGTGACACACTACCGGAGGCTGGCATACAAAGACGGGTACTCCCTGGTTTCTCTGAAATTGGAAACCGGGCGTACCCATCAGATTCGTGTTCATATGAAATATCTTGGATATCCTGTGACAGGTGATTTCCTCTATCATCCGGATTTTTCTCTGACAGAGCATCAGGCCCTACATTCCTACCGGCTGGCCTTTACGCATCCGGTAACGGAGCAAAGGATGGAATTTACCGCTTTGCCGCCAAAGGAGTGGAGCGCCTGGAGCGGTTTTACAGACGGATGTCTCCCCGAATCCTTGGCACTTCATCGATATGGAGATAGCGGCTGATGCATTTTATTGCCAGGTCGTGGTCTGCCATATGGGGCAGCCCGGAGACGATGATGGCGCCGATCACGCCGACCTCCTCTACACGGATAGGGAATCCGCCTCCGGCAGCAGCGTATTGCGCTTCATCCAGGAACCAGTCTGCCAGGTTTTTTTCACTCTTTTTCAGCAGCATACAGGCCAGGAGGCTGCTCTGCTCCAGGGTTCGCACTGTATTAAATTTGCGGTCGGTCCAGCGGTCGTTCTGAAGATTCGTGCCGTTGCCTGCATAGCGGAACACAGTATAGCCGTTGTTCAGACGGATGGTAACGACGGCGTTCAACTGGTGCTTGCGAATTTCCGCCACCATAAGGTTTCCGAGTTCCCAAGCGTCCTCGTTGGTGAAATGTGTAAACTGAAGAATTTCTTCCTGCATTTCCAGAAGATGAATTAATTCGTCGATAATCATAATCATTTCCCCCATTTCCTCAGATGTTGTATTATAATAGTATAAGTATACGACCAAATGAAAGGAAGTACAAGCGGAAAAATGCAGAGAGAAAAATCCAGGGTAGTGATCGCGCCATGCAGCACGTATGACGAGGAAGAAGTATACCGGGCAATGAAATGCGCAGTAGAGCTTCTGGGAGGAATCGGGGCCTTTGTGAAGGCAGGAGAAAAGGTTTTGGTGAAGCCGAATTTTCTGTCGCCGTCCTCCGTGGATAAAGCCGTTACAACGCACCCCGCCGTTATCCGGGGAATGTTGCGGATTTTGGCAGAGGCAGGAGCGAAAGAGGTAGTCTGCGGGGACTCACCGGGACATGGAACCTGCAAGGCAGCGGCGGAGAAAATAGGGCTTTCGACGGGAGACTTATTTGGAGCCAGGATTGGCGACATGTCCCAGGAAGTGCATGTAAAGTTTGACGAGGGAATGACGGCAAAGGAGTTTCAGTTTGCCAGGGAAGTAACGGAGGCGGACGCTTTGATCAGCCTGTGCAAAATGAAAACTCATGCACTGGAGCGGATTACAGGCGCGGTGAAAAATGTATACGGGCTGATCTGCGGTTACCGAAAAGCGGCCGGACACGTAAAGTATCCAAACGCGGGAGTGTTTGCCCGGATGCTGGCCGACATTCACCGGTGCGTAAAACCCCGGCTTCATGTGATGGACGGGATTGTTGCTATGGAGGGAAACGGACCAGGCTCAGGGGATCCTGTTCCCATGAATGTGCTGCTGTTCTCGAAAGATCCGGTGGCGCTGGATACCGTGTTCTGTCATCTGGTCTATTTGGACCCGGAGCTGGTGCCCACAAACACCCAGGGGGCGGCGATGGGAATCGGAACCTATAATATAGAAGAAATTGATATCTGCATTGCCAAAGAGGGGCGGGAGGCCTGCAGCATCACAGCGGCCGAGCTGCAGAAACGGTATGGAAATGCTGACTTTGACGTAGACCGGAAAGGAACGAAAAAGACGCTTTTAAGCAGATACGCGGAGACGATGCGCGCTTTGGCGAAGCGGCCGGTGATAGATGAAAAGCGCTGTATTCGCTGCGGCATTTGCGTCAGCCATTGCCCGGTGCCGGGGAAAGCAGTCAGCTTTAAAAACGGCAGGGAGCAGCCGCCGGTGTACGACTACTCAAAGTGCATCCGCTGCTACTGCTGCCAGGAAATGTGTCCAAGGCATGCGATCACGGCCGGAAAGAAAAGACGCCGGGATTTATAGAATCTTTAGATTTTTTAGAAAGATATCGGTTGTGCTTTGAACAGCAAGGCGATATACTGTCTTTATTGAAAAATACAGTGCAGTGTCTGGAGGGAGATCCGTGAAGGATTTGAAAGAAAAATTTTATCGTTTTCTGGAGGGCAGAAATGGCATCGACGACCTGGGAATCGTTTTGATTGTTACGTCGCTGGTTCTGCTGATTCTCAGTATGCCCTTAAAAAGTTCACTGTTGTCGATGATTGCCATTGGCGTGCTTCTTTATTCCTATTATCGGGTGTTTTCAAAGAAGCTGACGGCCAGGCGGGCGGAAAACCAACGGTTTCTGGCGGAAAGGGAACGCCTCCGGTTTAAGCTGCAGAGCCTGAAGCTGCGCATGGGTTCCAGAAAAGATTATAAATATCTGAAATGCAAAAAGTGCGGACAGAAAATGCGTGTTCCCCGCAAAAAGGGGAAGATTGAAGTGACGTGTCCCCACTGCGGAGAAAAATTTATTACAAAGTCGTAAGAATTGCCGCATAATTTTCCCCCTGGCCGGATGTTCAGCCAGGGGGATCCTTTACTTTTCAGGGAATTTTTCCCTTTCTACTACGCGTTCAACGGATACCGATCCGTCAGTTCTTTTACGATTGCCATGGCTTTCACTTTGTTGTCCGGGCTTTGGATCATCAGAGCGATAGCCTCTGCAATTTTTTCCATATCTTCTTCCTTCATTCCCCTGGAGGTAACGGCTGCAGTGCCAAGGCGCACGCCGCTTGTCACGAAAGGAGACTCCGGGTCGTTTGGAACGGCGTTCTTGTTGCAGGTGATGTTTGCCTCATCCAGCAATTTTTCCATGGCCTTTCCGGTAATTCCAGTTCCGCGAAGATCTACAAGCATCAGATGGTTGTCCGTACCGCCGGAGACAATGTTGATGCCGCGCTTCATAAGGCCTGCGCAGAGCGCCTTCGAATTTTTCACAATATTTGCCTGATATTCTTTGTATTCCGGCTGGAGAGCTTCCTTGAAGCACACGGCTTTCGCTGCGATTACATGCATCAGCGGGCCGCCCTGAATACCGGGGAATACAGCTTTGTTGAAGTTAAACTGCTTTGCAACTTTATCGCTGCTCATAATCATGCCGCCCCGGGGACCGCGCAGAGTCTTGTGGGTGGTCGTGGTCGTCACGTGAGCGTAAGGAATCGGGCTTGGGTGCTGTCCTGCCGCCACAAGTCCGGCAATATGCGCGATATCTACCATTAAATATGCGCCCACCTCGTCGGCAATTTCGCGGAAGCGTTTAAAATCGATGGTGCGGGCATAAGCGCTGGCGCCTGCCACGATCAGCTTCGGCTTTGCCTGCAGGGCAATCTGGCGGACATTGTCATAATCAATAAAGCCATCGTCATTTACGCCGTAGGGTACGATGTGAAAGTAAGCGCCGGAAAAGTTGGCGGGGCTTCCGTGGGAGAGATGGCCTCCGTGGGCCAGATTCATACCCATCACGGTATCGCCGGGCTTCAGCATGGCAAAGAATACCGCCATATTGGCCTGAGCGCCGGAATGGGGCTGTACGTTTACATATTCACAGCCAAACAGTTCGCGGGCGCGCTGCTTTGCCAGTTCTTCCACCACGTCCACACATTCACATCCGCCGTAATAGCGTTTTCCCGGATACCCTTCTGCATATTTATTTGTCAGCGGGCTCCCCATAGCGGCCATCACAGCTTTGCTCACCCAGTTTTCAGATGCGATCAGCTCGATATGGGAGTTCTGCCGGGCGATTTCCTGTTGTATTGCCTCGGCAGTTTCAATGTCAACCTTCTGTATTTCCTCAAAAGAATACATATTCATTTTCCTCCTGAAATTTATGCACATTGTTTAGTATATCATATTTTTTCGGCGTGTCAATCACAAAAAGACAAATATCCGCCGGACAAAAACAAAATCTCAGAACGGTATCCTGACACGCAGTCAGGGCTGCGTTTCGTGGAGCTTTTCAATGGCCTCCTTCGGGTAGTTTTTCCTGTACTCGGAGGGCGTGGTCCCCACAATGCTTTTGAATACCCGGTTAAAATGTGTAAGGCTGGAAAATCCGCTTTCCTGGCTGATCTCTGTAAAAGATTTCTTTGTTTCCATAATCTTGCGCTGGGCGTTCATAATCCGGGTGACATTGATGTATTCCACCAGCGTGCGGTTTGTAAAGCGCTTAAATTCCCGGCAAAGGTGATACTGGCTGGTGAAAAACATTTTGGAGAGAGACTCCAGCGTAATGTTTGTGTCGTAGTTTTGATGAATATAGTTGATCACGCCGCTCACCACGGAAAGCTTTGCCGCCTGGGAGGGCAGGGATTCCTTGCGGGTGGTGGTGAGCATCAGCACGTTCAGCATCGACTGCATATAATTTTTTCTGGAATCGCTGCCGCCTTCGATCAGGTAGGGGGAGCCGGAATTTTCTTCAGCCAGAAGACTGCACAGGTACTGGTGAATATAGAAAGATTCCTTTTTGTCCGCCTTGTACACGCCGCTGCTTTCCTTAAGCTCTGCAAGAAGCGAGGGGTACAGGATCTGGTCCGGCTTGAAGTAGAGGACGATTCTTTTAAAGGGGACGTCCTTGGCGCCGTAAGAGTAATGCATGACAAAGGGGGCGAAAATGACGTATTGCCCGGCTTCGACATGATGAAGTTCGTCCTGAATCACATGAAAACGTTCGCCGCCTTCAAGATAATACAATTCATAATAATCGTGGTAATGGGATTGGGACATATTGTCGTTTACGCCTTCAATTCGTTCACAGGCGATAGCGGCGCCCTGAGCCATACGGATTCCGGCAGAATCAATCATTGTGCAAACCTCCTTTTGGTACTCTCTATAAATAGGAAGATTCCGGTAAAAGAACGAAAAAATTTTCTGCAAAACCAAATTCGGCTAAAATGTCACCAATAATTGAGCAAGATATGTTGAGAAAATGTGCAAGATGCGCAAATTTGGAGTGTTGCCACGAAGTTTTCATATGATATGATTATACCACGCTGAGGGAAAAATATAAATATTTATTTTGCTTGAGTTTCCGCAGTTTTATCCACAGTCTCCCCGTTTTTACCGTCCTCATT
>JAUNFZ010000058.1 GCA_030524785.1 Eubacteriales bacterium
TGTTTCCTGCTGCCGCGTTTTCTCCTGCCGTGTTTCCCGCGGCCGTGCTTCCTGCTGCCGATGTTCCCCGCACTTTGCCTGTTCTACGCGCTGCAGAATCACTTTAATAGCTTTTAACTGTAGTCCTTCTTCCTTCAGACGTTTAATCTTTTGAAACGTCTCAATATTTTCCCGGGTGTAGTATCGGTGGCCCAGCTCTGTCCGGCCGATGGAAAGCTCAAGCTCGTCCTCCCAGTAGCGGAGAACATGGGCTTCCACAGCGACAAGCTTCGCCGCATCAGAAATCAAATAGCGTTGTTCCTCCACAATACTTCCCTCCAGATATGATATTCCATGCTATGTATTCAGTATATCACATCCCTTCTCTTTTCCGCAGAAAAAGATATCGCAGATTTCGACGCCAATCTCCCTTTTGGAGCCCAGAACTCCTCCATGTGTCGGCATCTCCGGACATTTGCTACTCTATATTTAATTCCTCATACAATTTTTTGCATACCTGATCGTCTGCAGCGGCATCCCTTAAATCATCCATCCGCCCTGCTTCCATCAACAATTTTACCAGTTTTCTCATTCGCATTGCCCCTTTCTCAATTCCCTGTTCTATGCCCTCCTCCCGGCCATCCTCCAGTGCCTCTTGTCTCAGCATCTGCATCACTTTTTCTTCATCATATTCATATATACTCACATTCTTCGCCTCCGCTCTGTGTTTTTCCAGAAATTCCCCCAGGATTCCTTCTCTGATACATTCTGTGATTGCGCGCTCTACTGCATCCTCCAGACACATATCCTTTGCATATTCCCTCACCCGATTTGTATAAGCTGCATATTCTCCCAGGGTACGGCTCGCTTCTTTGAGTTCCCTGTTGTGTCCCGGATTGATATTGAGAAGTACAGCCTTTAATTCCAGAGAAGGTTCTTCCTCCGCTACCGTATAAGCATCTGAAAGCTTTAATATTTCCACATCCGGCCTTTCCTCCCTGCCATTATAGAAAATAATAAAACGCGGCGGCGGAAGCCTCAACATTCTATGGCCATATTGGTTCTCTCCCCGTACCATTCCCGAATACAGGTCTGCCACATACATCAGATACCGCAGCGGCAGATTTGGATTGTAGGTGGACTGGTGCTCGTAAAGGGAAAGCCTGGAATCTATTACAAAGGATACATCATTATGCATAGACAGATAAATGGCGTTTTCCAGCGTGTTGATCTCCAGAAGATCCGGGTCACTGTAGGCTGTTCCGTTTACCGCATTATAGAGCTCCAGCAGTTTTTCCTTATCGCTGAAAATCAGCTCAAACAACCTCGAGCGATACGCCCGGTTTGCCCGAAGTTCCGGCATTATATGTACCGGCACTGCGCTGCCCGCCCGAATGTCCGGATGGATTCCCTTTATTTCTTTTACTTTCTTTGCTGCTCTTTTAACGGATTTTTTTGATACTTTTGACTTTTTCAGGTTGCTTTTCAACCAGATGCATCCTCCTTTCCACTGCAGGAGGCCGCACATTTCGCATTTTCTCTTAGAGCCTCGCTGCGTAACCGCCTTTCTCACGTTCTGACGGCAATTTGAATTTTTTGCATTGAGACTTCAAGAGACGCCTTTCGGCAAGAATCGTGCCAGATGCGCTTTGCCGGGCCGCTAAACGCCCGGCGAAGGCATATAGAATTTCAGAATCTTAATGCTTATCCATAGGATATCATTATTTTTGTGATGTGTCAATATTGTTTTTATAACATCTCATTTTGTTTTTATTTCCTGTTTTAAATACCTTATCGCGTCACCGTGTCAAACAAATCCTTCACGGCAGGATAAATCTCTGCAAATTTTTCGTACCGCTCATTATATTTTTCTACCAGATCTGCTTCCGGCTCCACTGTGTCAATTACTTTTACAAGCTTTCCTGCCGCTTCTTCTACGGAGGCATATTCGCCGCAGGCCACCGCCGCCAGCATGGCGCCGCCGTAGCCGGGCCCCTCCTCGCTTTCAATCACATCTACTTTGATGCCGAGAACATTCGCAATAATCTTTTTCCACAGGGGACTCTTTGCACCGCCTCCGCAGATCTTTGTTCTCTCGATGTGGATTCCCAGAGATTTTGCCACCTCAAAGGAATCCCGGATAGCAAAGGCCACTCCCTCCAGAACCGCCTGGGTCATATCCGCCCTGGTCGTGTCCATTGTCATGCCGATAAAGGTTCCTCTGGCATTGGGGTTGTTGTGCGGCGACCGTTCGCCCATCAGATAGGGCAGGAAAAACACATGATTTTCTCCAAGCTTTTCAATTTTTGCCTGCTCTTTGGCATAATCCTTTGTGCCTATAATCTCGTCCATCCACCATTTATTGCAGGAAGCCGCCGAAAGCATACAGCCCATCAGATGATAATGCCCGTCCGCATGAGCAAAGGAGTGCAGCGCGTTGTGCTCATCCACGCCAAAGCTCTTGCTGGAAATAAAAATCGTTCCGCTGGTTCCCAGGGAAATATTGCACATACCGTCCCCCACAGTGCCCGTGCCGACCGCAGCAGCCGCATTATCCCCGGCGCCCGCTGCAATCCTGACTGTCTCGGGAAAGCCCAGCTCTTTTGCTATCTCAGGCAAAATTGTTCCAACCGTCTCGTAGCTTTCGAATATCTTCGGCACCTGCGCCTCGGTGATACCGCAGATCTCTAACATTTCTTTCGACCACCGCTTATTTTTCACGTCAAAGATCAGCATACCGGAAGCGTCTGATACATCAGTGGAATAGACGCCGGTCAGTTTAAATGCGATGTAATCTTTCGGCAGCATAACCATTTTAATCTTTTCAAAATTTTCCGGTTCTTCCTCCCGCATCCAGAGGATCTTCGGCGCCGTAAAACCTGCAAACGCAATGTTGGCCGTATATGCAGACAACTTTTCCTTGCCAATCACATTGTTCAGATAATCCGTCTGCTTCTGCGTGCGGCCGTCATTCCAGAGAATGGCCGGGCGGATTACATGATCGTCCTCATCCAATGCCACCAGTCCGTGCATCTGCCCGCCGAAACTGATGCCCGCAATCTGGCTTTTATCGCAGTCCTGTGTCAGCTCCTTCAATCCTTCCAGCACTGCATCCCACCAGTCCTCCGGCTTTTGTTCCGACCAGCCCGGATGCGGAAAATACAGAGGATATTCCTTAGAAACAATATGATGTATCTTCCCCTGTCCGTCCATTAAAAGCAGCTTTACTGCAGATGTGCCTAAGTCAATTCCTATGTACAGCATAATAAGCCCTCCTTTTCCTAATAGTATAGCACACTTTAAAAAGAAAAACTGCCTAATATTGGCAGTTTCTCACTTAATCAAATGTTAATACTATTTTGCGAATTGACGGATCCTTGCTGTCATTAAAATCAAATGCTTTCTGCGCCTCCATAAAGGGAAATCTGTGTGAAATACTGCCGCGTAAATCAAGTTTTCCTTCCTCAATCAGCCGAATTGCTTCACCAAATTTTTTATTTTGCAGCCGGGATCCCCGAATATCCAATTCTTTTGAAGTAATAGAAAACTGGTTTATTTCCGTTGGACTCACTGAAAATCCCATTGTAATGACTCTGCCCGCATTTCCTGTAACCGCCATTAATTCTGACAGAGAGTCTTTGGTACATGCAGCATCAATAGAAACAGTTGCTCCATATCCCTTAGTATATTCTTTTACCTTGGCTTCAAAATTTTCGTTTTCCAGATTAATCGTATAATCTGCACCTGCAGCCAGCGCTTCCCAAAGTTTATCATCGATAATATCCGCCACAATAATTCTGGCTCCGCTCAGTTTAGCAATTCTCAAAATACTGCTTCCCAGCGCTCCGCACCCTAAAATTACTAATATATCTTCTGAGCAGAGTTTTGCTCTGGAACAACACTGAATCGCAATCGTTGTTGGTTCGATCATCACGGCATCCTCATACGCCAGAGAATCCGGAAGAATATAACAGTCACGTTCCGGTACCGCCATATATTCCCGATAGCCGCCATCAATATGCACTCCCCTGACCTTCAAATCGGCACAAACATTTCCCCTGCCTTTACGACATGCATAGCAGTGACCGCAATTTGTCACCTGATCAATAATCACTCTGTTGCCCACCTTGAGTTCCGATACATTCTCTCCAACTTCAACCACTTCCCCAACCATTTCATGACCGATCACGCGGGGATATATGGCCGCCGCATTCGTGCCATGATAAATTCCCACATCAGATCCACAGATGCCTGCTGCCCTAATTTTTACCAGAACATTATTTTTACTGTCAATTACCGGTTTTTCCATATCAATCACAGCCATCTGATATGGTTCTTTTACTTGTATCGCTTTCATTATTTCACCTCTCAACCGCCAAGATACAAATCCTGCACTTTTTTATCGTTCCGTAGATCCTTTGCGCTTCCAGCCAGTTTTATTTCGCCAATTTCCATAATAAATGCCGTATCTGCCGTTTTCAAAGCCAGCTTTGCATTTTGCTCAATCAAGATTATTGTTACGCCACTTTCATTGATTTCCTTAATATTCTTGAATAATCCCTGCACTATAACCGGAGCCAATCCCATGGATGGCTCATCCAGCATTAATAACCTCGGTTTTGCCATCAACGCCCGACAAAGAGCCAGCATCTGCTGTTCCCCGCCGGAAAGGCTGGCCCCTTTCTGGTGTTTGCGTTCCTCAAGCCGCGGAAACATATGAAACATTTTTTCAATGTCATCATTCAGCTTATCATTACGTACAAAAGCTCCCAGTCTTAAATTTTCCAGCACCGTCATCTCTCCGAAAATCTGCCGTCCCTCCGGCACTTGAACAATACCAGAACTAACAATTTTCTTTGTTCCCCATTTGGCAATGTCTTCACCCTCAAACATAATCTTTCCTGTATATGGCATAATACCTGAAATACAATGTAAAAGCGTTGTCTTTCCAGCACCGTTGGCTCCTACAATAGCTGCCATCTCCCCAGACTGCACTTCCAGCGAAACGCCTTTTAAAGCAGAAATATTTCCATAGGAGGCATGCACATCCTCCAGCTGCAGGATCACACTCATTCTTCCTCCTCCTTCCCAAGATATGCCTCTATTACTTTCGGATTGCTTCTTATCTCCTCCGGTGTTCCATCCGCAATTACACATCCATGATCCAAAACAGTAATACGATCTGAAAGTTCCATTGCAACCCGCATATTATGCTCTACCATAACCACCGTAATTCCCTTATCACGAATCCTACAGATCAGATTCATCAGCTCTGACGCTTCATTTATATTCATACCCGCCGCCGGTTCATCCAGCATCAGCAATTTCGGCTCAGATGCCAGGGCGCGGGCGATCTCCAAAATACGTTTACGCCCATAAGGGAATTTCTGCGCCTGATCTTCTGCACGCTCCCTCATACCCACAAATTCCAGAACCTCCAGCGCTTTTTCATAACATGCCTTTTCATTTGCACGTGTTTTAGGAAGCATAAACATATCTGCAATTACACTGTGTTTGCTGCAGGAGTGCTCGCCAATCATAACATTCTCCACCGCTGACAGATCGTCAAACAGCAGAATATTTTGGAAAGTGCGGGCAATTCCAAGGTTTGTTACCTGATACGCCCTCATGTTGGAAATATCTTTTCCCTCAAAGTAAATTTTCCCCTGTGTTGGCGTATAAATGCCGGAAATCATATTAAACAACGTTGACTTTCCGGCGCCGTTCGGCCCAAGCAGTGCGTGAATTTCTCCCTTTTTAATATCCATTGTGACATCAGAAACCGCAACCAGAGAGCCAAAACGCAGAGTCACATTTTTTATATGTAAAAAATTATCCACACTCATTTTGCAGCTCCTTTCTTCTCATATACCGATTTTCCGGAGAATCTCTTTTCAGCAATTACTTTTCGCAAGGCAACCAGACCGCCCATAATGCCTGTCGGCATAAACAGTATTGTCGCCAGCGCCACTATACCATACACACCATCAATATAAGTACCAGCGCCGCGCAAAAATTCCGGTAAAACGGTCAAAACGCAGGCTCCAATTACTGGTCCGAATAACGTACCGCATCCGCCCACGATCGTCATAATAATCAAGGGCACTGAAATACCACTAAAGGAAGAAGGACTGATATATGCTATCATCGACGCATACAATGCACCCGCGAAGCCGGCCATTGAGGAGGAGATTGCAAATACCAAAAGTTTATATCGATTTACATTTACCCCCATTGTCGCTGCTGCAATAGGCTTTCCCCGCACTGCTTTGAAGGCGCGTCCTGTAGCAGAATTTACCATATTATAATATAGGTAGAACATTATAATCAGACAGGCCAACGCAAAAAAGTAGAAACCGAACGTGTTTAATTTATATCCAAAAAAAGAAATCTTAGGAATACCTGAAATTCCGTTCGGTCCCTTAGTCAGCCAGACTTCATTCGTCACCACCAATGTCAACACTTTTGAAAAACCCAATGTAATCATTGCCAGATAGATTGCAGTAAATTTACAACCGGCAAACCCCAGAATATATCCCACAAGATAGCATACCGCTACAGAAAGCACTAAGGCAATCCAGGGATTTACGTGGTAAACGCCTGCTGCAATGCCAAATACATAAGCTCCTACCATAAAGAATGATCCATGTCCCAGCGAAAACTGTCCAGTATATCCCATCAGCAAGTTCAGACTGATTGCACACATAGAATAAATCGCGCATTTTCCAAGAATCTGAAAAATATAATTATTCCCATGATCCAGAAAACAGGGAAAGATAACGGCTGCCAATACTACTAGCAATACAATGATCCGGCTTTCTCTACTCATCTTTTTCATAACGGATACCTCTCCTATACCTTTTCAATTTGTTTCTGCCCCAGTATTCCCTGTGGACGTACCAAAAGAACAATCAGAAGTACAATAAATGAAAATGCATCTTTATATGCTGCAGACACATATGTAGTGCCTAAAATCTCAATCAATCCCATCAGCATGCCTCCCAGCATTGCGCCTGGAAGACTTCCAAATCCGCCCATAACTGCCGCTGACATTGCTGTCATTCCGATATTGGCACCCATATTATATCTGACCGTATAAATTGGCGCCATGACAAATCCTGCAATCGCAGCTAAAAACGCTGCAAGAATATATGTTACCGCAATAATCTTTTTTAGCTCAATTCCCATCAGCGAAGACGCCATACGGTTTACTGCTACCGCATTCATTGCGATCCCTGTTTTCGTATATTTCATAAACCAGATAAAAACTGCCATCAAAATAACGCAAACCAGAATAATATATAGATTCTGCGGAACCAGATATAGTTTAATATCTCCCAGACACACCTCAAAGGACGTATCGCTGATATAGGCCGGCATACGTTTAACGTCACTGTTCCAAATCAGCTTTACTGCATCCCGCAAAATTAGCTGCACTGCGAAGTTTGCCATCAAAAGGCCTACCGGACCTTTATCATACAATGAGCGATAGCCAATTCTTTCTACCACTAACATCACAACTACCGTGCTCAGACAGGACAAAAGCATAGCCAGAAGATAGGGAATACCGACCTGGACATAAAACATCCAGCCAAAGTAACCTCCCAGCATAAAAAATTCTCCCTGCGCAAAATGCCCCATGCGCATAGTACGATAAATAATATTAAATCCAAGGGAAATCAGAGCATACACGCTTCCTGTCATAACCGCTCCAATCAATGCCTGTATAAAATTCTGCATCACAATAACCCCCATGCACATTTTTGAAGATAAGCCGGTCCACAGTAAATTTCTTTTCATTGCTTGTAAACCGGCCTACAATTTTTGGTTATGATAATTAATAAACTCTCACAATTGCGAGGCTGTCATCTTCCTCATTGTACTGATATTCTGCCACATAGCTGGTGTTAAGACAGTTATGCATATCATCGAATTTAAACTGACCCTGCAGTCCTTCGAATTCAGAGGCAAGAATAGACTCATTCAATTTTACAGAAAAATCATCTGCATCTACATCATACTCGCCAAGAGTATTTAAACCATTTGTAATACACAGCACTGCATCATAAATACGTGCCCCCAGCTCAGTCGGTGTTTCACCCTGGCTGTCAATTGCCTGAAACGCCTCGGAGAATTTTACATCCATTTCCCGGGTTTCATCAAAAATCCATCCCGTCGGGAAGCAGATTCCATCAAGCTTTGCAGCGCCAGCTGCAGAGATCATAGACGTCTGTCCTACCGCCATACCGCCATGAACCGGCATGTCCTCACCCATCAGCTGTTTTATCTGCGACAATATAATAGCAGCGTCATCCTGGCCGCCTCCCCAGATCAAGCATACGTCCGGCTCCACCTCCCGGGCTGCCAATACCTGTCCCTGAAAATCCGGGTCGCCATTATTAAACGCCTGCTGACTTACCCAGTCAATGCCATAGTTTTCCTGCATATACTTTGTACCTTCCTCCAGTCCAACTGTTCCGGCATCTGAATTTACATAGAAAATCGCAATTTTCTGATAACCCTTTTCTCCTATCAGATAGTCGCACATTGCATGAATAGTGGCAAAATCATCTACTGTGGAGCGCATTGTGTACTGCATTCCCTGCATAGTAGGCACCGCGCCTCCGCCATAGCAAATGATGGGAATCTGTTCTTCTTCACAGATTGGATCCGTTGCAAGATTCTGTACACTCATAAGATGGCCTATAATAATATCACAATTTTCCTGATAAATTAAATTATTGACGGCATCTACAGCACCTTCACTTGTAAGCTTATCGTCCATAACAACCAGTTCCAGTTCATAATTCTCTGCCCAGCCTTCTTCGTTGGCCATTTTTACAGTCATCTCTGCCGTTTCCTGAATAATTTCACCCATACGCGGAGCTGCGCCGCTTAAAGATGTCGCAAGCCCAACTTTTACCGTCTGCTTTTCCGCTGCTGATACGGACACTCCAGAAACTGTCAGCGCAAGTGCCATGCTCATTAACATTACTTTTTTTGCTTTCATAGTTTTTCTCCTTTACTTAACTTTATTTTACTGCACAACTAGAATACTAATATATTAGCATCTTAATTTATTTTTGTCAATATCTCCACAAATATTTTCTTATATTTTTCTGTTTTCGTTATTATGCACAATTTATATTCTTTATATATGTATATTTTTCACAATAACTGTGTGAAAATTTCTTTTTTTATCGTTTGACAATTACCTGCCCGATAGTATAAGATATTGGATAACGGCTGATATGCCAATGCACAACTTGAATAATCATACAAATCTATCATTTTGGAGGTATATATGGCTTGTGTTGAATTACGCTTTTATTCCCATGTGCTGGGAATGGATACTTGTGCAATGGTTTTACTCCCTGAAAAGAGAATGCAGCCCATTGAAAATTTATCTGATAAAAAATACCCTGTTCTTTATCTTCTTCATGGTCATTCCGACGATGAAAGCAGCTATATCAGAAAAAGCAATATTGAAATCCTTGCCCGTGATCACGAGTTAATTGTTGTGATGCCAAACGCACATCGCAGCTTCTATTGTGACTATCCCGGCGGATTTCCTTATTATACTTATCTTACAGAGGAACTTCCGTTAAAAGTGGCAAATTTTTTTCATGCTTCCTGTAAGCCTGAGGATACTTATGTTGCCGGGCTTTCTATGGGTGGCCTCGGCGCTATGAAACTCGCTCTTAATCATCCTGAACATTTTGCCGCTGTGGCCAGCATGTCGGGTCTTCTGGATCCCTATTGGCTGCATGTTCCTGGAAAAACTCCGTCTTTCCAGGCCTTTAGTGATCCTGTCTCTCTTAATAATCTGAGAGCTGCCCTTGGTACCCCTGAAAATTTTGTCGGAAGCTGTAGCGACCTGTTCTCATTGATTGAGAAGCTACCGCAATCAGCTAATCCAAAACTGCGTATTTTCCAATGCTGCGGCTCTGAGGACATGTTGATTGACCAAAACAGAGCGTTCCATACATTTGCCAGCCAAAAACTTTCTTCTGAGTATTATACCTATAAAGAAATACCAGGTATTCATAATTGGGATTATTGGAATCAGGCGCTTGTTGACGTGATGAATTTCTTCGGATTTGCAAAAGATGCAGATGCCAATTTCTAAATGCACAGAAGGGAATTTTACATGAACGGATATTATAAAGTCACAAATCTTTACCCCGGCGTTACCCGTATTACGGGCGTCGCTGGGGAAATGTGTTATCTGGTACAGGGCACTCAATCCGCATACCTTATAGACTCATGCAGCGGCTATTCGAATTTTAAACATGTTATAGAAAATCTTACTCCACTTCCGCTGCGCGTGGGATTGACACACGGGCACTGCGACCACTGCGGCGGCGCCTTTTTCTATCCTGCGTTTGATATGCACTGCGCTGATCTTCCTGTTTTGCAGGAACATCAATCTCTTGAAAAAAGAACATGTTTTGTCCGTATGAAAAACGACCGCGCCTATAAACTGATGGGAGAAGATAAAGCTTTCTCCCTGTACAGCAGCCAGCATATTCATTTTTTGAAACACGGGGATATTATTGATCTTGGCGGCAATATAAAATTAGAAATATATGAAACTCCCGGCCATACCAAAGGAAGTCTCTGTTTTATATGCCGAGCTTTTCGCTGTGCTTTCACCGGAGATAATCTGTTGGATAACACTGTATTATTACATCTTCCCGAAGCTGCCAGTCTGGAAAAATATGCTCGCAGTTTAGATATTCTGCTGGATTTATCAGAACAGGAAATTGATACATTTTTCACCGCCCACGGCTGTGGAACAGCAAACCGCACTCTTTTGCAGAATCTTATTCAATGCTGTACAGATGTGCAAAAAAATATTGATGATAAAATGCCCTGGAATTATTTTTCCATTCCATGTCTTCTGGCGCGCCGTGCGCATGTCAACGGAAATAATCTTTTAAGCAGAGATGACGGACTTATTGGTAATCTGGCTTACCCTGCAATGGACAACTGACGATTAAAAAAGGGAATTGAGCTGCAGCCATGTTCTGCTGCCGCTCAATTCCCTTTTTATTTAAAATATTCCGGATGCTCCTTTTTCATTTCATTCCAATCTACCTCATGTCTTGTCAGATGCTCCTCCATGAGTTTCATTGCCCGTCTTGTTTCCTTTTTCTGTATCGCATCCAGGATTCTTTTGTGGTCGTCCACCACATACTGATTTTTCACAACCTTCAATCGCAAGCTTCTCATACGGTCAAAATAAATCATCATACTGTTCATCAGCATATATGCCTGCATTTTATTTGCAATAACAAACAAGATTCGATGAAACTCATTATCTGTTTCCAATAATTTTTCCCAGTTCTCATTATCAATATAAAATTGCTGCAGCTTAATGTTTTCCTCCAAGCGCTTCGTCTGTTCCTGGGTCACATTCCGACAAACCAGTTCCATAATCTCTTTTTCCAAAGCCAGCCGAATAAATCTGGCCTCCTCTATTGATTCATAATCCATCAGAGAAATATAGCTTCCCCGCTGCGGATATATTTCCACAATTTTAATTCTGTTTAGCTCTATCAGCGCTTCCCTCACCGGTGTTCTGGATATCCCCAAAAGTGCCGTCAGTTCATTTTCATTCACCTGGCTTCCTGGCTTCATCTCAAGCGAGATAATATTATCACGCAATACACGCAGCGCATACTCTCGAGCTGTTTCCTGTGGTTTTCTTTCCTTAATCAGCATACTGTTCCGCCTTAATGATATTCTTGTAAATATTACCAATCCTCATATATTAATATAATACATATTTGCTAAAAACACAATTAAAATTTGAAATAGTAAATCAGCCCGGAAACCGGGCTGATTCAATACTATGAAATAATTATTTTTTCTCCTGTAAAATGAAGGTTTTACGCAAACGGATTCTCCGTCGGATAACGAACTCCCGCCGGCTGGTTGTAGCCGATTTCATTTACATCCACGCCAATATATTTAAACACTTCGTAGAGAGCCTTTCCGTGATGTCCGAAAGCCACCGCGCCATGATGGGGATAGTTACCCTCGATCAGCACATGACGGTAAAATCTTCCCATTTCCGGGATTGCAAAAATACCGATGCCTCCGAAAGAACGTGTCGCTACCGGAAGGATTTCGCCGTGGGCTATGTATGCGCGCAGCTTGTTGTCCGCTGTGCTCTGCAGACGGTAGAATGTGATATCGCCCGGTACAAGATCGCCCTCCAGCGTACCCTGAGTAACTTCCTCGGGAAGGGAACGCGCCATAATAAGCTGATATTTCATGCTGCAGGAGGAAAGCTTCTTTACATTTGTATTTCCGCAGTGGAAGCCCATGAACGTATCTTTGTGGGTATAATTGTATTTGCCCTTGATCTCCGCATCGTACATATCCTGAGGTACAGAGTTGTTGATGTCCAGCAGCGTAACGATATCGTTGCTCACGCAGGTTCCGATAAATTCAGAAAGCGCGCCGTAGATATCTACTTCACAGGAAACCGGAATACCACGTCCTGCCAGGCGGCTGTTCACATAGCAGGGAACAAAACCGAACTGTGTCTGGAACGCCGGCCAGCATTTTCCTGCGATTGTAACGTACTCGCGGTAACCTCTGTGCTCCTCGATCCAGTCGAGCAGGGTCAGCTCATACTGAGCAAGTTTGGAAAGAATTTCCGGCTTCTTGTTTCCTTCACCCAGCTCTGCCTCCATATCCTTTACAACATCAGGAATCCGGGGATCACCCGCGTGTTTGTTGAAAGCTTCAAACAGATCCAGTTCGGAGTTCTCCTCAATCTCCACGCCAAGGTTGTAAAGCTGTTTGATTGGCGCGTTGCATGCAAGGAAATTCAGAGGACGCGGACCGAAGCTGATGATCTTCAGGCTCTTGAGCGCAACGATTGCTCTGGCAATCGGAACAAATTCTTCGATCATGTCGGCACATTCCTCCGCCGTACCCACCGGATACTCGGGAATATATGCTTTGATATTGCGCAGCTTCAAATTGTAGCTTGCGTTCAGCATACCGCAGTATGCGTCGCCGCGGCCCTGAATCAGATTGTCGCCGGATTCCTCTGCGGCAGCCACAAACATAGCCGGACCGTCAAAGTGCTTTGCCAGCAGCGTCTCGGAAATTTCCGGACCAAAGTTGCCAAGATAAACAACCAGCGCGTTGCAGCCGGCTTTCTTGATGTCCTCCAGAGCCTGTACCATATGAATTTCGCTCTCAACGATACAGACAGGACATTCATAAATGTTCTCTGCATCATACTTTGCCTTGTAGGCTTCTACCAGAGCTTTTCTTCTGTTGACGGACAGAGATTCCGGGAAGCAGTCACGGCTTACCGCAACGATTCCAATTTTTACTTTCGGCATGTTATTCATTGTATTACCCTCCTGATTATTATCGTTGATTCAATTATCACCCCAACGGGCGATTTTTGCAAGTGCAATTTCATATTTGCTTAATGTGAATATCTCTGGTATGATAAAAGTAGCAATATTGTCAGGAGAATCACTATGTATAAGATCCTTTTAGCCGACAACGAAGGCGTTGTTCTGGAATCACTTGCACATATTATCTACAACCGGTACGGCGAAGCCTGCGATATCCGTATGGCCAAAACCGCCCGGTATGCGCGTATCCTGGCACGCAAATTTATCCCGGATATTGCAGTCATCAATATACAGATGCCCGGTATGCACAATTTTGATATTATCCGAGAAATCCGTTCCTACCATATAAAATGCGTATTCATTACGGTTTCCGCACAAAACAGGCAGTTTTACCAGACGGAAGCAAAAAGCCTGAATATTCTGGCCCACCTTGTAAAGCCTCTGTTTCGGGAGAAATTTGTGCCTGTTCTGGAGATCGCGGCGGCACAGGTCGTCCACTCCCAGAAGCTCATCCGCCAGAACCGCATGATTCAGTCAAAATTTGATACTGTCGTCCCCGTTGTGGAACACGGTCTGATTCATCAAATGTTCTTTGCGGACAGTTACGCCGCTTCTCTTAATCATTACAAAACCCTCCTGGGAATTTCCCAGAATTATGGCAGAATTGTATCGCTGACCTTCGGGGAACTGCCGCTGCCGCCTGCCCGGCAGGCGCAGTCTGCGTCCGCAGAAATGGGAACAGGTCCTGCAGACACCGGCGCTGTCTCAAAAGATAAAAATGCACTTCAGAACCTTGTGGGTTCCTCCGTGCATCTTCAGAAAGACTATATGAAATTTCGTGAAATTGTAAAAGAATCCTTTCCTCTGGCCATCATCGGCCCTGTCATGGGAAACCATGTCCTTTTTCTGCTGCCCTGCTGGAAAGAAACAGAAACTGCAAAAGAGAAAAAAGAATTTCTTCAATCCTCCGGGCATCTCACAGAAGCCCTTGAAGACGCCTTCGACGGCATGTCCTTTTTTATTGAGGCAGGAGAAATCCAGCTTCTCTGCGATATACGTCTCTGAATCCCCCGCCGTCAGTGCCTGTAATAATTAATCAGGCATCCGTCCAGGATAATGGTTCTCTCATCCTCTGTCAGCTCCCCGAGCTTCAGCGTAAATTCCCTCAGCGTATCGCTTACCACAAAAGCTTTTATCTCGGAGGCTTTTGTCTCCACAGCCCTGCGGATATCCGGGATGAAAATATAGTCTCCGTTTTTAAAGGGAAGCTCTCCCTCCTCAATCAGGAAAGGCAGCATACCCCAGTTGATCAGGTTGGAACGGTAACGCTTCGTCGCGTAGCTATGGGCAATGTTCGCCCAGCCGCCCAGCACTTTCTGACAGGAGGCGGCCTGCTCCCTGGCGCTTCCGTCTCCGGGCTTCACCGCAAAAATCGTACTTCCCACACCGGTATTTTTCCCGCATACCTCCGGATATATTTCTTTTACCCTGTGCATAACTTCCCGAAGCTCCGGCAGGGCTTCGCCCATGCACTCTCCGGCCTCCCGGGCCTTTTCCGCCTTTTGCACTTCCTTGGCGCGTCCCACATAAGCCGGGTCTTTTCTGGAAAGCGTAAATTCTGCCAGCCCCAGCGGATTTGAACGGTAGGAAGACGTCTCCCCGGAGGGAATCAGCTCATCCGTAGTCGTCACCGGATCGTGTATCTCCGATACTACTTTCAGCATCAGGTTCGGCGTAAGGGCCGGCATTGCGGGCCAGTCCTTGATATTCGGACCAAATTTGATCTCCACCGACGGGTCTGCTTTCCCTTTGCTGTCAAAAACACGGTTCGCATAAATCGTACTGTCAAAGAAATACTTCGGATTCGTAAAGTTTACATCCACGTCCGTCGCCGCCGTCAGATATCCCTTATTTGCCGCAGTCGCCGCAATAGAGCGGGCATCCATCAGCGCCACAGAGGAAATCTGTCCGCTCTGCAGCTTGCTGCCCTCACGGTTCGGGAAATTTCTTGTGGAATGACGGATACTGAAAGCATTATTGGCCGGCGTATCCCCCGCGCCGAAACACGGTCCGCAGAAAGCCGTCTTTACAATTGCTCCTGTCGCCATCAGATCCGCCAGGCGCCCATTTTTTGCAAGCTCCATATAGATGGGCGTACTTGCAGGATAAATGCTCAGTGTAAATTCGTCGGCTCCAATGGACGCCCCCCTCAGAATATCTGCCGCCGCGCAGATATTTTCAAATCCGCCGCCGGCGCAGCCTGCGATAATTCCCTGGTCTACATACAGGCGGCCGTCACGCACCTTGTCCCTCAGCGTATACTCCACCGCGCCGTCCAGGCTCACCAGCGCGCGCTTCTCTACATCCAGAAGGATGTCCTCCAGATTTGCGTTCAGTTCGTCAATAGTATACGTATTGCTGGGATGGAAAGGCATGGCGATCATCGGCTTGATCTTTGAGAGATCCACATAAACGATACCGTCATAATAAGCCACCTCTCCCGGCGTCAGTTCCCTGTAGTCTTCCGGACGCTTATGAATCTCATAAAAATCTCTGATCTCGCCGTCCGTCTGCCAGATAGAGGAAAGACACGTCGTCTCTGTGGTCATTACGTCAATGCCAATACGGAAATCTGCGCTTAAGTTTGCAATACCGGGGCCCACAAACTCCATCACCTTGTTATTCACATAGCCATTTCCAAATACTGCCCCTATGATGGCAAGCGCCACGTCCTGAGGACCGACGCCCTTCTCCGGTTTACCGGTCAGGTAAATGCCTACCACCTCCGGCATATTGATGTCGTAAGTCTTAGAGAGAAGCTGTTTCACCAGCTCCGGTCCGCCTTCTCCCACCGCCATTGTCCCGAGAGCACCGTAGCGGGTATGCGAATCAGAGCCAAGAATCATCCCGCCGCCGGTGGCCAGCATTTCCCGGGCAAACTGGTGAATTACCGCCTGATGAGGCGGCACGTAAACCCCGCCGTATTTCTTGGCGCAGGTCAGGCCGAACATGTGGTCATCCTCATTGATCGTTCCGCCCACCGCACAGAGGCTGTTGTGGCAGTTCGTCAAAACATAGGGAACCGGAAACTTCTGAAGTCCCGACGCCCTGGCCGTCTGAATAATCCCCACAAAAGTGATGTCGTGGGAAGTCAGCTTATCAAATTTAATCTGCAGTTTCTCCATATTCGTGGAAACGTTGTGCTCCTTTAAAATACCGTAGGCAATCGTATTTTTTGCCGCTTCCTCCCTGGAAACTGCCCGGCCGGTTTTTTCCATCAACGCCTCTTTTGTCCGGTCATTGTCTTCTACCAGTTCGGCCCCGTTTACCAGATAGGCGCCGCCGTCATACAGTTTTATCATAATTTCCCTCCTCGTCTGATCCTGCCGGCGTCAGTATTCCTGACGCTCCATAAACTTCATATAATTCGATACCATCAGTGCAATGCGGAACGTCAGCGCATCCTCAAATACCCGCACATCCAGCCCCGTGCTTTTCTGAAGCTTCTCCAGCCGGTATACCAGCGTATTTCGGTGAATGTAAAGCTGTCTGGACGTTTCCGACACATTCAGGCTGTTCTCAAAAAATTTGTTGATCGTCGTCAGCGTTTCCTCATCCAGCGATTCGGGAAGCTGCTGACCCCCGAAAACCTCATTCATAAACATTTCGCACAGGGGCATGGGAAGCTGATAAATCAGCCTGCCAATTCCCAGAGTGTTGTAAGCGACCACATTTTTATCTTCGTAAAAAATCTTTCCCACGTCAAGGGCCATTTTTGCTTCTTTGTAGGACTTTGAAATGGAACGGATCTCGTGAATAATCGTGCCGTACGCCACGCGCACCGTGGACATTGCCTCGCTGTTGAGCATATCCAGCAGCATTTTTGCCACCGCATCCGCAGCCTCGTAGTCCTCATCTTCCTCCAGAGCCTTCACCAGGATAATGCTCTTTTCATCCACCGCCGTGATAAAGTCTTTTTTGTCTCCGGCAAACAGCGTTTTTACGATTTCCAAAGCATTCGTATCCTTTTCCTGCTTTGTCTCGATCAGATATACAATGCGTTTTGCCTCTATATCAATATGAAGCTTCTTCGCTCTGTTATAGATATCCACCAGCAGCAGGTTATCCAGCAAAAGATTCTGGATAAAATTATTTTTGTCAAAGCGCTCCTTATAAGCCACAATCAGATTTTGAATCTGGCTGACCGCAATTTTTCCAATCATATAAGCATCTTCGCTGTTCCCTCTGGAAATCAGAATATAGGCGGGGGCGCCCTCATCCAAAACCTTAAAGAAATGATAACCCTGTACCACCTGGCTGTCCGCCGCAGAATTTACAAAAAATGTAATCACATCCTGCTGTATTTCCTCCTCGGGCAGCGTCGACGCCACAATATTGCCCTCCAGATCTGAAACGCACAGATCAATCCGCGTAATTGTGCGCAGTTCATCGATTGATGTCTGTATTACCTGTCCTGAAATCATTGGTGCCTCCTCCCTGAAACCTTTATGCTCATGATATCTTTCATCTTAAATCATTTTCCCTTATTTCGCAACCTTCTTTTTTGACCACATCCGCATGGGAACTGCACTCGTCGAACAATCGCAAAAAGAAGCGCTGCATCTGCAGCGCTTCCTGTAAATTCTGAAACTAGTTTGTAATTGTAAGTTCTGTCTCTTTGTCGAATACGTGAATCTTGTTTGCATCCAGAGCAAATTTTACGGTATCGCCGGTTCTTGCAGTGGTTGTCGGATTTACACGGGCTGTCATCGGGAAGTTCTCCAGATCGAAATACAGGAATACTTCTGCGCCCAGCAACTCGTATACACGGATAGTAGATTCAATCACTGTATCCGGAGATTTTGCCAGGAAAGCGGGATCGTCATGCACATCCTCTGGACGGATACCCATAACCACTGTTTTTCCTGCATAACCGCCGTCGATTAAAGCTTTTGCCTTCTCCTGCGGAAGTTTAATATCAAAGTTTCCAACTCTGAGGTCAACGTCGCTGCCCTTTACATTTACAACAGCGTCCATAAAGTTCATCTGCGGAGATCCGATGAATCCTGCCACAAACAGGTTGCCCGGATGATTATAAAGGTTCTGCGGGGAATCTACCTGCTGAACGATACCGTCTTTCATAACAACGATTCTCGTACCAAGGGTCATAGCCTCTGTCTGGTCGTGTGTTACGTAAATGATCGTTGCGCCCAGTCTCTGATGCAGCTTGGAAATCTCTATACGCATCTGAACACGAAGCTTTGCATCCAGGTTTGACAGCGGCTCGTCCATAA
>JAUNFZ010000059.1 GCA_030524785.1 Eubacteriales bacterium
AGGGGGCAGAGAAGCTTTGGTGATCGCGACAGAGGCCAGAGAAACTTTGGCGACAGGGACAACCGGGACAGGAACCAGCGCAGCTTTGGAGACCGCGACGGCAGCCAGAGAAATTTCGGCGACCGCGACAGAAATTCCGGACGCGGCCAGGGCGGCAGAGGCTTTTCCATTCCGCAGCCGGATATGGGAAGCAAGCCGGTGACAAAAGAATCAAGGATCCGTTCCGATAAGGATAAAGATAAATATAACAATAAGCGCGATAAATTCGACAGGCAGGAAAAAGGCCGCCCGAATCAGAAAAATAATAATTCCGCCAAAACAGGGAAAACTGCCGGTAAGTTCATTAAGCCGGTGAAGCCGGCGGCTCCTGTGAAAAAGGAAGACGAGATCAGGACGGTAACGCTGCCGGATACCATGACGATCCGGGAGCTGGCAGATATTCTGAAGATACAGGCGGCGGCGATTGTAAAGAAGCTGTTCCTGCAGGGAACCATGGTAACGGTGAACCACGAGATTGATTACGATGCCGCAGAGGAGATTGCGCTGGAGTACAACTGCATCGCAGAGCACGAGGTAAAGGTGGATGTGATCGAGGAGCTTCTGAAAGAGGAAGAAGACGCGGAGGAGACCATGACGCCAAGACCGCCGGTAGTCTGCGTAATGGGCCATGTCGACCACGGAAAGACATCGCTTCTGGATGCCATCCGGGATACCCACGTAATCGCCAAAGAGGCGGGTGGCATCACTCAGCATATCGGTGCATATAT
Organism: Eubacteriales bacterium; assembly: GCA_030524785.1. Taxonomy (GTDB): domain Bacteria; phylum Bacillota; class Clostridia; order Lachnospirales; family Lachnospiraceae; genus Marvinbryantia. The sequence goes on from JAUNFZ010000059.1 coordinate 768, forward strand.
GGTGTCCATCAACGGCCAGAAGATTACCTTCCTTGATACGCCGGGCCACGAGGCATTTACCGCTATGCGTATGCGGGGAGCCAATGCGACAGATATTGCAATTCTGGTGGTAGCGGCAGACGACGGCGTGATGCCCCAGACGGTAGAGGCAATCAGCCATGCGAAAGCGGCGGGGACAGAGATCATCGTTGCGATTAACAAGATTGATAAGCCCAGTGCCAATATAGAGAGAGTAAAGCAGGAGCTGTCCGAATATGAACTGATTCCCGAAGACTGGGGCGGAAGCACCGTGTTTGTGCCGGTGTCAGCTCATACCCATGAGGGACTTGACACGTTGCTGGAGATGATCCTTCTGACTGCCGAGGTGGCGGAGCTTAAGGCAAATCCGAACCGTAAGGCAAGAGGCCTGGTAATCGAGGCAGAGCTTGATAAAGGAAAAGGTCCGGTGGCGACGGTGCTGGTACAGAAAGGTACGCTACGGGTAGGCGACGCTGTTGCAGCAGGCGCCTGCCATGGAAAAGTGCGTGCAATGATGGACGATACCGGAAGAAGGGTAAAGGAAGCGGGTCCGTCCACGCCGGTGGAAATCCTGGGACTTTCCGACGTTCCAAACGCCGGAGAAGTATTTGTAGCCTGCGAGAACGACAAGGATGCAAGAAACTTTGCGGAAACCTTTATCAGCCAGAATAAAGAAAAGCTTTTGGAAGAAACAAAGGCCAGAATGTCTCTGGACGATCTGTTTACCCAGATTCAGGCGGGCAATCTGAAGGAACTGAATCTGATTGTAAAAGCAGACGTACAGGGCTCCGTGGAGGCAGTAAAACAGAGCCTGTTGAAACTCTCCAACGAAGAAGTAGCGGTGAAGGTGATTCACGGCGGCGTGGGAGCGATCAACGAGTCCGACGTCAGCCTTGCTTCTGCTTCCAACGCAATTATTATCGGATTTAACGTTCGCCCGGATGCAGTTTCCAAAGCGACGGCGGAGCGCGAGAATGTGGATATCCGCCTGTACCGTGTGATTTATGATGCGATTGCAGACGTGGAGGCAGCCATGAAGGGTATGCTTGATCCGATCTTTGAGGAAAAAGTGATCGGCCATGCGGAAGTCCGTCAGATATTCAAGGCTTCCGGTGTGGGAACGATTGCGGGTTCCTATGTACTGGACGGTTCCTTCCAGAGAAATTGCAAGGTGCGCATTTCCAGGGAGGGCACGCAGATCTATGAGGGTGCCCTGGCTTCCCTGAAACGCTTTAAGGATGATGTGAAGGAAGTAAAGGCGGGCTATGAGTGCGGTCTTGTATTTGAGAAATTTAACGATATTAAAGAGTTTGACCAGGTGGAAGCCTATATTATGGTCGAGGTGCCGAGGTAGAAAATGAGAAAAAACAGCATTAAAAATACGCGGGTAAACAGCGAGGTTCAGCGCGAATTATCAAATATTATCCGAAGTGAGATAAAGGATCCGAGGATTCATCCCCTCACGTCGGTGGTGATGGTTGAGGTGGCCCCGGATTTGAAGACCTGCAAGGCGTATATCAGTGTTCTGGGGGATGATGAGGCAAGAAAAAGCACGATTGAAGGCCTGAACTCGGCGGTTGGATTTATACGCCGCCAGCTCGCCGGCAATCTGAACCTGCGCAATACCCCGGAAATACGATTCATACCGGATCAGTCTATTGAATATGGTATTCATATGTCGAAGCTGATCCGGGAAAATGCCGGAAACAGCGCTCAGGATGAGGAGAGAGAGCAGAATGAGGAAAATCAGTGAAGAATTAAATGGGGTAAAGACGGTGGGCATTGCCGGTCATATCCGGCCGGACGGAGACTGTGTGGGCTCCTGCATGGCCCTTCGCCTGTATCTTGAGGAGAATTTCAGCCAGCTTCAGGCAGTGGACGTATATCTGGAGGAGATTCCGAAGAGCTACCATATCCTGCAGGGAACCGACCGTATTCTCACAGAATGTGGTCAGGACCGGGAATATGATTTGTTTATTGCGCTGGACTGCGGAGATATGCAGCGACTGGGGCAGGCGGAAAAATACTTCCGCAGCGCAAAACGGACGATTTGCTATGACCATCATATCAGCAATACGGGATATGCCGATGAAAACTATATTTTTGCGGACGCCAGCTCTACAGCTGAGGTGATTTATCATGTGATGGAGCCGGAGAAGATATCAAAGGCAGTAGCGGAAGCAATTTATATGGGGCTTGTTCATGACACCGGTATATTCCAGTATTCCTGCACGTCGCCGGAAACCCTGGAAATTGCGGCGGAATTGTTGCGCAAGGGGGTAAACGGCGGGTACATCACAGATACGACTTTTATGGAAAAGACATATGTGCAGAACCAGATCCTTGGAAGGGCGCTTCTGGAGAGCATCCTTGCACTCGACGGCACCTGCATTATCAGTGCCGTAAAGCGCAAGGTTATGGAGTTCTACGGGGTGAAGCCCGCAGATCTGGAAGGCATTGTCGGTCAGCTTCGCCTGACGAAGGGCGTGGAGACGGCGCTGTTTCTGTATGAGCTGTCGAACCAGGAATACAAGGTTAGCATGCGGTCAAAATCGATTGTGGATGTGAGCGCGATCGCGTCGTATTTCGGCGGAGGCGGTCATGTGCGGGCTGCAGGCTGCGTGATGCAGGGGTCTTATCATGACGTGATCAACAATCTGACGAAGCATATTGAAAAGCAGATGAAGGCTGCCAGAGAAAAGGAAGAACAGGCGAAAGCTGCGCAGGAATAAGAAGGAATGATTCACGGAATAATCAATGTATATAAAGAGCGGGGATACACTTCCCATGACGTGGTCGCAAAACTGAGAGGGATTCTTCATCAGAAAAAGATCGGCCATACCGGTACACTTGATCCGGAGGCGGAGGGAGTGCTCCCCGTATGTCTTGGGGCGGGCACCAGGCTGTGCGATATGTTGTCCGACCGGGACAAGACGTACCGTGCGGTGCTTCTTCTTGGGCAGACTACTGACACTCAGGATACCACAGGAAAGGTGCTTTCTGCCGGCGGCGAGATTCCCGGAGAGGAAGAAATTGTCCGGGTGATTCAGGAATTTGTGGGTGTTTATCATCAGGTGCCGCCGATGTACTCTGCTTTAAAGGTGGATGGAAAAAAATTGTACGAGCTGGCGCGGGCAGGAAAAACAGTGGAGCGCCAGGCGCGTCCGGTGCAGATTTATGAGATCAGAATAGAGGAAATTCTTTTGCCGCGGATTGTGATGACTGTGGCCTGCTCCAAGGGAACATATATCCGAACGCTCTGCCACGATATTGGAGAACGGCTGGGCTGCGGCGGCTGCATGGAGAAACTGCTCAGAATCAAGGCCGGGCCTTTTGTGCTTGAGGACAGCAGGAAGCTTTCAGAGATTGAAGTCCTAAAGCAGCAGGGCGAACTTGAAACATGTGTGATTTTGGTGGATAGGATGTTTGAAGAATATCCTGCGCTTTATACGGGGCCGGAGGACGACAGGCTTTTACACAATGGAAATCCGCTGCGGCCCTTTCAATTTTGGACGGACGCCGTACCGGAAGACGGAAGCCGCGTGCGCATGTATGATTCAAAGGGGAAATTTTGCGGTATTTATGAGTACAGCGAGGAAAAACGGCAGTACCGGCCGGTGAAAATGTTTCTGACGTCATAGGGCCTGGATACCGCCTGCGAGGAATATCTATGAAATATATTGAAGGCTTGATGGATTATACAATGGACAGGGATACGGCGGTGACTCTGGGAAAATTTGACGGGGTACACCGCGGCCACCAGAAGCTGATCGGCCGTATCTGCGAAAAGAAGCGGGAGGGGCTGGAAAGCGTGGTGGTGACGATCTGGCCCGATCCGAGGGCGAAGGCACTGCTGACCAAAGGTGAGAAAAAAGCGCTTTTGCGTTCTCTTGGGGTGCAGTGGTGGATGGACTGCCCTTTTCTGCCGCAGATTTCCCATATGGAGCCGGAGGAGTTTGTGCGGGAGATACTGATTAAGCGGCTGAGGGCAAAATATATCGCCGTGGGAAGCGATTTCCGGTTTGGCTACCAGAGAAAGGGCGACTGCGCACTCCTTGCCAGCCTCCAGAAAGAACTGGGATACGAGCTGGAAATTGTGGAGAAAGAATGTTGCCGCAATCGTGAGATCAGCAGCAGTTTTATCAAAGAAGCGCTGGAGCAGGGCGATATGGAGCTGGTAAATGAACTGCTGGGCTATGTTTATACGGTGCAGGGCGAGGTGCTTCACGGAAGAAGAATAGGACGCACGCTGGGGATGCCTACCACGAATCTGATCCCTTCGGTGGGAAAGCTTTTGCCGCCGAACGGCGTTTATGCCTCAAAGACGGTGATACGGCCTTTGGGGGAGGAAGACGGAGAGGACGGCGAGGTTTACTTAGGCATTACGAATATTGGATATAAGCCTACCGTGGGAGAATATTTCCGGGGAGTGGAGACGTATCTGTTTGATTTTGACGGCGATTTGTATGGAAGAAATATTGCGGTGCAGCTCTGCTGCTTCGAGCGGCCCGAGAAGAAATTTGCCGACATGGAGCTTTTGAAGGAGCAGATGCATCGGGACATTGACTTCGGGAAAAAATATTTTGATATTGACGGAAAAAAGGCCATATGTTATACTGATTTGGCATGAGTTTAGCCAACACTCGGGAAACGGACACTCCGACCGCTCCTTAGTGTCAGGCGGTAAAAAGAAAAGGAGGAACAACCATGATTGCAAAAGAAAAGAAACAGGCGATTATTGCAGAGTACGGACGAAAGGAAGGCGATACCGGTTCACCGGAAGTACAGATTGCTGTATTGACGGCAAGGATTCAGGAGCTTACAGAGCACCTGAAGAACCATCCGAAGGATCATCATTCACGTAGAGGTCTTCTGAAAATGGTAGGTCAGAGACGTGGTCTGCTGGCTTATTTAAAGAAAACTGATATTGAAGGATACCGTACTTTGATTGAAAAACTGGGAATCAGAAAATAATTTGGCAGCAAAGGGACGGCTTTTCCGTCCCTTTTATGTATATGTTTTTCAGGGCATAAGAGCCGGGACCACTGAAAAGCCTGCCGGCTGCGGTGGGTTTTTCAGTTGTTTCGGACGTATGCCTGAAGGAAAACAAAAATAATAATGAAAGGAAAAGGAGAACATTATGTACAAGAGTTATTCCATGGAACTCGCCGGCAGAACACTTCGCGTGGATGTTGGACGGGTTGCGGCACAGGCAAACGGCGCAGCTCTGATGCACTACGGCGATACGACCGTGCTGTCTACGGCTACGGCGTCCGAAAAACCCAGGGAGGGAATAGATTTCTTCCCGCTGAGTGTAGAATATGAGGAAAAAATGTATGCGGTGGGAAAAATCCCGGGCGGCTTTAACAAGAGAGAGGGCAAGGCTTCAGAAAATGCAATTCTGACGGCCCGCGTGATCGACCGTCCGATGCGACCGCTGTTTCCAAAGGATTACCGCAATGATGTAACGCTGGACAATCTGGTGCTTTCGGTAGATCCGGACTGCGCGCCGGAGCTGACGGCAATGCTGGGATCTGCGATTGCCACCGCGATTTCCGATATTCCCTTTGACGGCCCGACATCCACAACCCAGGTAGGTCTGGTAGACGGTGAGTTCGTATTCAACCCAAATGCAGCCCAGAAAGCAGTTTCTGACCTGCAGCTTACGGTTGCTTCCACGAGGGAAAAGGTGATCATGATCGAGGCCGGTGCAAATGAAGTGCCGGAGGACAAAATGATCGAGGCGATTTTTGCGGCCCATGAAGTGAATCAGGAAGTCATTAAATTCATCGACACCATCGTGGCGGAATGCGGCAAGGAAAAGCACACGTATACAAGCTGTGCTGTGCCGGAAGAACTGTTTGCGGCTATCCGGGAAGAAGTTTCCCCGGAGGAGATGGAGACTGCAGTATTTACAGATGAAAAACAAAAACGGGAAGCAAATATCCGTGAGATTAAGGACAGGCTGGCGGAGAAATTTGCAGACAACGAGGAATGGCTTGGCTTGATTGATGAAGCCGTTTATCAGTATCAGAAAAAGACGGTTCGGAAAATGATCTTAAAGGATCACAAGCGTCCTGACGGTCGTGCCATCACGGAAATCCGTCCGCTGGCGGCGGAGGTGGATCTGATTCCCAGAGTACACGGTTCCGCGATGTTTACAAGAGGCCAGACACAGATCTGTACCATTACGACGCTGGCGCCGCTCTCTGAAGCACAGCGGCTTGACGGACTGGATGTGGCGGAGACAAGCAAGCGCTATATGCACCATTATAATTTCCCGAGCTATTCGGTGGGAGAGACAAAACCCTCCAGAGGACCGGGACGCCGGGAAATCGGACACGGCGCTCTGGCGGAGCGCGCACTGGTGCCGGTGCTTCCAAGCGAAGAAGAATTCCCCTATGCAATCCGTACGGTATCGGAAACCTTTGAATCAAACGGCTCTACCTCCCAGGCGAGCATCTGTGCTTCTACCATGTCCCTGATGGCGGCGGGCGTGCCGATCAAAACGGCGGTTGCAGGTATTTCCTGTGGTCTGGTGACTGGTGAGACGGACGACGATTATATTGTATTGACAGATATCCAGGGCCTGGAAGATTTCTTTGGCGATATGGATTTCAAGGTGGCGGGTACTCATAAGGGTATTACGGCAATCCAGATGGATATTAAGATTCACGGACTGACACGCCCGATCATCGAAGAAGCGATTGCAAGAACGAGAGAAGCGCGTCTCTATATTCTTGACGAGGTGATGGCAAAAGCGATTGCGGAGCCGAGAATGAGCGTAAACGAATATGCTCCGAAGATTCTGCAGATTAATATTGATCCGCAGAAGATCGGTGATGTGGTTGGCCAGAGAGGAAAGACGATCAATACGATCATTGAGCAGACTGGCGTGAAGATTGATATTACAGACGACGGAGCCGTTTCCATCTGCGGTACGGACAAAGAAGAAATGGCGAAGGCCATGGATATGATCCGTATTATCACCACAGATTTTGAGGCCGGACAGGTGTTTACCGGAAAAGTTATCAGTATCAAGGAGTTTGGCGCCTTTATTGAGTTTGCTCCGGGCAAGGAGGGAATGGTTCACATTTCCAAGATCTGCAAAGAGCGCATCGATAAAGTAGAGGATGTATTAAGCCTCGGCGATACGGTGAAGGTGGTATGCCTCGGAAAAGACAAGATGGGCAGAATCAGCTTCAGCATGAAGGACATAGAGCAGTAAAAATGTGCTGTGCGCAGCCTGAGGATATGGCGTAATCCGGGAAACAGGGATTATGCCATATTTTTGTGGCTAAACGATAAGCTGACCTGGGTAAATTTCCCGGGTATGCAAAAAATCGGGCATAGCCTGGCCCTGAATTTCATATGCTGTAGCATACATGAAAAATCGGGGTGAAGATATGAAAAAAGCAGGGAAATTAAGGCGCACCATATTGCTTTTGGCGGCAGTTGGCATCGCCGCGCTGCAGCCTTTGAAAGCGGTGCAGGCGGAGACGGAAGCGTCCGAAGTCCAGGAAGAAGCAGCGGAGGATGCGCTGGACATAGCTTCCCCATCCGCGCTTCTTATGGAAGCGTCCACGGGGACGGTACTCTACGAAAAGGATGCCCATACCCGACGAAGCCCGGCCAGCGTCACAAAGATCATGACGACGCTTTTAATTTTCGAGGCTTTGGAAAAAGGCGGACTGAAGCTGGAGGATGAGGTAGTGACCAGCGCTTACGCAAAATCCATGGGTGGTTCCCAGGTGTTTCTGGAAGAAGGAGAAAAGCAGACAGTGAATACGCTTTTGAAGTGTATTCTGGTATCTTCCGGGAATGACGCCTCTGTGGCAATGGCAGAGCACATAGCGGGAACAGAGGCTGAGTTTGTGAACCGCATGAACCAGAAGGCAGGGGAGCTTGGAATGAAAGATACTCATTTCGAGGACTGCTGCGGTCTGACTGATTCGGAGAATCATTATACGACCGCCTATGATATTGCGCTGATGTCCAGGGAATTGATTACGCGTTATCCTCAGGTATATGACTACACGACGATATGGATGGACACTATCACCCATGTGACCCGCCAGGGAAGCAGCGAATTTGGACTCTCCAACACAAATAAGCTCTTAAGAAGCTATGACGGATGCCGTGGGCTCAAAACGGGGAGTACAAGCAAAGCGCTTTTCTGTGTTTCCGCCACGGCTGTGCGCAATGAGGTGGAGCTGATCAGTGTGATTATGGCGGGGCCGGATTCCAAGACGCGGTTTGCAAACGCGGCGTCGCTTTTGAATTACGGCTTTGGGAAATGCAGAATCTATATCGACAGTGAACCGCCCGTGCTTCCAAAGCTGAACGTGCGAAATGGAGTGGAGGAGACGGTGGCCTGCCGGTATGCCGGTGAATTTCGGTATCTGGATACGGAGGGGAAAAATCTTGACGCCATAGAGCGGCGGCTGGAATTGAACCAGGAGGTAAAGGCGCCGGTGGAAAAGGGCGCGGTGGCGGGAAGAATTGTCTACCTTCTGGATGGCAGGGAGATTGGGACAGAAGATATCCTGTTTGATGCAGCGGTAGAGAAAGCAGGTTATACACATTACCTGAAAAAGGCCTGGGAAGCATACTGCGTATGACGATTACGGTTGCCAAACAGAGAATATTTGTTTATACTGGAAACAGAGAATATTCAGGATAAAGACGTGGGAGCGGTTATGAGCAGGATAAAGACAAAAAAGTATCATATAGTGATACCCCAGGAGGACAACAGGCCAGAGCGGCCGGTAAGAATTGCCATGATAGGAGATCTGCATAACCGCCGGTTCGGCGAGGGAAACTGCAGACTTGTGGATACGATTCTGAAACAGTATCCGGATATGGTGCTCTCGGTGGGCGATCTGACGGTGAGCAAACCGAATAAGGAGATTAATCTGGACATCGGACTCTCCCTGCTGAAACGGCTGGCCTGCGATTGCCCCGTGTATTGCGTGAACGGGAACCATGAGTTCCGGACAAAATTGTATCCTGAGACATACCCCGGGGCTTATGCCAGGCTGACTGCAGGACTTCACAACGGTGGGATACGGCTTTTGGAAAATGAACGCTGTGATGTGGAGCTGGCCGGTGCAAAGATGACGCTTTACGGTCTGGATATTCCGCCGAAGTACTATAAAAAATGGGGACAGGATTTCATTTCGGCGGAGGAGATTCGTGAATTGATCGGCGAACCTTCCCGGGAACGGTTTGGCATACTGCTTGCACATAACCCGGTATATTTTGAAAGCTATGCGCTCTGGGGAGCCGACCTGACGCTCTCGGGACATCTGCATGGCGGGTCGGTGCGGCTGCCGTTTGTGGGCGGAGTGGCCAGCCCGCAGATGAAGCTGTTCCCAAAGTATGCTTACGGGATGTATCAGAAGTATCAGCGCCGCATGATTGTGACGGCGGGCCTTGGCACACATTCCTTTGTGCCGCGCTTAAACAATCCGCCGGAAGTCGTCATTTTGGAGCTTACGTAGGCCGGCAGAGTGAGGAAAAGAAATGGGAATATCCGTAAAGCTGCAGGAATTTGAGGGCCCTCTCGATTTGCTGCTGCATTTGATTGATAAAAATAAAGTCAGTATTTTTGATATACCGATTGTGGAGATCACAAACCAGTATATGGACTATATACGGGAGTTGGAAACCTCTGATATGGGGGTGATGAGTGAATTTCTGGTGATGGCAGCCACGCTGCTTGACATCAAATCGAAGATGCTGCTGCCGCCCGAAGAAAACGAGGAGGGCGAACCTGAGGATCCCAGAGCGGAATTGGTGGAGCGGCTGCTGGAATACAAAATGTATAAGTATATGTCCTATGAACTCAGGGAGCGTCAGGCGGACACGGAGAAATCCGTGTACAGGGAACAGGATATGCCGAAGGAGGTGCTGGCCTATCGGGAGCCGGTGAATACGGAAGCACTTTTGTCGGAGGTGACGCTGTCGAAGCTGAACGCTATTTTCCAGGATGTGATGAAGCGCCAGGAATCCAGGCTGGATCCGGTGCGGAGCACCTTTGGAACCATGGAGAAAGAGGAAGTAAACCTGGAGGAGACCATTTCCCATGTGGAAACGTATATTGCAGAGCACAGAAAGTGCAGTTTCCGAAGCCTGCTTGGAAAAAGAAAGGGCAGGATGCAGGTGATAATTACATTTTTGACGATTCTGGAAATGATGAAAACAGGAAAGATCGAGATCGAACAGCAGGAACTGTTTTCAGATATTCTGATTACTGCGAAGTAAAGCGAGGAGAAAAAGTGGAAAAGGAAAAACTGGAAGCTGCCGTGGAGGCAATTCTGTTTGCTTCGGGGGATTCTGTGGAGGCGGCAAAGCTTGCGAAGGCGCTGGAACTTGAGGTGCCCGCGGCAAAAGAGCTGGTACGAGGAATGATGGAGCGCTATGAAAAGGAGGATCGGGGGATTCGTATTGTGGAGCTGGAGGACGCTTTTCAGCTTTGTACCAAACCGGAGCTGTACGATTATCTTGTGCGCATCTGCAAACAGCCGAGAAAAATGGAATTAACCGACGTTGTTTTGGAGACACTCTCTATTATCGCATACAAGCAGCCGGTGACAAAGATGGAACTGGAAAAAATCCGCGGTGTAAAATGCGATCATGCGGTGAACAAGCTGATCGAGTATAACCTGGTGAAGGAACTGGGCCGTCTGGATGCGCCGGGCCGTCCGCTTCTGTTTGGAACGACGGAGGAGTTTTTAAGAAACTTCGGCGTACATTCAATCGCGGAGCTTCCGCCGGTGGATCTGATAAAGATGGAGGACTTTAAGGCGGAGGCGGAGGAGGAAGTCCGTCTGACCTTAAAGGTATAAACACGGATGAAAAACAAAAAAGCAGTGACAAGGAGATAAAGCGATGCCGACCACATATGCCCATGATATGTTTGGAAAAATGGTATATCACAAGCTGGAGGAGGATATACAGGAGCTGATCAGCCGCAATAAAATGCAGTATATCATCGGTCTTCACGGACCGGATATTTTATTCTATACCCGGCCTTTTCATAAAAACCGGGTGAACGGGCTGGGGTACCGGCTGCATCAGGAGGACGCCGCAGGCTTTTTTGAGAGAGGGAGAAAGCTGTACTGCCAGACCAGAAACGAGGGGATTCTTGCTTATCTTCTCGGATTTATATGCCATTTTATGCTGGACAGTACGTGTCATCCATACATTGGAACTTATATGGAAAAGACAGGAACCTCCCACGACGAGATCGAAACGGAATTTGACCGGGAGCTTATGGTAAATTCAGGAAAAAATCCTTTCCATTATCATCCCTCCAGCGTGATTCATATCTCAAAAGAGTGTGTGCGGGATATTTCAGAGGTGCTGGAAGGAATGTCGGAAAAAGACATTTGCCATACGCTTAAGGCCATGAAGTTTTATACCAACTTCACCGTATGCCCTACAGAATTTAAAAGAAAAATTTTGCTTTCCCTGGCCAGAACCGGAGGGTTCTATTCCATGGTGCAGGGGAGGATTATCCGGAAAAAACCACGGGCGTCGTGTGAAGAAAGCACCCGGGAATTAAAGCGGCTGTTTCGGCTGGCGATCCCGGAAACGGTTACTGTCATTGAAGATTTTTATAGGAATATTGAAAGCAGCGGGGAGCTTGGGTATCGTTTCTGGCGCAATTATAATTAACCGGAATAAATGCATGTATGCCAGCGTATAGTGTCGTAAGGACAAAAGGACTTACGGAGGTGCGGCGGCATGAAAAAAATATGGAAACGGGTATGTTCCCTTCTTCTTTTGATAAGCTGTATGTCTGGAGTGCAGGCATTGGCAGAGGAGGATATACCAAAGGAGCTTGAGCATTTATACGCCCGCGGCGCCGTTCTGATGGATGGAGGCAGCGGGCGTATTCTTTTTGGAAAAAATGAAAATGAAGTGCTGCCCATGGCCAGTACAACAAAGATCATGACCTGTATTCTGGCGCTGGAAAATGGCGGAGAGAATGTGGTGGCAAAAGTGAGCGCAAACGCGGCGGCGCAGCCGGAGGTAAAACTTGGCGTCCGTCAGGGCGAGGAGTATGCGGTGCGGGATCTTTTGTATTCGCTGATGCTGGAGTCTCACAATGACAGCGCGGTGGTCATAGCAGAATGTATCGGGGGAAGCGTGGAGCAGTTTGCCACTATGATGAATGAAAAGGCGGTGCAGATCGGGTGTGTAAATACACATTATGTAACGCCTAACGGGTTGGATGAAAGAGACGCCGGGGGAGAACACAGTACTACGGCGGCAGAGCTTGCCAAGGTGATGAGTTACTGCGTCGGGGCGTCTCCCATGCGCGACAAATTTTTAGAGATCACGCAGACGCGGAGCTACCAGTTTGAGGATCAGTCCGGACGCAGGAGCTTTTCCTGCCAGAATCATAATGCGTTCCTGGATATGATGGACGGGGTTATTTCAGGAAAGACAGGGTTTACGTCGGCGGCCGGCTACTGCTATGTGTGCGCTCTGGAGGACGGCGGCCGCCGGTTTATTGTGGCGCTTCTGGCCTGCGGCTGGCCCTATAACCGCACCTATAAATGGAGCGATACGAAACTGCTGATGGAATATGGCCTGGAAAATTACGAAAACCGGGCGCCGGAGTATGTGCAGGACTTGGAGCCGCTGCCGGTAAAGGGAGGACTGAGCCAGAGCAAAAATCCATGGGAAGATGCCTGGGCGCCGCTGGCGGTAGAGCCGCCGGCACGGCACAACTATCTTCTTGCCAAAAACGAGCACATAGTAAGTCGGGTCGTGATAAAAAAGGAGCTTCTGGCTCCCGCGGAAAAAGGGGCGGTGGTGGGGAAGGTTTCCTATTACCTGGAAGACAAACTGTTGGAGGAATATCCTGTTACGGTGGCACAGGAGGTGCAGCGCAGATATCTGGAGCACTGGTTCTCCTGGATGTGGAGGAACTATATGCTGTAGAGAGAACGCAGCCTTTAGCCATGCAGGCCGCAGACCGCCTTCAGGGAAGGCGGTCTGCGGCTTATGAGCGTTCCGCTCATGCAAAAATGAAAATACAGCCCTTAACAAGCAAAGCTTGCACGGTCTGTATTTTGGCTGCCGCATAACTTGTAGAGAGAACATGACCACTCAGCCATGCAGGCCGCAGACCATCTTTTGGAAAGACGGCCTGCGGCTTATGAGCGTTCCGCTCATGAAAAAATGAAAACACAGCCCTTAACAAGCAAGCTTGCACGGTCTGTATTTTCATTTTTTTGGCATGGCTGAACTGTTATGAAAAAATTGTCAAATTCACGACAAAAGTCTTGCCATCAAGCCCGAAATCAAGTACAATGATATACGGCAGATAATTGGTTTCAATTTATCTAATACAGGAAAATGGAGGGCTGAAAAATGAGTAACACAGCACAAAGCTTAGCAGGCAAAAGAATTGCATCTTTGCTTGACGAGAACAGTTTTGTTGAAATCGGCGCGGGCATTACTGCCAGAAACACAGATTTCAACATGGCTAAAGCAGACACTCCGGCAGACGGTGTGATTACCGGATACGGTGTGATTGATGGCAATCTGGTATATGTATACAGCCAGGATGCATCCGTTCTCGGCGGAACAATTGGAGAAATGCACGCAAAGAAAATAGCGGGCGTATATGATCTTGCGATGAAGATGGGCGCTCCGGTCATCGGTTTGGTGGATTGTGCAGGTCTGAGACTTCAGGAGGCGACAGACGCGCTGAATTCTTTTGGCACAATCTATGAAAAACAGGTGCTTGCATCAGGTGTGATTCCGCAGATTACGGCAGTTTTCGGGACATGCGGAGGCGGTCTGGCAATCGTTCCGGGCCTTACAGACTTTACATTTATGGAAGACAAAAATGCAAAGCTGTTCGTAAATTCCCCGAATGCATTGGATGGCAATACAAAAGAAAAATGCGATACTGCAGCGGCAAAATTCCAGAGCGAAGAAGCAGGTCTGGTAGATTTTACCGGCAGTGAGGAAGAAATTTTCGCAGGTATCCGTCAGCTGGTTGCTTTGCTCCCGGCAAATAATGAGGACGATATGTCCTACGAGGAATGTACGGATGATCTGAACCGCGTTTGTGCAGACCTGGAAAACTGTGTGGGAGATACGTCTATACTGCTTACGCAGATTGCGGACGACAATCTGTTTGTGGAGGTAAAGGCGGCATATGCAAAGGAAATGGTAACCGGTTTCCTTCGCCTGAACGGACAGACGGTAGGCGCGGTGGCAAACCGTACGGAAGTATACGACGCAGAGGGAAATAAGGAAGCTTCTTACGACGCTGTTCTTACAAAGAAAGGCGCAGTGAAGGCGGCAGAGTTTGTACAGTTCTGCGATGCGTTCGATATCCCGGTACTTTCCCTTACCAACGTGAAGGGCTTTAAGGCGGATCTTCATTCTGAAAGAGGCATTGCCAAAGCTGTGGCAAAGCTGACCTACGCTTTTGCAAATGCGACAGTTCCGAAGGTGAACGTAGTAATTGGCGCGGCATATGGCAGCGCTTATGTGGCAATGAACAGCAAGGCGATCGGCGCAGATATGACGTTTGCATGGCCCACGGCTGAAATCGGTACGATGGATGCGAAGCTGGCTGCAAAGATTATGTACGCGGATGCGGATGCTGCTACAATTAATGAAAAGGCGGCGGAGTATGCAAAGCTTCAGACGAGTGTGCAGTCCGCGGCAAGGAGAGGCTACGTAGATACGATTATTGAGGCGGCTGACACAAGAAAATATGTGATCGGCGCTTTTGAAATGTTATTCACAAAAAGAGAAGACCGTCCTGCGAAAAAACATGGCACGGTTTAAGCGAGGTGAATGATATGAGAAAATTAAGAGGATTTTTGGCTTCTGCAGTTGCAGCTGCGATGCTTGCCATGGCGGTAACACCGGTTTTGGCGGACGAGACAGAGGCGCAGACAACAGAGGCTGCAGCGGAAACAACGGAAGCGTCGGAGGCGGCACAAGCTGCTTCATCAGAGGAACAGGCCGTTGGAGAAGATGGACTGATTGCTGACGACCGCGCGGCGCTGGAGTCATATGCGGTGGAAAGCATCAATATGATTACGTCCATGACGGATGATCAGATTCAGGAGATTCTGCATCCCTCCTCCATTCTGAGCATCCCTCAGGCCAGCGTGGTGACCAGCGTGGAGTCGTGGAACGACGCGAAGGAGGAGCTGGGCGAGCTTGGCGATGTGAAAGAGCATGAGATCACTGTGACTGACGATATTATCTCCATTGCATCTACGTGTGAGTTCGCAAACGGAGAGGGCGTAGTGACAACGATTCTTGACCGCGACACCCTGACGATGGATTCCATGAGCTTTGCTCAGGAGAATACTTCTCTGGCGAAGACTATGCAGGAAGCGGCAATGAATACAGTCATGGGAATCGGCATTGTATTTTTGGTACTTTTGTTCTTAAGCTTTTTGATCGGACAGTTTAAGCATATTGCGAAGCTGGAGGAATCATTTAAGAAAAAATCCGAACCGGCAGCGGCCCCGAAAGCGGCGCCTGCACCGGCTCCTGTGGCACCGGCGGCTCCTGTGGAGGAAGCGGCGGACGACGGCGAGCTGGTAGCAGTAATCGCAGCGGCGATTGCAGCGGCAGAGGGAACTTCCCCGGACGGATTTGTAGTGCGTTCCATTAAGAGAAGCAACCGCAACAAATGGCAGAGAGCCTAATATATAATCAGGAGGAAAATAAGATGAAGAATTATACAATTACTGTAAATGGCGTAGCATATGACGTAACCGTAGAAGAAGGCGCAGGCGGCGCAGCGGCTCCGGCAGCTCCGAGAGCAACGGCTCCGAAGGCAGCCCCGAAAGCAGCACCCGCACCGGCTCCCGCAGCAGCAGGCAGCGCAGGCGGAGTAAAGGTAACCGCTTCCGTACCGGGCAAGGTATTTAAGGTAGAGGCAAGCGTAGGACAGGCTGTAAAGGCCGGCGATCCGATCATTATTCTGGAAGCTATGAAGATGGAAATTCCTGTTGTCGCTCCGCAGGACGGAACGGTTGCAAGCATTGACGTGGCAGTGGGCGCAGCTGTGGAAAACGGTGATGTACTGGCATCCCTGAACTAAGAGCAGACCGTTTTTGTGATACGATAAAACAGGAGGTAAAACAATGTCATACATTACAGATACATTAGGCAATCTGATCCATCAGACAGCGTTCTTCAACCTGACCTGGGGAAATTACCTGATGATAGCCGTGGCTTGTGTATTCTTGTATCTGGCTATCAAAAAAGGGTTTGAACCGCTTCTTCTGGTTCCGATTGCATTCGGTATGCTGTTGGTAAACATCTACCCGGACATTATGGCGAATCCGGAAGATATGTCCAACGGCGTCGGCGGACTTCTTCATTACTTCTATCTGCTGGACGAATGGAGTATATTGCCATCCCTTATTTTCATGGGTGTCGGAGCAATGACGGACTTCGGTCCGCTGATTGCAAATCCCAAGAGCTTCCTTCTGGGTGCGGCGGCACAGCTTGGTATTTACATGGCGTATTTCCTGGCAATCTTTCTTGGCTTTAACGGAAAGGCAGCGGCGGCTATTTCTATTATCGGCGGCGCAGACGGCCCGACTTCCATTTTCCTGGCAGGTAAGCTGGGACAGACGGAACTGATGGGACCGATTGCAGTGGCAGCTTATTCCTATATGTCGCTGGTTCCGATTATTCAGCCGCCTATTATGAAGGCCTTTACTACTGAGGAAGAACGCAAGATCAAGATGGATCAGCTTCGCCCGGTATCCAAACTGGAGAAGATTCTTTTCCCGATCATCATTACAATCGTTGTGTGTCTGCTTCTTCCGACCACAGCTCCGCTGGTAGGTATGCTGATGCTTGGCAACCTGTTCCGCGAGTCCGGCGTTGTAAAACAGCTGACAGAGACGGCTTCCAACGCATTGATGTATATCGTCGTTATCCTGCTGGGTACTTCCGTAGGCGCTTCCACAAGCGCGGAGGCTTTCCTGAATATGGCAACGATCAAGATCGTAATTCTGGGTCTGGTAGCTTTTGCCTTTGGTACTTTCGGCGGTGTTATGTTTGGTAAAATTATGTGCAAGGCGTCCGGCGGCAAGATAAATCCGCTGATTGGTTCTGCCGGTGTTTCGGCGGTGCCTATGGCGGCCCGTGTATCCCAGAAGGTAGGCGCGGAGGCAGATCCCACCAACTTCCTGCTGATGCACGCAATGGGACCGAACGTAGCGGGCGTTATCGGTACGGCAGTGGCGGCCGGTACCTTTATGGCGATCTTCGGTGTTTAGTGAGCAGTGCATGGATGCTGGAAATTGCTCCCGTGAGCTTGCTCACGCAGGAGCATATTTTCCAGCGGACATATAGGGCGAACGCCCGCGACCGAGCGGATGCGGAGCATCGCGAGGTCCGCAGCACTGCGAAGTAGAAGGTATATAGGGCGAACGCCCGCGACCGAGCGGATGCGGAGCATCGCGAGGTTCGC